>JBEVIJ010000205.1:0-22612 GCA_040510745.1 Xanthobacteraceae bacterium
TTCGCTCTATCCGGGCTACGGCGTCCGACGCCCTACCGTACCTTCTGCATCATCCAGGCGTGATAGTCGGCGCGGGTGAAGCGGCGGCCGCGCTGGCGGCGGGGCTTCTCGGGCGGCGGTGCGCGGCTGTCGATGAAATCCATGAGCGCGTCCTCGGGCGCGCGCTGGGTGTCGATGCTGGCGGCGCGCAGGCTGCGGACCACCGCGCGCGCAGGCGCGTGCCAGAGCTGCGGCTCGGCGCCGGTGTCCTCGGGCTTCCGGCGCCGCCGCGGGCGGGCGGCGAGCTTGGCCATCTTGAGAAGCTCCAGCGCCTCGGCGAGCTTGTCGGGATCGACGCTGGCGGCAGCTTCGAGCTCGCGGATCGAGCGCTCCGCCAGCGCGGCGAGCCGCGCAAACAGCGTGCGCAGCTTCAGCCGCGCACCGGCGCGGGCGCTCGGCACCGTATCGGTGGCGCGCGGCGCAAACAGCGGGCGCTGCCATGCGCAGTCACGCGTCCAGCGGCAGATGCTGGCGCGGCCGACGCCGGTCCTCGCCGCGATCCCGCCGTAGGTCAGCACGGTCTGCTCGACGAGATCGCGCACGGCGGCGACCGCGGCATCGGTGTGCGGCCGCCGCGAGCCGCGCTGGCGCGGCCCGACCACGGCGTCGGGCCGGTCCGGCCGCACGCCGATGCGGGCAATGGATTGATGGAAGAGGGGATGCATATATAGGAACATAAGTCTAATAAAGCGATGCGGCATGCCGCGGGTTGGCGCCCCTGGCGAAGGAGCGTTTTCGGCCTAGATTTCGGCCATGAGCGACACCAAAGCCCTGTTCGACACCCTGCGGGCCGCCGCCGATCCGCAGGTCGTCTCCGCCATTGCATCGTTGGTGAACGAAGACTCCGACCGGGAGCTGTGCCGCGTCAACGTGCTCAGCTTTGCCGCCAAGCACGGCCTCGATCCGGAAAAGGCGATCGGCGCCTTTCTGCACGCCGCGCGGCTCGGGCTGTTCGAGCTGAGCTGGAACGTGCTGTGCCCGGGCTGCGGCGGCGTGCTCGACGCCATGCACACGCTCAAGTCGGTGCGCAAGGACACATATGACTGCGCGCTCTGCGCCGCCGGCTACGAGCCGACGCTCGACGAGATGGTCGAGGTCGCATTCACGGTCAGCCCCCGCGTGCGGCGGATCGCGGCGCACGACCCGCAGTCGCTGCCGATCGTGGAATATTTCCGGCAATTATTCTGGGGCTCGGGCGTCGATCTGCCGGAGGAGGGCTTGGAGGAACTGATCGAGGAGATGACGCTCGACGCCATCGAGCTGGCGGCCGGCGAGAAGGCGTCGATGTCGCTGCAACTGCCGGCGGAATTCATCATAGTGTTCGAGCCGGTGACGCACGCCGCGCATTTCATCGACGTCAAGGGCGAGCCGACGCGCGATCGCCAGAGCCTGGCGATGATCTTCAACAAGACGCATGCGCCGACCGGCACCACCGAGATGCGGCCGGGGCCGCTGCGGCTGTTGTTCGAGAACCGCAGCGACCAGCGGGCGCTGCCGTCGGTCTGGATTGCCGGCGACAAGCTGCATGACCTGCTCGGCAAGCGGAAACCGTTCCTCACCGCCAAGAAGCTGCTTACCAATCAGACTTTCCGCGACATCTACCGCACCGACACGCTCGACGTCGATCAGGGGCTGAAGATCACCAGCCTGACGTTCCTGTTCACCGACCTCAAAGGCTCGACCGCGCTGTACGACCGCGTCGGCGACATGGTCGCCTACGATCTGGTGCGCCAGCACTTCCGCGTTCTCAACGAGATCGTCGCGTCGGAAGCGGGCGCTGTCGTCAAGACGATCGGCGACGCGGTGATGGCGACATTCCCGACGCCGGACCGCGCGCTGGCCGCGGCGCTGCGCATGCGCGACTCGGTGCGCGCCATCAAGGACGATCTGCTGATCAAGATCGGCATCCACGAAGGGCCGTGCCTGGCGGTGACGCTCAACGACCGGCTCGACTATTTCGGCCAGACCGTCAACATCGCCGCGCGCGTGCAGAGTCTCGCGGACGCGCTCGCGATCTTCGCCACCAAGCCGGTGGTGGACAATCCGCAAGTCTCCGCGATGATCGAGCGCGGCAAGCTCAAGCTCACCGAGCAGAATGCAGCGCTGCGCGGCGTCGCCGACCGGATGACGGTGTATCAGATCCCCTGAAAGTGGCAGCCGCGCTTAGGCCTTCTCGACCTCGATCGCATCGACGCAATCGGGATAGAACGCCAGGTGCCCGGCGATCGCGTGCATCGCCGGATACGGCGTCTCGTAGCTCCAGACCGCGTTCTCGGCGACGCGATCGCCGGCCTTGATCGTGTAGTAAGACGCGTCGCCCTTGTACGGGCAGTGCGTGCCGTGCGCGGTCTTCGTGAGCCACGCCATCTGCGCGTCGTCGCGCGGGATGTAGAACACCGGCCGGTACGACGCCTCTTGCAGCACCAGCGCGCGCCTTGTGTCCGCGACGGCCTGGCCGTTCAGCATCACGCGCACGCGGGAGCGGCCGGGCGTGATCGTGATCGGATGGTCGGGCCCCGGAAGCTTGATCGGCTTGTTCATAGGTTGCCTCCGCGCGGCTCGGCCAGCACGCGCTCGTTGATGTCGCGCGCGTTCTTCACGCCGCACAGCGCCATGGTGATGTCGAACTCGCGGCCCAGAATGCCGATCGCGTGCGCGACGCCCGCCTCGCCGCCGGCGCCCAGCCCGTAAATGTACGGCCGGCCGACGATGCAGGACCGCGCGCCGAGCGCCAGCGCGCGCACGATGTCGGCGCCGGTGCGGATGCCTGAGTCGAACATCACCTCGATCTGCGAGCCGACCGCGTCGACCACGTTGGGCAGCGCCGAGATGGCGGATGGCGCGCCGTCGAGCTGGCGGCCGCCGTGGTTCGACACGCTGATGGCGTCGGCGCCGCACTTGGCGGCGATGCGCGCGTCCTCGATGTCGAGAATGCCTTTCAGGATCAGCTTGCCCGGCCAGATGCTCTTGATCCACTCGACGTCTTTCCACGACAGCGTCGGGTCGAACTGGCTCGCGGTCCATGCCGCCAGCGAGTTGATGTTCTCCATCCCCTTCACGTGGCCCGCGAGATTGCCGAACGTCTTGCGCTTGCTCTTGAGGATCGACAGCGCCCAAGTCGGCTTGGTCATGATGTCGATGACGTTCCTGAGCTTGATCTCCGGGGGCACCGTGAGGCCGTTGCGCACGTCGGCGTGGCGCTGGCCGAGCACCTGGAGATCGACCGTGAGCATCAGCGCGCTGCATTTCGCGGCGGCCGCGCGCTGGATCAGCTCCTTGATGAAGCCGCGGTCGCGCATCACGTAGAGCTGGAACCAGAACGGCTTGTCGACCGCGCCGGCCACGTCCTCGATCGAATTGATCGACATGGTGGAGAGCGTGTACGGGATGCCGGCGGCTTGCGCGGCGCGGCAGGCGTGGATCTCGCCGTCGCCATACATCATGCCGCCCAAGCCGATGGGCCCGAGCGCAATGGGGACCGGCACTGTCTCGCCGAGGATGGTGGTCGAGGTGTCGCGCTTGTCGACGTCGAGCAAGATGCGCTGGCGCAGCTTGATCTTTTCCAGGTCCGCGCGATTGCTGCGCAAGGTCTCCTGCGCATAGGAACCGGCCTCGGCGTAGTCGAAGAACATCTTCGGCACGTTGCGCTTGGCGCGCCGCCGCAAATCCTCGATGGAGGGATAGGCTTTCATCTCTCACCCGGCCGTTTCAACCCGCGGGATTAGAGCATGTTTTTCCGGGTCTGGGGACCGCGCGGAACGCGCGGCGGCTTCGGGCGTTGTATTGGGCGCACAATCAGGAGGACCAATCATGACCGCAGCGGCCATCAAAAAGCGCGGGGGCGATCCCGAGGTGAAACCGACGCCGAAATCGGACAAGTCCGACAGTGCGCTGGAGCGCGCGCTGGAGCAGGGCCTCGAGGAGAGCATGGCCGGGTCCGACCCGGTCAACGTCGTCCAGCCGTCGAAATCCAAGGCCGATAAGAAGCCCGAGGAGAAAAAGGCCGCCGAACAGTAAGCGGATCCTTGCCGCGCAAAATCGGTAACCAGCTAACGCCTTCAATTGTCAGAACAAACGCCATCCCGTCCGGCGCTTCCTGCGCGCCCCGGGATGGCGTATTTTCAAAGAATAAGCTTGCTGTATGAGCCTGTCGGGGCAGGCCCGTCATTGCAGCGTCATTCGAGTTCGGTGGGGAGTATGGCCCGCAAGCATTTCGGAACCGACGGCATTCGTGGCCGCGCCAACATCGCGATCACGCCGGAGCTTGCGCTCAAGGTCGGTCAGTCCGCCGGGCTGATGTTCCGCAATGGCGACCACCGTCACCGCGTGCTGATCGGCAAGGACACGCGGCTGTCCGGCTATATGATCGAAACCGCGATGGTCGCCGGCTTCACCTCGGTCGGCATGGATGTGCTGCTCACCGGCCCGATGCCGACGCCGGCGGTCGCCATGCTGACGCGCTCGATGCGCGCCGACCTCGGCGTGATGATCTCGGCCTCGCACAATCCTTACGACGACAACGGCATCAAGCTGTTCGGCCCGGACGGCCACAAACTGTCCGACGACATCGAGCTCAAGATCGAAGAGCTGATGGACAGCGACCTGTCGAAGCGGCTCGCCAAGTCCGCCGCGCTCGGCCGCGCCAAGCGCATTGACGGAGTGCAGGACCGCTACATCGAGTTCGCCAAACGCACGCTGCCGCGCAACCTGTCGCTCGACGGCCTGCGCATCGTGGTCGACTGCGCCCACGGCGCCGCCTACAGCGTGGCTCCGGCCGCACTCTGGGAACTGGGCGCCGAGGTGGTGTCGATCGGCGTCGAGCCGGATGGCTTCAATATCAACAACGAGTGCGGCTCGACCGCGCCGGCCGCGCTGGGCGCCAAGGTGCGTGAGATCCGCGCCGATATCGGCATCGCGCTCGACGGCGACGCCGACCGCGTGGTGCTGATCGACGAGCGCGGTCAGCTCATCGATGGCGACCAGATCATGGCCGTGATCGCGGAAAGCTGGAAAGACGAGGGCCGCCTGGCCAAGCCCGGCGTGGTCGCCACCATCATGTCCAATCTCGGCTTGGAGCGCTTTCTCGAATC
This sequence comes from Xanthobacteraceae bacterium, assembly GCA_040510745.1. Lineage (GTDB taxonomy): Bacteria > Pseudomonadota > Alphaproteobacteria > Rhizobiales > Xanthobacteraceae > Z2-YC6860. Next base: position 5,130 of record JBEVIJ010000205.1, read on the forward strand.
CAAGGGTCTCACTCTGGCCCGCACCGCGGTTGGCGACCGCTATGTGCTCGAAGAGATGCGCAAGCAGGGATATAACCTCGGCGGCGAGGCGTCCGGTCACATCATCCTGTCGGATTACGCGACCACCGGCGACGGCCTGGTCGCGGCGCTCCAGGTGCTGGCGGTGATCAAGAGGCTCGGCCGCCCGGCCTCCGAAGTGTGCCACCGCTTCGACCCGCTGCCGCAGATCATGCGCAACGTGCGCTACAAGACCGGCAAGCCGCTGGAGAACGCCAAGGTGGTGCGCGCCATCAAGAGCGCCGAGCAGCGGCTCGACGGCCACGGCCGGCTGGTGATCCGCCCGTCCGGCACCGAGACGGTGATCCGGGTGATGGGCGAGGGCGACGACAAGTCGCTGGTCGAGGACGTGGTGGACGGCATCGTCGAGGTGCTGACCGACGCCGCGGCCTGACCGGACAGGCCGTTGTTTTGTTCGGAACCTATTCCGCAACCGGCTGGTTGAGTGGCATCGCAGGAGGATCGCATGCGGGTCTTACTCGCCGCCATAGCCCTTGTTGCCAGCACCTCTCTCGCGGTGCCGCAAAACCAATCGGAAAATCCAACGGCCCCTAACGATGCAATGGGGCGTCCACTCAAGCCAGACGCCAAAGGGAAGCCGGACACGACGGCACCCACCACGACCCCCGCCGGTGGACCGCCCGCCGCCAGCCCACAGGGGGAAACCCCGCCCGGCAACATGGCTGCTCCCGATGGTTCATCGAAGCCGGTGAAGCCGAAAGAGTAGCTGGCCGACCTTAGTAGCCAGCCCGATCATCCCGCTCCGGGGAAATCCTGCGCCGACGACTGCTTGCCCTCTTCCATGGCGACAGCCTCGGCCTGATAACGCGCCGCTTCGGCTTTGAGGTTGCCCGCAGTCTTGGCGTCGCTCATCTGGCGAGCCATTTCAAGGCAGAAGTCCGCTTGGGCACGTAGATAGCGTGCGTCACGCATAGCTCTGGCTCCGGGCATCTTGTTGTTCTTGTCGTTGGCCCGGATGAGCTAGCGTGAAGCTCAAATGCACTTTGAGTGCGGCGCGCCGGTATAATCCGGCTTCCTTAAGGCCCTTAATAAGCAAACGGGTGTCTTAACGTTCGGTTCCGTACATAGTGCCAATTTCGTGAATAACTTCAAGCCAGCCAATGGTGGCTATCGTACATACCAATACCCATATTCATGCGATCACTGACCGTGGATCAGGCGTCAGTGGCTGAGAGACGCGACCGCGCTCCCGCCTAACAGGCAGGAGCAGCGTCATGGCCCATTCCCCTAATCGTCTTCTTGCATCGCTTCCAGCCAAGATTTTCGCGGCACTTCAACCCCACTTGAAGGTCGTCAATTTGAAGCTTGGGGATGTGTTGGCAGAAGCCGGTGGCTCCGTAAAACGGGTCTATTTCCCGCATTCTGGGGCGATCTCATTGGTCGTCGAAATGAGCGTCGGCGACATGATCGAAACGGCGATGGTGGGCAAGGATGGCGTTTTGAACGGAGCTTCGGCACTCGACGGCAAGGTGTCTCTGAACAAAGGGCTCGTGCAGCTAGCGGGCGTTGCGTCCGTTGTCGACGCCGACCGCCTCCGCACCATTGCCGACGACAACTCGGCTTTCCGCTCGATCATTATCCGTCACGAGCAAGTATTGTTTGCGCAGTCTCAGCAATCGGCGGCCTGCAACGCCAGTCATTCGGTCGAAAGACGGATGTGTCGCTGGATCCTGCGGATGCGCGATCTCGCGGAAAGCGACCAGCTGACGCTCACCCAGGAGTTTCTTGCTCAGATGATAGGCGTCCGGCGTTCGAGCGTTTCGATTGTCGCCGGGACGCTTCAAAAGGCACGGCTGATCCAATACCGGCGGGGCAATATTCGCATCTTGGACGTGGAAGGGCTGCGGGAAGGCTGCTGCGAGTGCTACGGCGCGGTCAAAGCCCATTACGACAGGCTGTTTTCACGTTGACCGGCCATCGCCCGTTTTCGCGCCGTCGCCGTTCAACAATACGTCCTCCGCGGCCTGATCCGCGAGGCCTAGCCAAGCCTGAACAATCTCCAACAAAGCAGACCGTTGATCAGTCCTCGCGCTTTGCGCGAGCTTCACGCATTCCTCCGCCTGCTTGCGGTAATCATCTGGATTCATGAGCAGGGGGCGTGCTGCACAACATCACGGAACTAGTCACCGAGGCCGGAGTGCGATAACTTTGTTAGGCACCGAAGCCAACTTCCCGAAACGACCCCCGTCGGCGATGCCCGATTTTAGACACGTGGGAGAAAATCCCGGTCGGTACGCTACCGAACACTACGTGCTGCGAACGCACATGACCCTGGTTGTTCGATCACACCGGGGCCAACTCATCGATTGCTGCGACCACTGTGTCCGGCGCGGCATGGTGTGGCATGTGTCCGACGCCCTCAAGAAAAACCAGCTTCGCATGCGGCAATGTCGCAGCGAGGGCACGGGCATTGATGTCCGGCGAGACCATTGTGTCGCGGTCGCCGGTAATGATGATCGTCGGCGAGCGCAGGCCAGCGTAGCGTGGCACCTGTGCGAGAATGAAACTCTTGAGCAGTGCAAGGTCACGCGCGTTGGCGAAGAATGTCTTCGGGCGCAGCACCAGCGGGATGGCAGCCCGGCGCAAGTAGTCGTCAGGCACCCCTTGTGGCTCGAACACACTGCGGGAGGCGCGGTCGGCCAGGAAAAAGCTTAACGGATAAACAAGCGTGCGCAGGAACAGCGGACCAATGCCGGGCAACGCCGCAAGATTGTTATACCAGCCCGGGTCGGCAGCCCAAGGGTGGGTCACGGCGGAGAGCAAGACGAGACCCGCAGTGCGGTCTGGAAACGCAAGCGCGTAGGCGGTCGCAAACGCTCCACCCCAAGAGTGGCCGACCAGTATCGCGCGCCTCACCCCGAGCTGCTCAAGCGCCTTCGCGACGAGGTCCGCCTGGCGGGCGGGCGAGGCATAAGAATCATCCGCCGGCCGCGAACTCCAGCCGTGTCCCGGCCGGTCGATCAAGATCACACGATGCGATGCCGCCAGCCTCTCGCCGAGTGCAAGCCGCATGTCTTCCATGTTCCCGCTGGCACCGTGGATCAGAACGACGGCGGGCTCCGCGCCGGCAGCATCACGCGCAAGACCGGTCTCAGCCAAGTGCAAGCGCACGCCTTCAACCTCGACGAATTGCCCGGTGGGCGGGTGCGCGGCCTCAATCCGCGCGACCCCGAACGCGGTCATGGCCACGAGCGCGCCAAGCGCAATGATAAGCGCAATGATGGGAGCAACAAGAGACATGCATCCTCTGGCCTTTTTGCTGGCTGACAACGGCTGTGAATGAAGCGGGTTCCTTGCTCTCGCGATCCGCTCGTCCGGCGCATCCTGATAGGCAATGTTTGCCTCCGAACACAGGAACCAAACCAAAGGGAGGGTGTTTGATGAAACTGGAAATAGTCGGAGGAGGTGCCGCTATGCCGCGCGCAAAAAAGTTGAGAGAAAATGCAGAAAACTGCGCCGAGATGGCAGAAAATGCCCGCGATGACGCGAGCCGCCGCCGCTATCAGCGGATGGAGCTAACGTATCTTCACCTTGCGGAGACCGAAGACTGGCTGGACGGCCAAATGAGCCCGTCAGCCCGACAAGTTGAGTCCGGGTCCAATTAAAGGCCGTCGCGCGCAGCCAAGATCATCCGGCTGGATGGTTGGGTTGCCGGCGGATGAAGCCCGGACGATGCCGCACGTGCCCGCCGCTCATGATGCGGCTCGTCCCTCGCAGATTAGATAACGTATAAAAACAGCGCTTTTTCTTTGCGCCGCGGCAACCCCGCAGGTTATCGAATTTGACGTTCGGGGAAGTTCTCGGCCGATGATCGTCTGTTCTTGCAACGTATTGACGGACAAGGATGTCCGCTCCGCCGTCCAGGCGAACGCGAAGCCGCGTTCGACCAGCCAGGTTTACGGCTGCCTCGGCTGCAGCGCCCAGTGCGGCCGCTGTGCCCGCACCATTCGCAGGATCATGGACGAGGCGCTCGGCGCGGCGGCCTGCCCGACGGCGTGCCACGGCTGCGCGGACCAGACACAATCCTGAATTGAGCTGTTGAGGGGGCAAGACCGGCGGAAAACGCCGTCGAAGCCCATTCCAGGACCGCATCTGGTAGTTTAGAATTACTCCAATATATGACGGGGACGTCACCCCGGTGGAATGGAGCGTGTCATGAAGGGCGATGCCAAGGTTGTCGAGTACCTCAACAAAGCGCTGCGGCATGAGATGACCGCGATCAACCAGTACTGGCTGCATTACAGGCTGCTGGAAAACTGGGGGTACCAGGATCTCGCCAAGTACTGGCGCAAGGAATCGATCGAGGAGATGGAGCATGCCGACAAATTGGTCGAGCGCATCATCTTTCTCGATGGCTTCCCCAACATGCAGGTCCTCGATCCGCTGCACATCGGGCAGAACATCAAGGAAGTGCTCGACTGCGACCTCAAGGCGGAAATCTCGGCGCGCACGCTTTACGAGGAAGCGGCGACGCACTGCCACGGCGTGCGCGATTACGTGTCGCGCGACCTGTTCGAGAAGCTGATGCATGACGAGGAGGAGCACATCGACTTCCTCGAGACGCAGCTTTCGCTGGTCAAGGATCTCGGTGTCGAGCTCTACTCGCAGCATCACATCGGCAAGCTCGACGGCGGCAAGGACTAGATATTCCTTCACGTCGAATCTTGCGACGAATCTTGCGACGTCATGCCTGGCCATGGCCGTTCGAAGAACGGCGTCGCTACGCTCGCCTATGTGCGCCGGGCGTTTCGTTTTTTGCAGCGCGCCGTCGGTAACCTGATGACACGCGCGCCGCGTCCAAATCGTGAAGGAAATTTTAATTTCGCATTCAAAGCCCCGTAACGGCGGCGCCTCGCGCGCAGTCGTTAACATTCACGGTTAAAAAGTAAAGCATTCGCTGCCATGTTGCCTCGACGAAGGCCGGAATTTCGTGCGGCCGCGGACGAGAGGACATAGTCATGGTGAGCGTAAAAGCGATTGCGTTTGCTGGTATCGGACTGATTGCCACGACCGCGGCGCACGCCGCGGACATGCCGCAACTGATGCCGCCGCCGCCGATGCCGTATTACGAGGACTTCGCCAAGGGCTGGTACCTGCGCGGCGACATCGGGATGAGCAATCAGCGTCTCGGCAGCCTGTTCAACGTGCTGTACGACTCGGTCGACCGCGTCGAGAACATCCACAAGGATTTCGACAGCGCGCCGATTTTCGGTCTTGGCCTCGGCTATCAGTTCAACAACTGGCTGCGCGCCGACGTCACCGGTGAGTACCGGGGCAAGTCAAATTTCCATGGCTACGACATCGTCTATGCGGGCGGCAACACGTACACCGACGAATATCGCGGCAGCAAATCGGAATGGCTCGTGCTTGCCAACGTCTACGCTGACCTCGGCACCTGGGGCGCCTTCACGCCGTTCGTCGGCGTCGGCATCGGCGGCTCGTGGAACACCATCAGCAACTTCATGGACATCTGCACCACCTGCCCAGGCGGCGGTGTTGCGCACGGCGTTTCGGCGTCGAAGGCCAACTTCGCGTGGGCGGCCCACGCCGGCGTTGCCTATAAAGTCACGAACAACGTCACGATCGAGTTTGCCTACCGCTACGTCGATCTCGGCGACGCGCTCTCCGGCGACCTGGTCACCTATCTCGGGCAGAACAACGTCAACAACCCGATGCACTTCCGCAACATCACGTCGCACGACTTCAAGTTCGGCGTGCGATGGTTCCTCGATTCGGGGTCCAAATACGAGCCGATGCAATCGTATCCGCCGCTCATGCGGAGAGGCTAAGCAGGGCCATCGTCATGCGTGGGTTCAGGGTTCTTGTCACGGCGTCGGTTTGCGGTCTCGCGATGATCGCGCCCGCGCATGCGGCCGACCCGCCCGGCGCCTGGCTGCCCGATTTCAGGAAGCCGTACTACACCGAGTTGATCTCGGGCTGGTACGCGCGCGCCGATATCGGACCCGCACCAATCGCGTCGGCTCCGTCGATGCGCCCGCGCCGGACACGGTCACGGCGTCGATCGTTCAGGACACCTTCGTGGTCGGCGCCGGCGGGCACAAATACAAATGGTTCCGCAGCGACGTCACGGTCGACTTCGCCAAGCGCGCGCAGCTTTACGGCGATACCGCGACCAACTCCCGATTTTACTCCGTCAAGATCGACGCCCTGACGGTGCTCGCGAATGCCTACCTCGACCTTGGCAACTGGGGTGGCTTCACGCCCTATGTCGGGGCCGGCGTCGGCATGACCAATCTTCGGGCCCACGAGTACACCACCAACGTGGTGTGGGAGGGCGTCAACGACGGCCGGAAATGGAATCCGTCCTGGGCGCTCATGGGCGGCGTCAGCTACAAGTTCTCCCCCTCGCTGCTGCTCGACCTGAGTTATCGCTATCTCAATCTTGGCGAGGTCGCGACCGGCCTGCTGCCGCCGGGCTACACCAGTCGCGTCACGTTCCGCGACATGACAGCCCAGGAAATCCGCCTGGGTTTCCGCTGGATGCTGGACTGACCGCCTGCCCGCCGTCTTGACGGGCGGCTTACCCTTCCTTATTGCCATCCGCGGGCCACTCCTCCCCACCGAGGAGCTTCTATCTGGAAGGGTAGATCAATGAGCAATATGCCCGGCGTGCGGCCGGCCATCCCGCACTTTTCGTCCGGCCCCTGCGCCAAGCGCCCCGGCTGGTCACTCCAAGCCCTCACCGATGCCGTCCTGGGACGCTCGCACCGCTCGAAAGGCGGCAAGGCGAAGCTCAAGCGTGCCATCGACCTGACGCGCGAAATCTTGCAAGTGCCGGCGGACCACCGCATCGGCATCGTGCCGGCATCGGATACCGGTGCCGTCGAGATGGCGCTGTGGTCGCTGCTCGGTCCGCGGCCGGTCACCATGATCGCATGGGAATCGTTCGGCGAAGGCTGGATCAGCGACGTCAAGAACGAGCTCAAGCTCAAGGACATGACGGTGCTCAAGGCGCCGTACGGCGAATTGCCCAATCTGTCCACGGTCGATCCGGCGAGCGACGTGGTGTTCACTTGGAACGGCACCACCTCGGGCGTGCGCGTGAAGAACGCCGATTGGATCGCGGCCGACCGCCAGGGCCTCACGATCTGCGACGCCACCTCCGCGGCGTTCGCGCAGCCGCTGGAATTTGCCAAGCTCGACGTCGTCACGTTCTCCTGGCAGAAGGCGCTCGGCGGCGAAGCGGCGCACGGCATGATCGTGCTGTCGCCGCGCGCGGTGGCGCGGCTCGAAAGCCACAAGCCGGCGTGGCCGATCCCGAAAATCTTCCGGCTCACCAAGGGCGGCAAGATCAACGAGGACGTGTTTGAAGGCGGCACCATCAACACCCCTTCGATGCTGTGCGTCGAGGACTATCTCGACACGCTGGATTGGGCGAAGTCGATCGGCGGCCTCAAGCCGCTGATGAAGCGCGCCGATGACAACGCCAAGGTCGTCGCCGAGTGGGTTGCGCGCACGGCGTGGATCGCTTTCCTCGCGTCCGATCCCAGCATCCGTTCCAATACTTCGGTCTGCCTCAAGGTGGTCGATCCGGAGGTCGTGAAGCTGCCGGCGGATGCGCAGGCCAAGTTCGTCAAGGGCATCTCGGCGATGCTCGAGAAGGAGGGTGTCGCCTACGACATCGACGCCTACCGCGACGCGCCGTCGGGGCTGCGCATCTGGTGCGGCGCCACGGTCGAGGCATCCGACGTCGAGGCGCTCACGCTGTGGCTCGACTGGGCCTACCGCCAGGCCAAGGAAGCGCAGCGCAAGGCGGCGTAGTTCGCGGCCGCTCCACACATTCGATGTCATGCCCGCGAAGCGGGCATCCAGTAACCCCAGAGGTTCAATTTAATCGCAGACAACCGTGTTTACTGGATCACCCGCTTTCGCAGGTGATGACAGCCACAGGTGTCCTGCTAGTTTTGGATAAATTCACATGCCCAAGGTTCTCATTTCCGACGCTCTTTCTCCGGCCGCCGTGCAGATTTTCAAGGACCGCGGCCTCGAGGTCGACTTCCAGCCCAGCCTCGGCAAGGACAAGGACAAGCTCGCCGAAGTCATCGGCGGTTACGATGGCCTGGCGATCCGCTCCGCCACCAAGGTGTCGCCGAAGATTCTCGAGAAGGCGAAAAAACTCAAGGTGATCGGCCGCGCCGGCATTGGTGTCGACAACGTCGACATCCCCGCGGCCACCGCCAAGGGCGTCATCGTGATGAACACGCCGTTCGGCAATTCGATCACCACCGCCGAGCATGCCATCTCGCTGATGCTGGCGCTGGCGCGGCAAATCCCCGAGGCCGACGTCTCGACGCGCGCGGGCAAGTGGGAAAAGAACAAGTTCATGGGCGTCGAGATTTTCGGCAAGACGCTCGGCGTGATCGGCTGCGGCAACATCGGGTCGATCGTCGCCGACCGCGCGGTTGGCCTCCGGATGAAGGTGATCGCGTACGATCCGTTCCTGTCGGTTGAGCGGGCGGTGGATCTCGGCGTCGAGAAGGTCGAGCTTGAGGACCTGTTCAAGCGCGCCGACTTCATCACGCTGCATACGCCGCTCACCGAGAAAACCAAGAACATCGTCGATACGGCCGCGCTCAAGCGCATGAAGAAGGGCGTGCGCATCGTCAATTGCGCGCGGGGCGGGCTGGTCGACGAGGCCGCACTTTATGAGGCGCTCAAGTCCGGTCATGTCGCGGGCGCCGCATTCGATGTGTTCGTCGAAGAGCCGGCAACCAGCAATCCGCTGTTCACCTTGCCCAATGTCGTGTGCACGCCGCATCTCGGCGCCGCCACCACCGAGGCGCAGGAGAACGTGGCGCTGCAGATCGCCGAGCAGATGTCCGACTATCTGTTGCGCGGCGCAATCTCGAATGCCGTCAACTTCCCCTCCATCACCGCGGAGGAGGCGCCGCGACTCAAGCCTTTCATCGCGCTCGCCGAGAAGCTGGGCTCGTTCGCCGGCCAGCTCACCGAGGGCGGGATCACCAAGATTCAGATCAGTTACGAAGGCGCGGTGGCGCAGATGAAGACCAAGGCGCTCACCTCCGCGGCGATGGCCGGGTTCCTGCGGCCGATGCTGCAGGACGTCAATGTGGTGTCTGCCCCGGTGGTCGCAAAGGAGCGCGGCATCGTGATCGAGGAGATGACCCGCGAGGCCGAGGGCGACTACGAAAGCCTGATGACGTTCTCGGTGACGACACCGCAGCAGACCCGCTGGGTGTCCGGCACGGTGTTCGCCGACGGCCGGCCGCGCATCGTCAACATCAAGGGCATCCGGATGGACGCCGAGTTCGGCCCGTCCATGGTCTACATCACCAACCTGGACAAGCCGGGCTTCATCGGCAAGTTCTCCTCGACGCTGGGCGATGCCGGTATCAACATCGCGACCTTCCACGTTGGCCGCGAGGCACCGGGCGGCAGCGCCGTAGCGCTGATCGAGATCGACGGCGATTTGCCGCCGGATGTGCTGGCCAAGGTGAGGGCGCTGCCGCAGGTGCAGTCCGCGCGGCCGCTGCGGTTTTGAGCCGCTCAGTGGCTTCTGGCGGATAACGCAAGCAATTGAGAAATCAGAGATTTTCGACTATGCTGCGCGCCAGCGCGGGGGCCATTTGCCTTGCCTCGCGGGGCGTCATCCTTTATCCGGAATGAGGCCCCATCGGCTGTAGCGCGTGGGCGCGGGGCGCCGCCGGTCCGGGGGAAGGTTTTCGCATGGCGAATGTGGTGGTCGTCGGCTCGCAATGGGGCGACGAAGGCAAAGGCAAGATCGTCGATTGGCTGTCCGAGCAGGCCGACGTGGTGGTGCGCTTTCAGGGCGGGCACAACGCCGGCCATACCCTGGTCATCAACGGCGTCACCTACAAGCTGTCGCTGCTGCCCTCCGGCGTGGTGCGCAACAAGCTGTCGGTGATCGGCAACGGTGTCGTGCTCGATCCGAAGGCACTGATCGACGAGATCGGCCGGCTCAAGGAGCAGGGCGTCACGGTGACGCCGGAGAGCCTGCGCATCGCCGAGAACGTCACGCTGATCCTGCCGTTGCATCAGGAGCTGGATGTTGCCCGCGAAAAGGCCTCCGGCACGGGAGCCATCGGCACCACGGGCCGCGGGATCGGCCCGGCCTACGAGGACAAGGTTGGCCGCCGTGCGATCCGGCTGATGGACCTCGCGGACCTCCATGTGCTGAACGGCAAGATCGAGCGGCTGCTCGCGCACCACAATGCGCTGCGTCGCGGCCTGGGTATGGAGGAGATTGCTTCACGCGCGGTGTACGAGCATCTTGCCGCGGTCGCGCCGAAGGTGCTGCCGTTCATGGATTCGGTCTGGTCGCTGCTCGATGAGAAGCGCCGCGAGGGCAAGCGCATCCTGTTCGAAGGCGCGCAGGGCGCGCTGCTCGACATCGATCACGGCACCTATCCGTATGTCACCTCGTCGAACACCGTCGCGGCGCAGGCCGCGACCGGCTCGGGTCTCGGTCCCAACGCGATCGGTTACGTGCTGGGCATCACCAAGGCTTACACGACCCGCGTCGGCGCAGGCCCGTTCCCGACCGAGCAGCTCAACGAGATCGGCAAGACGCTCGGAACCAAGGGCAAGGAATTCGGCGTCGTCACCGGGCGCCCGCGCCGCTGCGGCTGGTTCGATGCGGCGCTGGTGCGCCAGACCGTGCGGACCTGCGGAATCCAGGGCATCGCGCTCACCAAGCTCGACATCCTGGACGACTTTCCTGAGATCAAGATTTGCACGGGCTACAAGCTCGACGGCCGCGAAATCGACTATCTTCCTGCCGGCGAACACGCGCAGGCTCGCGTCGAGCCGATTTATGAGACAGCCGAGGGCTGGAGCAATGTGACGGCGAAGGCGCGCTCTTGGGCGCAATTGCCGGGAGCGGCAGTCAAATACGTCCGCCGGATCGAGGAATTGATCGGTTGTCCGGTGGCCTTGCTATCGACCAGCCCGGAGCGGGAAGACACTATCCTGATGCATAACCCATTCGAAACCTGAGCGTGACAGACACCAGGCACGATGGCTGACTATCACCCGCTCATCCTTCGCGCCGTCGAAGGGCTCGACAAGAACACCGGTGAGAACCGGCGCGCGCTCTATGAGCGGGCGCGCACCGCGCTGGTCGCGCAATTGCGCGGTGTCGTGCCGGCGCTGGATGAGTCGGAGATCACCCGCGAGCGGCTCGCGCTGGAAGAGGCGATCCGCAAGGTTGAGGCGGAGTCCGCCCGCCGCGCCCGCGAAGAGCCGCGCAAGCCGCTACCGCCGCGGCCCGCTCTGCCGTCTCGCCGGGAAGAGCCGGCACGCGCCGCGCCGCCTCCACCGCCACCACCACCTTCGCCGCCGGCACCGCCGCCCGCACCGGATCCTTGGGACGACCTCGCACAGGCGGCCAGCCATGATAGCGGCCAGGAGCGCGGTCAAGAGCGCGGCCAAGAGCGTCACGATGCGCCGCGCGAGCGGCCGCAGGACGCTTCCTCGCTGACCGACGAGGCGGTGCGCGGATTCCGGGACGCGATGAGCGGACAGCCTGCCGAGGCGCCGCCGCGGATGCCGCGGCAATCGTATTCGTTCGAACAACCGGCGGCGCCGCGCCAGCCGCCGCCGCAGCCGCAGGACTTCAACCGGCAAGAGGCGCGGCCGGACACGCGTCACGAGACGCGCCACGAGCGCGAGAGCCAATACGACCAGCGGCGGCCGGAGCCTGTGCTGCCGCTGGAGGACCAATGGGCGCCACCGCCGGAACAGGAGCCGCCGCCGTCGTTCGAGTTTTCCGAGCCGCCGCCGCGCCCGCGACGGTCCGAGCAGCGCGGCCGCGAAGAGTCTCCGGAGCCGCGGCGGCCGCGAGAGCTCCGCGCATACGGCAAATATCTGACCATCGCAGCCATCGCTCTGTTCGGCATTGCGCTCGGCGTGCTGGCCTGGTGGCAGCGTGATGCGATCGGCGACGCTGCGAGCAGCCTCGTCGCCATGGTCAGCGGCTCAAGCAAGCCGGCAGCGCCGGGGACGACCACGCCGCAGCAGCGGCCGAAGATCACCGACCGGCTCGGCGGGCCGCAGACCCAGCCGTCCGGCGCGCCCGCCGTCGCGCAGCGCGTCGTGCTCTACGAGGAGGACCCGGACGATCCGCAAGGCAAGCGCCTGCTCGGCACGGCAGTGTGGCGCACCGAGATGATGGCGCCGGCGCCGGGCCGGCCGGCCGAGCTTGCGGTGCGCGCCGACATCGAAATTCCCGAGCGCAAGATGACGATGACCTGGTCGCTGCGCCGCAACGCCGATGCGTCGCTGCCGGCCAGCCACACCATCGAGATCATGTTCAACCTGCCGTCGGATACGCCGTCAGGCGGCGTGCAGAACGTGCCCGGCGTGCTGATGAAGCAGGCCGAGCAGACCCGCGGCGTGCCGCTGGCCGGCCTCGCGGTCAAGGTGACGCCCGGCTTCTTCCTGATCGGCCTGTCGTCGATCGAGGCCGACATGCAGCGCAACATTCAGCTCTTGAAGGAACGCGGCTGGTTCGACATCCCGATGGTCTATGCCAACAACCGCCGCGCCATCCTGGCGATGGAAAAGGGCACGCCCGGCGAGCGCGCGTTCGCCCAGGCGTTCACCGCGTGGCGGCAGTAAAGCCGTTCCATTCGTCTCCGCGAACCGGGGCATAGGGCCACAAGAGGGTGACATTCATGAAACTGCGGATCGTTGGGCATCGGCGCCGATGCATCGCGGCAGGTCTTGCGGCAGGTCTTGCGGGCGGACTTGCGCTCGTCCCGGCTCAGGTCCTGAGCCAGACCAAGGAGTCGGCCTTGCTTGCCGATATCGACAAAGCGCATTGCACCGCCTTGTACGACGTCGTGGAACTGCGGTTGAAAGGCAAAGGCGACGAGATCGCGAGCATCACCACGCGCAATGGACTCAAGGATTTCTTTGTGACGAGGCCGGGTATGGTGGACTGCAGCGGCCAGCGCGAAATTCCATGGCGTGACAACAAGGATCGCGAGTTTATCGACGCAGTGCTCAATGCCACCAACGAGGCGCTCAAATCCAACGTCGACATGGCGAAAGCTTACGGCATCGGGCCGGCGCCCACCCCGACTGTGCCGATCCGCTGATCAAGCCTCCGGCGGCAGCACCACGCCGGTCTGACTGGTGATCCGGCCGTAATGCTCGATCCTGCGATGGCGCTGGAAATCGAAAACCGTCTGCTTGCCGAAGATCGTCGCGTCGAGGTCGCAGTCGGCCACCACCAGTTCATCCTGTTCGGTCGTGGCTTGCGCGACAACCGCGCCGTCGGGATTGACGATCATGCTGCCACCGAACAGCGGGTGCCCATCCTCGATGCCGCACTTGGCGGTGGCGACGACCCATGTTGAGTTCTGGTACGCGCCGGCCTGCAGCGACAGCTTATGCTGGAACATGCGCTGCTCGGGGCCTTCGTCGGCCTTCTGCGAGTTCACCGACGGCGTGTTGTAGCCCAGCATGACCAGTTCGACGCCCTGCAAGCCCATCACCCGGTAGGTTTCGGGCCAGCGGCGGTCGTTGCAGATGCACATGCCGAGGATGCCGCCCATGGTGCGCCAGACGTTGAAGCCGAGATCGCCCGGCTCAAAATAGCGCTTCTCGAGATGCTGGAACGCCCGCGCCTGATCGAATTCGGCGTGGCCGGGCAGGTGCACCTTGCGGTACTTGCCGACAATCTTGCCGTCGCGGTCGACCAGGATCGACGTGTTGAAGCGGTAGCCATCCGGCGCGAGCTCGGCGTAGCCGAACGAGATGCCGATCTTGTGCTCGGCCGCCCGTTCGAACAGCGGACGGGTGGCGGCATTGGGCATCTGGCGCTCGAACCAGGAATCGATTTCCGTTTGGTCGGTCATGTACCAGCGCGGGAAGAATGTGGTCAGCGCAAGCTCGGTAAACACCACCAGATCGCATTTCTGGTCCTTGGCCTGATCGAGCAGGTCGATCATGCGCCGGACCACCGACTGGCGGCTGTCGGCCTTCTGGATCGGGCCGCTCTGCGCTGCTGCAACCCGCAATATGCGGCTCATGTTTGCCCTCTTGGCAGCTCTGCTGGTCCTAATCTTGCTTTTCGCATCCCGTGACCGTTGCTAACCTCGTCAACGATTTCAAGGACCGAAGTGATGAATTTGACCCGTCGAATGCTGCTGGCGGCGCCGAGCCTGTTGCTGGTGCGCCCCGGCGCCGCGCAGGGTGCATGGCCCACACGCGCCATTCGTCTGATCTCGAGTTCGCCGCCGGCTGGTGCGTCCGACATTCTGTCACGGACGCTTGGGAACTCGCTGCAAATGCAGTTTGGGCAGTCCATCGTCGTCGAGAACAGGCCGGGCGGCGGGGGCATCATCGGGGCCGACGCGGTCGCAAAGGCGCCGCCCGACGGCTACACATGGCTGACCACCGCTGTCGCCTCGCAGGCGATCAATGCGACGCTGATGCATCAGCCTTACGACCCGCGAAAGGATTTCCGGCAGGTCACAATCTACGGGCGTCTGCCGCTTGTGCTGCTGGTGAACAAGGACTTGCCGGTCAAGACTCTCGGCGAGTATGTCGCGCTCGCAAAAGCCAAGCCCGGCGCGCTCAACTTCGGCACCGGCGGCGTCGGAACGCTGCATCATCTAACTGGGGAATTGCTGAAGATCGCCGCCGGCATCGACATCGTTCATGTGCCTTACCGGGGCGCGCAGGCTTCGACGCAGGATGTGATCGGTGGCCGGATCGAATCGATGTTCGACAGCCTGCCGTCGGCTGCGCCCCACATCCGCTCCGGCCTGATGCGCGCCATCGCGGTCAGCGGGCCGCAGCGCAGCCCGACATTCCCGGACATTTCGACCATTGCCGAGCAGGGCTATCCTTCCATCGTCACGACCAACTGGTTCGGCATGGCCGGTCCAGCCGGGGTTCCCGACGAGATCGTGGCCAAGATGCACTCCGGCCTGGTGACGGCGCTGTCCGCGCCCGACATCAAGAACAAGCTTGCCGACCTTGGAGTCGAGCCGGGTGGCGACACGCCTGATGCCACTCAAGCCTTTGTTCTGAGGGAGATCGATCGCTGGGCCAAGGTGATCCAGCAGACCGGAACCAAAATCAATTGACACGCCGACAGTGCGGAGCGTTTGCAGGGAAGGGACGTCACTTGAACGATAGCGAAAAGGCGCTGCTGTCCAGCGCGAGACTCGACGACGCCTGGCCGCTGGTCGAGCTGTTTTCCACCATCCGCCGCGAGCATCCCGACGACTGCAATCGCGCGGCGCGGCACATGATCGATCGCCTGACGGCGCTCGGCGTGCCGGTGAAGGTCTATGAGCCGACGCTCTATCTGGCGCTGCCGAAGGGCGCTCATATCGAAGCCAACGGGAGGACAATGTTTGCCCGGCCCGCGCCGATGAGCAGGCCGGTGCCCGACGGCCTGAGCGCGCCCCTGGTGTTCATCGCCAAGCCGGTCAACCCGCCGCCGGGCTGGGACCGGGCCAATGCGGAGATGTTCGGTGACAATTTCGATCCGGCGCCCGGCACGCCGGACCTCAAGGGCAAGATCGTGGTGCAGCACGGCATGATCAACGCCGATCGCGCCGCTGCCGTTGAGTTGCTCGGCGCCGTCGGCATCGTCTTCGTCAATCCCGACAAATACGCGCACTGGGGCGGCGGCAGCTACACCTGGGGCACATCGGACCTCGAAGACCTGCCGCACCGGCCCGGCATCCCGTCGGTCGCGGTCAACAACGAGGACGGCAAGGCGCTGATCGCGCTGGCGGAGAAGGGCGGCAGCGCCGAGATCGTCACCAAATTTGAAACCGGCTGGTTCAAGAGCGTCCTTCCGGTCGTTGAAATTCCGGGCAAGCGCGAGCCGGACAAGTTCGTGCTGCTGCACGGTCACTACGATTCCTGGGACGTGGGCGTCGGCGACAACGCCACCGGCGACGCCTGCATGCTCGAGATCGCGCGCATGCTGTGGACGCACCGCGACACGCTCGAGTCCAGCGTGCGGGTCGCTTGGTGGCCGGGGCATTCCACCGGACGTTTCGCCGGCAGCACCTGGTACGCCGATGAGTTCGGCCTCGACCTCGCGCAAAATTGTCTTGCGCATCTCAACTGCGACAGCCCCGGCTGCCGCGACGCCACCGCTTATCAGCTGATCCCGTGGATGGCGGAGAACGCCGGCTTCGTGAAAGGCGTGGTGAAGGACGTGACCGGCCAGGACGCCGAGGGACGGCGCCCGCACCAGTCGTCGGACTTCTCGTTCAACAACCTGGGCATCACCGGGTTCTTTTCGTCGTCGTCGCGCATCCCGAAGGCCGAGATCGAGAAGCGCGGCTACTATTACGTGATGGGCAACGGCGGAAACCTGGAGTGGCACACCGACGACGACCTGATGCCGGTGGCGGACAAGGGCGTTCTGCTCTCCGACATCAGGGTCTACGCACTGTCGGTGTACAGGCTCGCCAACGCCAAGGTGCTGCCGTGGGATTGGCGCGCGCTGCTCAAGGAGTTCGACGGCACGCTGGCGAAGTACCAGGCGGCCGCGGGCGCCCGGTTCGATCTTGCGCCGGCGCGCGAAGCTGTGGGTCGGCTCGATGCGGCGCTAACACAGATGTCGGCCGGCCTCGACGCGGGCCGTGTCAAGGCAGAGGCCGCCAACAACGTGCTGCACCAAATCTCGCGGCTGCTGGTGCCGCTGAATTACACGCGCGGCACGCGGTTCCGGCGCGATCTCGGCGGTCACACCGCGCCGCTCACGCCGCTGTCGGTGGCGGCTGATCTCGACCGCTATCCGGAGTCGGCAATGGGCTTTGCGACGACGCAACTGCGGCGCGGCATGAACCAGGTTCTGGCCGCGCTGGATGAGGCGAAGAAGCGGGTTGAGAGGACGTTGGCGGGTTAGTTTGACCGCGCTATCTACTCGGTGTCGTCTCCGCTTTCGCGGGGACGACACTGGAGGGTGCAGCAAAAACAAAATGGCCGGGCGCGAGCCCGGCCATCGTAACTCTGGTGCAGCCTCAGTGCGCCGGCAGTGCCTCGGGCGCTGCCGTCGGGCGCTCGATCTCGGCGACCTTGTTCTTCACCGCCTTCTGCACCTTCTCGAACGCGCGCACTTCGATCTGGCGCACCCGTTCGCGGGACACGCCGAACTCCTCGGCGAGCTCTTCGAGCGTGACCGGATCGTCGGCGAGGCGCCGCGCCTCGAAGATGCGGCGCTCGCGGTCGTTGAGGACCCCGAGCGCGGACGACAGCGCCTGGCGGCGGTTGTCCAGCTCTTCATGCGCGGCCATGACCGTTTCCTGGCTCTCGCTGTTATCGGCGAGCCAGTCCTGCCATTCGCCCGAGTCGCCGTCCTCGCGAATCGGCGCGTTGAGCGATGCGTCACCGCCGAGCCGGCGGTTCATGTCGATCACGTCCTG
>JBEVIJ010000206.1:0-18210 GCA_040510745.1 Xanthobacteraceae bacterium
CCTGATCGGTGCCGCGCACCACACCATCGCGCCGTCGATCTATCCCAAGCTCGATTACGACATCGAGAAGGACTTCGTGCCTGTCATCATGCTGGCGCAGCCGCCGCACGTCGTGTCGATTAACCCGGAGAAAATCCAGTCGAAGACGCTGAAGGAGTTCATCGAGTACACGCAAAAGAACCAGGTGAACTACGGCTCAGCCGGCGCCGGCACGACGCATCATCTTGCCGGTGAGTTCTTCAATTCGATGGCGAAGACCAAGCTCAACCACGTGCCCTACCGTGGCGCGGGTCCGCTGATGCAGGATCTGCTCGCCGGTCACGTGCCGATGGCGTTCGACGGTCTCGGCACATCGGGTCCGCAGATCGCCTCGGGCAAGCTGCGCGGCCTCGCAGTGACCGCACAGAAGCGCGTGCCCGCACTACCGGACGTGCCGACGTCCGCCGAAGCCGGCCTGCCAGGCTTCGAGTTCTCTACCTGGTATGGCATCCTCGCGAAGAAGGGTACTCCGCAGGAAGCGATCGATCGCATGATCAAGGAGGTCAAGGCGGCGATGGCGCTGCCCATGATTGTGGCCGCCTGGGAAAGGAACGGTTCGGTGGTGCCGGACATCAGCGGCGCAGAATACGCCAAGGTCGTGAGCGCCGACGTGGCGCGCTGGCGCAAGGTCGTCTCGGATGCCGGCATCAAGCTGGACTGAGTCCGCCGTGAACGTCCTCGCCCGAGTATCGCCACCATCCCGCACCGAGACGGCGCCGCTCGTCATCCGCCGTGTCGATGCCATTCCGGTCGCGCTGCCGCTCAAGTCGCCGATGAAGATGGCGGCCGAGACGATCACTGCGGCACAGAATCTTCTCGTGCGCATCGAAGCCGCCGACGGCACGGTCGGCTGGGGTGAAGCGGCGTCGGCGCCGACCATGACCGGAGACACCCAGGGCGGGCTCGTCACCGCGGTGCGCGATCATCTCGCGCCATTTCTGGTTGGCAAGGACGCGCGGGATTGGGCGGCGCTCTGCAAGACCATGCACCGCGCCCTGGTCGGCAACGGCGGCGCGCATTCCGCGGTCGAGATGGCGCTGCTCGACCTGATCGGCCGTGCCACCGGACAACGCCTGATCGACCTGATCGCAAAGCCGCGCCGCAACGCGGTGAAACCGATGTGGCTGCTCGGCAATCCGACAGCCGAAGCGGATGTCGCGGAGGCTCACGCCAAGCTCAAGGAAGGCTTCAACTTCTTCAAGCTCAAGATCGGCGTGAAGCCGCTGCCGAAGGAAATCGCCATCGCGCATGCGGTGCGCGAGGCGCTGCCGAAGACACCGCTCTGCGCCGACGCCAATTGCGGGCTCACGCTCGCGAACGCCAAGGCTTACGTCGAGAAGACCCGCAAGGCGAAGCTGATGTTCGTCGAGCAGCCGCTCGCCTATGACGACATCGAAGGGCTGAAGAAACTCGCCAAGTCAACCAAGGTGCCGATCGGGATCGACGAAGGCATTCACTCGCTCGCCGACATCGGCACTAACGCGCGCGCCGGCGCCGGCGGCGTCTCGCTCAAATTGATCAAGCTCGGCGGCATCAGCGCCGCGGTCGAGGCCGGCAAGATCTGCCAGCGGCTTGGCCTGTCGGTGAACATCGCTGCCAAGATCGCGGAGTCGAGCATCTCCAGCGCCGCCGCCCTGCAACTCGCCTGCGCGGTGCCGAAGGCGGACTGGGGCGTCAGCCTCACGCATTTCTATCTGGCGCAGGACATCGTGAAGCGGCCGCTGGCGCTCGCCGGCGGCCTGGTCGCGCTGCCGGGCGGGCCCGGCCTCGGCGTCGAGGTTGACGAGGCGGCCGTCGAGCGCTTCCGCGTACGCTGACCCTTCGGGCGACTTAGAGTCTGATTCAGCTCCGCTGAATTCAGACTCTTCGCTTACTTTCTTGTTTGAACATGATCCGAAAACCGGTTCCTACTTTTCGGGATCACGCTCTAGCTGAGTTCGGTTGCGTCCGTCGCTGCGGTTGCGCGACGCGCCAGCGGATAGGCTGCACGTTCGTAGAGATACTGGATTTCGTGCAACCCGAACCGCGCCTCTTCGACCTCGAGGTAGGCGCCGAGCAGCGCGGGCGGCGGGACGTTTTCAACGGCGAAGCGAATTGCCTCCGCGGCGGTGTCGAAGCGCTTGTAGGTGATTTGGCCACGTCCCTTTTTGCTGCGGCTCGGAAACAGCTCCGCCGGAGCCTCGTAGTCGAACCCCTCCAACCCCTCGACGCGCTGGCGGGCCATATCTCGAACGCGATTGATCGCCTGGACTTCGACGGACATGGAATTCTCCTGTTGTGGAAAGCACATGTTGTGGAAAGCACATCGGGCCGCCCGCTCGGGGGCCCAGTCGTATTGGTGAATAATCGCTGCGATGCAGGCTCTTATGTAGGAACGAATGGGTGAAAAGCGATGTCTTCCAATAAACGCGCCAAACTATACTGAGATTTGCGAAGAAAATGCTGGTGAAGCGCCATATCGTACCCATATGTCATGAATGACTATCAATTATTTTTTTGCGATTGCGCGGTGGGATGACGACGGCGGCGCACCCATCGGACGGTTCGAGTTCGCGGCCGGAGACAAAGCGAAGGTCGGGCCAAAGCCCGCAAAGCCGATCCCGGCGCCCGCGTCGTGACGACCCGAACAACCGAACGGACCGTGAGCTTCCAGCAGCCGTTTGCGCTGAAGGGTGCCGACCGGGTGTACCCGGCTGGCGCCTATCGGGTCCTGACCGACGACGAAACGATCGAAGGATTGTCGTTCATGGCCTATCGCCGGGTCTCCACGATGATGTTTGTTCCGGCAGCGCACGGGAATGGATCGATCGAGATGATTGTCGTTGATCCCCTCGAACTCGAGGCGGCGCGTTTGCGTGAGAACGCTGGAAGCGTCTGAAACATCTCAACCAAACCTTAGAGCTAAGGAACAACGTCATGCACAAATTCAGCGTCGGTCAGGCCGTCGACCTCACCTCGACGGTGCTTCGGCCTGCCGCGGCCGGCGATTACGAAATTCGGCGCCTGATGCCGCTGTCCGACGGCGATCCGCAAAACCCCTCCTACCGCATCAAAAACATTGTCGAGAAGCACGAGCGCGTGGTTCGCGAAAGCGACATCACCTTGTCGACGCGATCGAAATCCATCTTCGCCTGAAAATCAGAAGATCGCCCCATGTCGCTGACTTTCCCAAATCCAAGCCGTTCCTACGACGCGACGCGGCGCGCCGTCCGGTTCTGGGGCTACGACAGCTCAATGGAGGCGTCGTTCTTCGTTTCGGCGGACGCGCTGCAAAACCTTGAGCCGGGCATGCTGGCCGACGAAGCCCAGTGTTTGAGCGCCTTCGATTCGAATCGCGACACGATTTGCGCCGCGGCTGCAAAAGTCTATGCGCGCGGCAACAAAGGCTCCTACGATTTGACCGTGTCCGATTTTTGATTCGGCATCGATTTTTTTGGGGACGGTCGCGGAACCGGCATGATCACCAAGATCGCCAGGGTGGCGGCATGGCTGCTGGTGCTTGCCGCCATCGTGCTGACGCTAGGCCCGCAAAAGGTCAGGCCGTACACCGGGATCGACCATGATCTCGAACACGGCATGGCCTTCGCGCTGGTCGGACTGGCATTCGGATTGGGCTATCCCAATCATCGACTGATGCTGGCCGTGCTGGCCATTGCCGGCGCCGGGATGATGGAAATCCTGCAGCAATGGGTCCCCGGGCGGCACGCGTATTTCAGCGACTTCGTGATCAACGGATTGGGCGCCTGTGCAGGGATCGCGGCTGCGCTGCTGGATATGCTCCGACGGCGCGCATGATCTTTTCCCACTTTTCGGGATCGTGCTCTAGTGCCGCCGCGCCTGCACCAGGAAGCCGAAGATGGTCGCTTCCCCCAGCTTCCTGCAGGCCTCCAGCCGGTGCAGGCCTTCAATCAGAACGAAGCGCTCGCCGTCGCGCCGCACCACAATAGGATCCTTCTGACCGTTCTGCAGAATATTCTCGGCGAGTTCATCGACGGTTTTCGGGTTGAGCGTGGCCCGCCGCGCGATCGGCACGTAGATGTCTTCGATCGGGAATGACTCGCGCTTCATCATGATCGCGCACGCTAGCACTTGCCGCCGCAGCGGCATAAGGCAAGTTGACCCGGTCGCGCGCGCATACGATTGATATAAGATGGCTGCGCAATATGGGGAGTCAACTTATGCCGGGGCCGCTGAGCGGCGTTCGCGTGCTGGAATTGGCGCGCATTCTCGCGGGGCCTTGGGCCGGCCAGACGCTGGCCGATCTGGGCGCCGAGGTGATCAAGGTCGAGCGTCCGGGCGAAGGTGACGACACCCGCGGCTGGGGCCCGCCGTTCATGGAGGACAAGGACGGCGGCCGGCTGTCCTCCGCCTACAACCTCGCCTGCAACCGCGGCAAGCGCTCGGTCGCCATCGACTTCGAGAGCGAGAAGGGCCAGCGCGTCGTCAAGAAGCTCGCCGCGCGCTCCGACGTGCTGATCGAGAACTTCAAATTCGGCGGGCTGAAGAAATACGGCCTCGATTACCAGAGCCTCGCGCCGGACAATCCGCGGCTGATCTATTGCTCGATCACCGGCTTCGGCCAGGACGGGCCTTACGCGCACCGCGCCGGCTACGACCTGCTCGTGCAGGGCATGAGCGGCATCATGGACATCACCGGCCCGGCAGACGGCGAACCGATGAGGCTCGGCGTTGCCTTCGCCGACGTGTTCACCGGCGTCTATTCCGCGCTCGCCATCACCGCCGCGCTGAAGGAGCGCGAGCACACCGGCAAGGGCTCCTTCATCGACATGGCGCTGCTCGACAGCCTGACCGGCGTGCTGGCCAACCAGGCGCTGTTCTATCTGGTGTCCGGCACGCCGCCGAAGCGCATGGGCAACGCGCATCCTGCCGTGGTGCCGTACCAGACCTTCCCCTGTTCCGACGGGCACGTGCTGATCGCCTGCGGCAACGACAGCCAGTTCGTGAAGATGATGGTGATCCTCGGCGACCCCGACATGCCGAAGGACGAGCGCTACACGACGAACGCGGCGCGGGTTGTGAACCGGGCAACTTTGATCCCGCGCATCAGCGAGCTGACTCACAAGTTCACCAAGGCGCAGCTTTCCGCGGAATTCGAGCAGGCCGGCGTTCCGGCTGGCCCGATCAACACCATCGCCGACGCCTTCGCCGATCCCCAGGTGATCGCGCGCGGCATGCGGATCGACCTGCCGCACCCGAACGCGAAGGGCGGCTCGATTCCCGGCGTGCGCTCGCCGATGACCATCAACGGCCGCCGCGCCGCCGCCGACCGCGCGCAGCCGATGCTGGGCGAGCACACGGATGAGGTTTTGCGGGAGATTGGAGAGGCTTAGCTATTGACAGCGGAAACCTGACTAATACGCGTTCCGTAACGCATACTATCGTATGATCCGAGGCTTTGCGGACAGGGCAACTGAACGACTGTTTCGTAACGGCGAGTGCTCTGCCCGATGGCGCTCCTTCGAAGCCGCAGCACTGCGAAAGCTCGACATGCTCGACGCCGCCGCGCGACTAGACGATCTGAGGTCGCCGCCAGGCAATCGACTTGAGGTGCCAAAGGGTGATCGAACAGGGCAGCATAGCATTCGGATCAACCGGCAATGGCGGGTGTGCTTCCGCTGGACCGCCGAAGGGTCGGAGGACGTAACGATTGTGGACTACCATTGAAGGAGACCGTCATGGCTCGTGTGCGCACCCATCCGGGTGAAATTCTGCGGGAGGAGTATCTCAACCCGCTCGGCATGAGCGCGCGTGCGCTCGCTAAGGCTCTTGGCGTGCCCGCCAACAGGATTACAGAAATCATGCGGGGAGAGCGCGACGTTTCGGCCGACACGGCCATCCGCCTCGGTCGGTATTTGGGCACGGACGCCCGCTTCTGGCTCAACCTGCAAGCGGCCTATGATCTCTCCAAGGCGGAAAAAGAAAACAACTACACCGCCATCCGCAAACGTACGGCAGCATAACCATGGCCCGCGTTTCTTACATCGAGGAAAAGGACCACCCGGAGCTCGCCGCCGAAATCGCCAAGATCAAGGGCGGGCGCGGCGCGCTGATCAACATATACAAGCTGCTGCTGCACTCGCCCAAGGTCTGCATGACCTGGTTCGAGTACATCGGAGCGATCCGCTGGGGCACCAAGCTGTCGCCGCGGCTTCGCGAGCTTGCCATCGTTCGTATCGCGCAGGCCGCGAACTACGCCTATGCGCTGCAACAGCATGTGCCGGCGATCGCGGTGCCCGACGGCGTGTCGCTCGAAGAATGCGAGGCGCTGAAGGATTGGCAGGGCTCCAGGTTCTTCAGCGAGGCCGAATGCGCGGCGCTCGCCTATGTCGACGCCGTCCGCGACGGCTCCGGCGTGCCGGACGACGTTTTCAACGCAGTGCGCAAGCACTACAGCGAGCGCGAGGTGGTTGAGCTCACGGTGTTGTGCGGCGTCTACATCATGCACAACCGCATCTTCACCGCGCTCAAGGTCGATCTCGAGCCGAAGAAAAGCTGAGCGCGGTGGCCGGCCTTCCTGTCATCGTCGTCGAGGACGATCCATTCACCCGGCTGATCCCGATCGTGCTCGATCCGAAGTCGCCGGACGCGCATCGCGCCGCGTTCGCCGATTTCATGGCGCACGACGAACCGGACTTCGACGGCTGGATCAAGCGCGTGCGCGACGGGTCGCCGGGACTTTATCCGGCCGACGTGCGGATGGTGGCGTCGCAGGAGGAGATGCGCGCCGCGCTCAAGGATGCAGGCGCGCTGGTGGTCGAGTCGCTCAACGTCGGGCCGGACGACCTCGCCGCAGCCCCTGCGCTCAAGGTCGTGCAGAAGTTCGGCATCGGACTCCGCAACATCGACACCGCGGCCTGTGCCGCGAAGGGCATGACAGTCCTCACCATCCGCCGCCGCGCCAACATTTCCTGTGCCGAGCATGCCTTAGCCTTGATGCTGATGCTCGCGCGCAAGCTCGAAACCGTCAGTGGCCTCGTCACGCCTGCACGGGCAAAGGCCGCGGGGCTCGAACTGCGGCCGTTCGGCCGGCCCTACACGCCGGGCGGCAACTATCCGCGCGTCGGCGGCACCCGGGCGCTCAGCGGTGCGACCATCGGCATCATTGGCCTGGGCGAGATCGGGCGAGAGATTGCGCTGCGCGCCGGAGCGTTCGGCATGCGCGTGCTCTATCATCAGCGCACTCGCGCGCCCGAAGCCGAGGAGCGCGAACTGAAGGCGACCCAGGTGCCGTTGGTCACGCTGCTGTCCGAAAGCGACTGGATCATGCCGCAACTGCCGACCTTGCCCAGCACGCGCGACCTGCTCGGCCGTGACGAGTTCGCGCGAATCAAGCCCGGCGGCTGCATCGTCAACGTGGCCAATGCGGCGATAATCAACCGCGACGCGCTGCTGGAGGCACTGCGCGCCGGCCGGCTCGGCGGCGCCGCGCTCGACGTGCACTACCAGGAGCCGGTCGCTGACGACGATCCATTGCTCGGCTTCGACAATGTGATCCTGACGCCGCGCATGGCGGGCTCGCCGCGCCATAATGGCCTGAACGACTTCGAAGAGCTCATCACCGGGCTCGCGCGGGAGTTGGTAAAATGATCCGTGCCATATCGCTGCTACTGACGCTGGCTGCGCTCAGCACCCCCGCCGCCGCGCAATCCACATGGCCGGATCGGCCGGTGCGGCTGATCGTGCCATTTCCGGCGGGCTCCGCGACCGACGTGGTCAGCCGCCTGGTGGCGCAGAAGCTCACAAGCAAGCTCGGCCAGCAGTTCGTGGTGGAGAACCGCGCCGGCGCCAGCGGCGCGATCGGCGTCGACATCGTCGCCAAGGCGACGCCGGACGGCACCACCATGGGGCTGATTACGGCGAGCACGCACGCGCTGGCGCCCGCGCTTGGCGCCAAGCTGCCTTATGACACCGTGAAGGATTTCAAGCCGGTCTCCATGATCTTCGACGCGCCCTACGCGCTGGTGCTTTATCCCGGCATTCCGGTGAAGAGCGTCGCCGACCTGGTGGCGCTCGCCAAGGCGAGCCCTGGCAAGTTCAACTACGGCTCGGCGGGCCTCGCCAGCCTGGCGCATCTCGCCGGCGCGCTGTTCGGCACACGGACCGGCATCGAGCTGACCCACGTGCCCTACCGCAGCTCGGCGCAGTCCTCGATCGACATGATCACCGGCCGGCTCGACATGCAGTTTGCAACCGTCGCGCCCACGCTCGCCAACATTCGCGAGGGCAAGCTGAAGGCGCTGGCCTCCACCGGCACGAAGCGCGTCACCGCGCTGCCGGACGTGCCGACCATGATGGAAGCCGGCGTGCCGGATTACGACGTCTCGCTGTGGGCCGCCTATGCCATGCCGGCCGGCACGCCGGACGAGATCGTGGCAAAGCTCAACGCCGAGATGCGCACGATCCTGAGCGACGCCGACACGGTCGAGGCGCTGCAGAAGCAAGGCTTCGAACCCCTGCCCGGCCCGCCCGACGCGGTCACCAAGCGCATCCAGAGCGAGACCGAGAAGTGGCGCGCGCTGGTGGCGAAGACCGGCATCAAGGCGGAGTAGTCTCGCTCCCACCCAAGATGTCATCGTCCGCGAAGGCGGACGATCCAGTACGCTCGGGGATTACTGGATGCCCCGCTTTCGCGGGGCATGACAGTGATGATTGCCGCTTGCTATGTACCTTCAACCAAATCCTCGAAAGGCCCGCCATGCCCACCGGCACCATCGACTCCGCCATCTTCCGCGACATTTTCGGCACCGAGGCTATGCGGCAGGTGTGGTCGGACGGCAACCGCATCCAGAAGTATCTCGATTTCGAGGCGGGGCTCGCCCGCGCGCAGGCCAAGCTCGGCATCATCCCGAAAAAGGCGTGCGAGGAAATCCTCAAGCACTGCAAGTTCGATCAGTTCGACATCGAGAAGCTGAAGAAGCAGACCGAGCGGATCGGCTACCCGGTGCTGCCGGTGGTGGCACAGCTCGTCGATCTCTGTGAGGGCGATCTCGGCGAATGGTGCCACTGGGGCGCCACCACGCAGGACATCACCGACACCGCGACGATCATGCAGATCCGCGAGAGCCTCGCGATCATCGAGAAAGACATCAACGACATTTCCGACGCGCTCGCGGCACTCGCCAAAAAGTACCGCGACACGCCGATGGCCGGCCGCAGCAACCTGCAGCAGGCGGTGCCGATCACCTTCGGCTACAAAGTTGCGACCTATCTCGCCGCGTTCGAGCGTCACAAGGAGCGGCTGAAGCAGCTTCGCGAGCGTGTGCTGGTGTTCGAGTTTGGCGGCGCGGCAGGCACCCTCTCCTCTTTGGGCAAAGACGGCTTGCGCACCCAGGTCGAGCTGGCCAAGGAGCTCGACCTCAAGCAGCCGGAGATCGCATGGCACACCGTGCACGACCGCATTGCCGAGGTCGGCTGCTTCCTCGGCCTTGTCACCGGCATCTGCGGCAAGATCGCGTTCGATGTGAAGCTGATGATGCAGACCGAGGTGGAGGAGGTGTTCGAGCCGTTCCATGAGGGCCGCGGCTCGTCGTCCACCATGCCGCAGAAGCGCAATCCGATCTCCTGCGTCTACATCACCGCCCAGACCGGCGTGGTGCGGAGCCAGGTGGTCGCGCTGCTCAACGCCATGGAGCAGGACCATGAGCGCGCCACCGGCCAGTGGGAGATCGAATGGATCGTGCTGCCGGAGATTTTCGTGCTCACCGCCGGCTGCCTGGCGCAGACAAAATTCATGATGTCGGGCCTGCAGGTCGACGAGAAGCGCATGCGCGCCAACCTCGACATCACCAAGGGGCTGATCGTCTCGGAGGCCGTGATGATGGGCCTCGGCCCGGCGCTCGGCCGGCAGTACGCGCATGATCTGGTGTACGACATCTGCCGCAAGGTGGTGGCCACCGGCCGCCCGCTCGCCGACCTGCTCGGCGAGAACGAGGAGATCGCCAAGCACATGAGCAAGGCCGAGCTGGCCAAGCTGTGCGATCCGGCGAACTACTTGGGCCAGGCGGGCGAGATGGTGGACCGCGTGCTGGCAATGCGGGAACGCAGTTGAGCACCACGCCTGTTGAGGCCACTCGCCCGGGTGCTAGGCTGGCTGCATGAAACGGCGCCAGTTCATTATCTTCCTCGGCGGGGCGGCGGCGACGTTGCCGCTCGCCGCGCGCGCGCAGCAGAAGGTGCCGACCATCGGATATATGGGCCAAGCCACGCCAGCGGCCGAGAGTCAAAGGTTGGCCGCTTTTGTGCAACGGCTACGCGAGCTCGGCCGGGTCGAGGGTCGAAACGTCGCGATCGAGGTGCGCTGGACGGAGGGGCGCGCGGAGCGCGCCACCGAGATTGCGGCCGAGTTTGTCCGGCTCAAGGTTGATATCATCGTGACGTCGGGAACCCCCCTTATCGCCGCCGCAATGCAGGCGACATCGGTCATCCCAGTCGTGTTTGCGGTGGCGGGGGACCCGGTTGGCACCGGTCTTGTCGCAAGCCTGGCACGACCTGGTGGCAACGTTACCGGCCTGTCGGTTCTCGCGGTTGACCTTCCCGGCAAGAGGATCGAACTGTTACGCGAGGTTGTCCCGGGCCTCCGCCGTTTGGCGATCCTGGGCAACCCTGGCAATTCCATCATCGTGCAGGAGATGGCCGAGTTTCGAGCGGCAGCCGGTGCGCTCGGTCTGCAGACCGTCATGCTCGAAATCCGGAAGGTGGACGATATCGCGCCCGCCTTCGAGGCCACCAAGGGCAGCGCGCAGGCCCTCTACGTGTGCCAAGACCTGCTCACGCTCACCAATCGGGTTCGCATCAACACCTCGGCGCTTGGCGCGCGTCTGCCGGCGATGTTTGCTTCGCGCGAGCACGTCGAAACGGGAAGCCTGATGTCCTATGGCCCGGACTTTCTGGACCTGTTCCGGCGTGCCGCCGACTACGTGGACAAAATTCTAAAAGGGGCAAAGCCCGCTGACCTGCCGGTCGAGCAGCCGACCAAATTCGATCTGGTCATAAACCTGACCACCGCCAAGGCGCTCGGCCTTACCATCTCACCGACGCTGCTCGCGCGCGCCAACGAGGTGATTGAATGAGGCGGCGCGAGTTCATCACCTTGCTCGGCGGCGCGGCGGCGACTTGGCCGTTCGCGGCACACGCGCAACGGCGCAAGCTGCCGACTATCGGCTTCTTCGGCACCACGCCATCGGCCTGGAGGCACAACGTACCCGCGTTTACGCAGCGGCTGGCCGAACTCGGCTGGACTGAGGGACGCACTGTCGCGATTGAGTATCGCTGGGCGGAGGGCCGCGGCGAGCGCAACAGCGAGATCGCGGCCGAGTTCGTCGGGCTGAAGGTCGATGTCATCCTGACCGCGGGCGGTGGGGTCTACGCAGCAAAGCAGGCGACATCAGTCATCCCGATCGTATTCGCGGTGGCGAACGATCCGGTTGGTAGCGGGTTTGTCACGAGCCTGGCGCGACCAGGCGTCAACGTCACCGGCCTCTCGCTCCAGGCTCCCGACGCTGCTGGCAAGCGGTTCGAACTTTTGCGCGAGGTTGTCCCGGGTCTGCGCCGGTTGGCGATCATGGCCAATGCCGGCTACCCCGCCGCCCTGCTCGAAATGAATGACGTTCGGGCAACAGCCGAGACGCTCGGCCTTGCGGTCGTCACATCAGAAATCCGCCGAACGGAGGACGTTGCACCCGCCTTCGAAGCGCTCAAGGACCGTGCAGACGCACTTTACATCGTCGCCGACCCGCTCATCAGCTCCAACCAAACCCGCATCAACACCCTGGCGCTCGCCGCGCGCCTACCGACGATGCACCTTGTGCGGGATTATGTCGAAGCGGGAGGTCTGATGTCCTATGGACCAAATTTCCCGGACCTGTTTCGGCGCGCTGCCGAAATTGTCGACAAGATCCTGCGGGGCGCGAGGCCCGCTGACCTCCCGGTCGAGCAGCCAACCAGGTTTGATCTTGTCATCAACCTGACCACTGCCAAAGCGCTTGGCCTTACCCTGCCGCCGACCGTACTTGCCCGCGCGACCGAGGTGATCGAATAGGCGGCGCGGTGCCGCATGGCGCCATGCGCCAAAAGCCTTTGACGCCGCGCCTGCCATGCGCTTTTGTTCGGTTCCGATGTGCCGGCGTAACCCATGAACGTATCAGGCGAATTCACGATCAAGGCGCCGCGCGCGGCCGTGTTCGACACGATCCGCGATCCGAAATCTTTCATTTCACTGGTCGACGGCATCCGCGATCTCAAGGAGATCGATCCGACGCATTATCAAGCGGTGTTCGAAACCAAGATCGCGTACCTGAATTTCAAGTTCAACGTGTCTGTCGAGGTGACCAAGCTCGAGGTCGGCGAAATCGCCGCCAAGATCGAAGGCACGCCGCTCGGCGTCGTCGGCCGCCTGACCGCGACCACCAGTACAGTCCTCACGGAAGTCGGTGACGAAACGAAGGTTGCCTATTCGGTCGACGCCGCGCTCGCCGGCAAGCTCGGCAGCATGGGCCAGCCCGTGATGCGGTCCAAAGCCAAAGACCTTGAAAAAGTATTCGTCAGTCGCCTGCGCGAGCGCTTCGCGCAGGCCGCAGCGGAGTGAAGCATGACGCCGTTTGAACTCGCCGAACCGACCAAGCTCGCGGATGCGGTGAAGCTGCTCGACCCGGACGATCCGACCGTGCGGCCGATCGCCGGCGGCACCGCGCTGATGCTGATGATGAAGGCCGGCGTGTTCCGCCCGGCGAAGCTGATCAGCCTGCGCGGCATCGAATCGAAATATTCCGGTATTGCCGCCAGCGGCGGCGGGCTGCGTGTCGGCGCCATGACCACACTGAATGCGCTGGAACGCTCGGCCGACGTCAAGAAGCTCGCGCCGCTGATCACGCGCACCATGCTCACATTGTCCAATGTTCGAGTGCGGAACGTCGCGACCGTCGGCGGCGCGCTCGCGCACGGCGATCCCCACATGGATCTGCCGCCGGTTTTGATGGCGCTCGGCGCCAAGCTCACGGTGATCTCGCCCAACGGTGAGCGCAGCGTCGCGCTGGAGGATTTCTTCACCGGCTACTACGAGACCGTGCTGGAGAAGAACGAGTTGATCGCCGAGGCGCATATTCCCGCGCAGGGCGCGAAGCGAGCCGCTTACATGAAGGTCACCACCGGCTCGGCCGACGACTGGCCGGCGCTCGGTGTCGCGGTCGTGCTCGACAGCGACGGCAAAGCGATAAAATCGGCGCGCGTGGTGGTCAGCGCCGCGACGACAAAGGCGACGCGGGTGAAATCGGCGGAGGCCGTGCTCGCCGGCAAGACGGTCGACGATAAGCTGCTGGCGCAGGCGGGCGACGCGGCGGTCGAGGAAGCCGAGTTCATCGCCGACGTGCGCGGCTCGGTGCCGTACAAGCGCGAATTGCTGCGCGTCTATATCAAGCGGGCGGTGCGGCAAGCCCTCGACGGAGGCGCCCAATGACCATGACCCACGACGCTCCGAAGGCGGGCAGCCAGGTCGGGCGCTCCGTCCCGCGGCTCGAAGGCCGCGACAAGGTGACCGGCCGCGCCGAATACACCCACACCATGCGGCTGCCAGGCATGCTCACTTGCAAGCTGTTCCGCAGCACCGTCGCGCACGGCCGCATCAAGTCGATCGACACCAGCGAAGCCAAAAAGGTGCCGGGGGTGTTCGCGGTCGTCACCATCGACGATGTGATGAAGGTGATCCCCGATCCCTACTACGGGCCCGCTTTCCACGACCAGCCGATCCTGGCGCACGAAAAGGTGCGCTTCGTCGGCGAACCGGTCGCCGCGGTGCTTGCGATGGACCCGCATGTCGCGGAAGAAGCCGCGCAGCTCATCGTCGCCGAATACGAGGAGCTGCCCGCCGTCTATGACGAGGTCGACGCGCTGACCACCAAGACCTATGTCCACGACGTGCTGAAGCCGGCTGGCACCTTCGCCGACCTCAAGCACCTGAAGGACGCCAGGGATACCAACACCGCGCTGGACTACCGGCTGCGCAAGGGCGACGTCGACAAGGCGTTCGCGCAGGCGGCGCACGTGTTCGAACACGAGTTCAAGACGCAGAAGGTGCTGCACCTTCCCTTTGAGCCTCATGCATCCATCGCCGACTACAAGGACACCGGCGTCACCGTCTACACCGCATCGCAAGGCCCTTCGTTCGTGCGCACCGAGATCGCGCGGCTGCTGGGCTGGCCGGAGAACAAGGTGCGCATCAAGGTGCCGTATCTCGGCTCGGGCTACGGCGCGAAGCTCTACATCAAGCTCGAGGCGCTCGTGGTGGCGCTGTCGATGATCGCGCGGCGGCCGGTCAAGCTGGCGCTGACCTTCGAGGAGCTGTTCTATCAGATCACCAAGCATCCCTCGACGTTCCGCATCAAGAGCGGCATCGACAAGGACGGCAAGATCATCGCGCGCAAGTGCGAGGTGTTCTGGAACGGCGGCGCCTATGCCGACATCGGCCCGCGCGTCACCCAGAAGTCCGGCCTCACCGCGTCAGGCCCCTACGAAATCGACAATGTCTGGATCGATTCCTACGCGCTCTACACCAACGTGACGCCGGCGGGCGCGCTACGCGGCTTCGGCGTGCCGCAACTCGTGTGGGCCTACGAGAGCCACAGCGACATGATCGCGCGCGCGCTGAAGCTCGACCCGGTCGAGTTCCGCCGCAAGAACCTGCTGCGCGAAGGCCGCCCGCACGCCACCAACACGATCATCAAGGACGCCGCGGTCGAGAAGGTAATGGACCATGTGCTCGACCGGATGAACTGGTCGAAACCATTCGACAAGAGCACTGGCGTCGTCAAGCGCGGCCGCGGCTTCGGCATCTCCATCAAGGCGGTGATCACGCCCACCACCTCGGTCGCGATCGTCAACGTCAGCGGTGACGGCTCGGTGACGCTCTATTGCGGCACCATCGACATGGGCCAGGGCTCCGACACCGCGATGGCGCAGATGGTCGGGGAGGTGCTCAACGTTCCGACCGAGACGGTGCGCGTGGTGCCGCGCGATACCGACGTGACGCCCTATGACATGGGCACGCTCGGCTCGCGTTCGCTGTTCCACATGGGCCATGCGGTGCAGCGCGCCGCAGCGGACGCTCGCGACAAGCTGAAGGCGCTAGCGCGCGAGGTCGGCGAGCCGGAGGGCTCGAACATTCCGGTGCGCGACCTGTTCGTGAAAAAGTACGGCATGCAGGCCGGCAACGTGATCGGCACCGGCATCTTCAAGCCGGACTACATCCCGCCCGCTCCGGGAACGGGCCTGTCCGAGAACGTCACGGCGTTCTGGATGGTTTCCGGCGCCGGCGCCGAGGTCGAGGTCGACACCGAGACCGGGCACGTCAAGATCACCAAGCTGGTCAACGTGGTCGACGTCGGCAAGGCGATCAATCCGAGGATCGTCGAGACGCAGATTTCCGGTGCGGCGCTGATGCAGCTCGGCTTCACGATGTTCGAGAAGATGCACATCGACGGCGGCCAGGTGACCAACGCCTCGCTTGCCGACTACAAGATCCCCGGCTTCCACGATGTTCCAACCGTGATGGACAATTCGCACGTCGACACCAACCAGGCGAACGGCCCGTTCGGCGCCAAGGGCGTCGGTGAGGTCGCGACGTTCTGCGTGTCGCCGGCCATCGCCAACGCGATTGACGACGCGGTCGGCGTGCGGCTGACCGAATTGCCGCTCAATCCGGAGTCCGTTTATCGCGCGATCCGCGCCAAAGCCGGCAAGCCGCTGGAGGACGAATGATGACCGCGGCGCGCACCATCAGCTTCAAGCTCAACGGCATGCCGGTGACCGCGGACGTCAAGCCGCATCATAATGTGGTGGAGGTGCTGCAATCGCAGTTCTCACTGACCGGCGCGCGCGAGACCTGCGGCCAGGGCCTGTGCGGCTGCTGCACTGTCGTGGTCAACGGCCGCGCGGTGTCGGGATGCCTCTATCTCGCGACGTTCCTCGACGGCACGGAGGTCACTACCGTCGAAGGACTCGACACGCCGCAGAAGCTGCACTCGGTGCAGGAGGCCTTCATCGAGACCAGCGCATTCCAGTGCGGCTACTGCACGCCCGGCTTCGTGCTGATGACGACGCAACTGCTCGACGAACATCCCGATCCGGATGACGAGCAGATCAAGCATTACCTCACGGGCAATCTGTGCCGCTGCGCCACCTATCCGCAGGTGATCGAGGCGGTGAAGCTCGCGGCGAAGAAGCGGAAGGGCAGCTAGGCTGCTACAACGGTGGTGTCATCGCCCGCGAAAGCGGGCGATCCAGTAGCCACCGGAGTTTACTGGATGCCCGCTTTCGCGGGCATGACAGCTGGGATTGCTGCATGACCGAGCCCATGCGAGTCGAGACCGACGTGCTGGTGATCGGCTCCGGCGCGGCGGGCATGTACGCCGCGATCGAGGCGGCGCGCGCGGGTTGCAACGTGTTCCTGCTCGACCGCAGCCTGATCGGCCGCGGCGGCGCCACGGTGATGGCGCAGATGACGGTCGCCGTGGCTCTGGACGACGAAGCGCCCGACCACTGGTCGCTTCACTATCAGGACACGCTGACCGCCGGGCGCGGTCTCTGCAACGAGGCGCTGGCACGGCTGCTCACGGAGGAAGGCCCGGCCTGCATCCGCGAGATGGATGCCTGGGGCGTCGGCTGGGCGCGCAAGGACGGCAAGATTACCTCCGCTTTCGCACCGGGCCACGACCGGCCGCGCTGCGTCTATGTCGATTTCCTCCGCACGGGGCCGGCGGTGTCGAGCACGTTGCGCGGGGTTGTCAACAAAGCCAAATCGATCACCCGCAAGGGCGACCTCTACGTGGTGGACTTGATCAAGGCCGAAGGCGAGGTTGCGGGCGCGGTGGCATGGCACATCGCCTCCGGCGCGCCGGTCACCATTTTCGCCAAAGCGACGATTGTCGCGACCGGCGGACTGACGCGGCTTTACCGGCGCAACAGCGCCTCCCTGAACATGGGCGGCGATGGGTATGCACTTTGTCTCCGCGCGGGTGCGCGGCTGATCGACATGGAGTTCGTGCAGTTCTTTCCGATCGGGCATCTCGCCCCTCGCCTGATCGGCATGGATCCGATCATGTGGGACCCGTTCCGCTACAAGCTCGGCGGCAAGCTGCTCAACAATCGCGGCGAGGAGTTCACGCAGGACTATGGCGTCGCGGAGGACGGCAAATACATCATCACCCGCGACGTCGGCACCTACGCGATCCTGAAAGAGGTCGAGGCCGGGCGCGGCTCGCCGCACGGCGGCGTGTTCCTGAGCTTTCAGCACGTTCCGGAGCCGAAGCTGCGCGCGGCATTCGGGCCGGTGATCGACCGCCTCGCCGCAAACGGCATCGACCTCACCAAACAATCCGTTGAGGTTGCGCCGATCGCGCATTACCACATGGGCGGCGTGCAGACCGATGCACGGATGACCACCGAGATCCCTGGTCTGCTGGCCGCCGGCGAAGCGGTGGGTGGCGCCAATGGCGCCAACCGGCTTTCAGGCAACGCCATCACCGAGGCGCTGGTGTTCGGCCGCCAGGCCGGGCGCACCGCCGCCGGGTGGGTGAAGGCCATCGGCAAGGTCCCCACACGGCCGGAAGCCGCGCAAGAGACGCTCGACCTCCTCGCGATGGACGGCCCGGGCCATCCGCCGAACACCGCGGAAATGCTGCAGTCTCTCCAGCAGACCATGGCAGAGGACGTCGGACCGCTGCGCAGCCAGTCATCCCTCAAGCGCGCGCTGGTCCGCATCGATGAGCTTTCACACGCAACCGGTGAACGGCCGTTTGGCAACGGGCAGGCCTTCGACATGGTCCGGCTCGACTGGCTCGATCTCCGCAACATGCTGACCGTCGCGCGTTGCGTGGCGCAAGCAGCGCTTGCCCGCACCGAAAGCCGCGGCGCACACCAGCGCGAGGATTTCCCCGGCATGCTGCCGGAGTGGAACGTCAATCAGGTCATCCGCCTCGAGGATAGGCGGCGGCTCGACATCGAGCGCGCACCGGCGTCGATCGCCAAGGCGGCCGCGCAATGACCGAGACCGCAACCCTCAGCATCTGGCGCGGCGCCGACAAGGCCGCCGGGCATTGGGAAACCCACCAGGTGCCGTTCGAGCGCGGCCAGTCGGTGCTCGACGGGCTGCGCTGGATCAGG
>JBEVIJ010000207.1:0-13988 GCA_040510745.1 Xanthobacteraceae bacterium
GGTCGGCTTCGGCGTGCTGTTCAACTTCATGGCGGTGTTCACCTATATGAGCTTCCATCTCGCCGGGCCGCCATTCAACCAGTCGGCGGCGTTCATCGGCTCGATCTTCGTGGTCTATCTCGCCGGCGCCGCCGCCGCGGCACTGACCGGACGGATGATCGCGGCGATCGGACGGCGCACCTTCGTGCTGTGCATTCTGGCCGTGTGGGCGTGCGGCATACTCCTGATGCTGATCCCGTCAGTTGCCGTGATCGTCGGGGCGCTGGCGATCGCCTCGATCTGCGGCGTGCTCACGCAAGCGGCCTCCACGAGCTACGTCGCCATCACCGCGCAGGGCGGCACGTCCTCGGCGGTCGGGCTTTACGTCACCTCGTTCTACTTCGGCGGCACGGTTGGCGGCTGGCTGGCCGGGCTCACCTATGAGGCGGCCGGCTGGCCCGCGATGCTTGCGCTGGTGCTCGGCATGATCGCCATCCAGGCGCTGATCGTCGCGACGACCTGGAGCCGGTAGAGCCCTGGCTCTCCTCCCCTCGCCTTCGGCACCGCATTCGGACTAGGCTTTGACAGGAAACCAGGGGAAATCATGTCCGCGACACTTTCAAAGGCGCAAGCCGAATTTCTGCAATCGATCGACACGCCGACCGTCTGCAACCTGTTGGAGATCGTCGCGCCGGAGCGCCGCGGCTTTGGCTACACGGTGCGCCATCTGCACTGCCCGTTCCCGGACCTGCCGCCGATGGTCGGCTTCGCCAAGACCGTGACGATGCGCGCGCAGGACCGCGTGCCGCTCGGCGAGACCGGCTACATGAACAAGCGGCTCGACTATCTCGATTACATCGCCTCGGCGCCGCAGCCGTCGATCGCCGTGATCCAGGATCTCGACGACATCGTCGGCTTCGGCGCGTTCTGGGGCGAAGTCCAGACCAATGTGCACAAGGCGCTTGGCTGCCTCGGCACCATCACCAACGGCTCGATCCGCGACATCCCGCAGGTCGCACCCGGCTTCCAGATGCTGGCCGGCTCGATCGCGCCGTCGCATGCTTTCGTTCACGTGGTCGATTTCGGCACCAACGTGAACATTCACGGCATGGCAGTGAAAAGCGGCGACCTGATCCACGCAGACCGTCACGGCGCCGTGGTGGTGCCGCTCGCGACCATCGACCCGATGAAGGCCGCCGCCGGCGGGCTTGCCGCCAAGGAGGCCAAGATCATCAACGCCGCCAAATCCGGCGCCGGCCTCGAAGCGATCAAGGCGGCGATGAAGGGTTAGAGCATGATCCCGAAAAGTGGGAACCGGTTTTCGGAGCGGATCATGCTCAATAGCGCGTCGGCATAGCACGTCGGCTCAGGGCGCGCCGTCGCACAGAAGCTGCGCGACCTTGCAGAACAGTCGCCGCGTCTCACCCGCGGTTACCAGGCACATGTCCATCGCCTTCGCTTCCGCGGCCTTCTTGTCGGGGCCGACACCCCATCCCGCCCCCGGCGTGCCTGGCGCCGGATCGTTGGCTTCCGCGACGCATTGGTTGTGAAAGCTCTCGACGATCTTGCATTGCGCCCGCGTCTGCGGCGAGCCGTTGTTGCGGCACCAGGCTAGCGCGCCCTTTTTGCGCGACGGCCTCCGTCCCGGCGTTGACGGCGATGCCGATGGAATAGCCATCCTTCCCGAGGTCCTCGGTCTGCCCGATCGCGAGGGCACCGGCCGCGCAAGCGGGGCCCGGCCCCAGCGCAACAGAAGCGCAATGGCCGCCGGCCATCTGGCAAAGGCTGCAGCGAACATGACTTGTCCTCGCACGGAGGCAAACGTTAGCAGCGCTCCGCGCCGCCCTCAACGCAACTGGGATGCCAGCGCGGACTGTAGCCCGCGGCGAGCGCCGCAACGATAGCCGGCGGCGTCAGCACGTCGACCGTGCCGCTGCGCGGCCTCGGCCGGCGCATCGCGTAGCCGTCCGCCGCCCAGTACAGCAGCGAGTCGCCGCGCACCGCGAAGGCGCGACCATCCACCACAACGAAGGTGGCGTCCGGCAGATCGGCAATCGCCAGCGGATGCCGCCGCTTGTCGCGGCCGTCCAGCCGTTCCTGGTGCAGGCGCTCATCCATCTGCGCGGCACGCGGCCGGGCCGGCAGCCGCAGGCCGCGCCGCCAGCATTCGGCAAACGCGGTCGCATCGCGGCGGCGGCATTCAAAGCAAGGCCGGTGCCCGGCCGCGAGCGCGGTGACTTCGTCGAGGAAGAACAGCTCGGTGTAGCCGTCTCGCCAGACGCTGCGGTGCCGCGCCTTGAAGTCGAGCACGCAGCAAATCCACTGCCGCGACGACCAGCGCCGCCGCGCCAGCGTGCGCTCGCCGGTGTGAATGCGCCCGCCGCGATTGCCCATGAACAGGCCCAGCGCGGGATCGGCAAATAATATCTCGCCGAACGGATCGACCCGATTTTGCAGCGGCATGGCGCGATGATACGCAGGCGGCCCGTCGCTGTCCGCGTCCACAAGCTTGTCACACCGCGGCGGCTTTGCGACCATTCCGGACGGGCAGCACGCCCGCCGGCACGCGGAACCAGCGAGAGCGGCTTTGAACGACAAGAACCCCGGTGCGGCCATCAAGGCCATTCTGCCGTTCAGCATACCGAACACGCCGCACCGATGGGCGCGCGGGATACGCGCCGGCCGATGGGTCTTTGCGACGGGGCAGACTGGGACCGATTACGTCCACGCCCTCGCGCCGGACGTGCTGCAACCCGGCCATCCTTTCGACGGTCCGTCAAAGGCGCACCGGGAAGCGAAGCGCCTGTTCGGCAACGTCGACGAGGTTCTGGCTAAAGGTGGATCGAGTGCGGCCAACGTGGTTCGGATCGATCAATATTACACTTCGCCGGATGTCGTCGACGCTTACCATCAAACCCGCCGCGAATACTTCAAAGGAAAAATTCCGCCTTCGACCTCCAACCTGCATCGGCGCTTTGCCCGCGCGCAACAGTCGATGGAAGTCCAGGTCATGGCGGCCGTTCCGGGCCCGGATTTTGAAGTCCGCCACGAGGCCGAAGCCGGCGCGTACAAGGTCCACCCGAGCTCCGGGTACAGCCCCGCGCTAAGCGCGGGCGACTTTCGTTTTGTTCCGGGTCAAACCGCCGAAGCGCTCAACGAAGATGCGCCGGGAATCGACCCTGAGGCCCGGCGTGGCCGTGGCTTATGGAAGGGAACGCCGATCAAGCTTGAAACGGATTTCATCATCAGGCGGAAACTCACGCCCACGCTGCGGGCCGTGGGCGCGGATTTGGACACCGTCGTGAAAGCGCAGGTGTATCTGCGTGACCAGGAGGACATCCCGAACTTTCGCGAGGTGTGGGCCAAGCATTTTCCCGCACAGCCGGCGACGACCATCATCGCGACCGAGACGCCGGGCTTCATCCTGCCGGAGTCGCGCATCGAGATTAACACCATCGCGCTCGCGAAGGACGGCAAGACAAAAAGACAGGTTGTCGCTCCCATTCCGCCGCTGTTTCAGGACGCTGCAACGGCGATCCGTGCCGGCGATCTTCTGTTCATCTCCGGGCTGATGGCCGTCCGCGATGGAGCTCTGGTGCCGGAGGCGAAGACCGACCCAACGCAGCCGTTCTATGCGATCCCGGTCAAGACTGAGTTGCGGGAAATCCTGGCGCAGGCGCAGACGATATGTCAGGCAGCGGGAACGACCCTGAAAAATGCGGTTCGCATCCAGCAGTTCCATTCGGACCTGGCGGACCTTCCCGCGACACTCGAAGCCTGGGCGGACGCGACAGACGGAATGCCGCTGCCGCTCTCCGCCATCGAGGTGCCTTGGCTGCCGGTGCCAGATGCGCGCCTGCAAATCGACCTTTGGGTTTACGTTCCTGGCTGAGGGCGCCGAGCCAGCAACGCCCGGATGGTCCGGGTCTTGCTTTTTCGACGACAATCGGTGGCGCCGCGGACCGCGTGGAGGAGACGACAATGATCCTGAGACAACTGACCATAGCCATCACTGCATGCGCGGCGCTTGTTGCGTCGGCACCATTAGGCATCGCGCAGCAATGGCCGAGCCGTTCGGTCAAGGTGGTGGTGCCCTATGGCGCCGGCGGCGTCACCGACACCATGGCGCGCGTCACCGCGGACCGGCTGAGCAAGGCGCTGGGGCAAAACTTCATCATCGAGAACAAGGTCGGCGCCGGCGGCGCGATCGGTATCGACTACGCAATGAGTTCCCCGCAGGACGG
The DNA here is from genome assembly GCA_040510745.1 of Xanthobacteraceae bacterium. Classification (GTDB taxonomy): domain Bacteria; phylum Pseudomonadota; class Alphaproteobacteria; order Rhizobiales; family Xanthobacteraceae; genus Z2-YC6860. The sequence continues at coordinate 4,224 of JBEVIJ010000207.1, forward strand.
CTACACCATCCTGTTTGTCGGCAGCACGCTGTTCACCGTCCTGCCGCTGGCGCAGAAGGTGAACTACGAGCCGTTGAAGGACCTCATTCCGGTTAGCATCACCGGCACCAACGGCATGGTGATGGTGGTGCAGAAGGACGCGCCCTACTCGACGCTCCGGCAGTTCATCGATTACGCGCGCGCCAATCCCGGCAAGATCACCTATTCGAGCGGCGGCCCGGCCACAAACAACCATCTGTCCACGGCGTATCTCGCCGGCAAAGAAAAGCTGGACATGGTCCACGTGCCGTTCGGCGGCGGCCAGAAAGCGCTCGCCGCCGTGCTCTCCAAGTCGGTGGACATGCATTTCGGCAATTCGTCCGATCTCATCGAACCGGTGAAGGGCGGCACCGTGAAAGCCCTTGCCGTGTCGACGCCCAAGCGCATGCCGCAACTGCCCGACGTCCCGGCGGTTGCGGAAACCATCCCCGGCTTCGAATACATCGCATGGAACGGCTATGCGGTGACGGGTGGCGTGCCGGCGGAGGTGAGGAACCGGCTCGCGCAGGCCCTGCAACCGATCACGCGCGACCCGCAAATCGTCGAGCTGTTCGCCAAACTGGGCATCGAAGCCCTCGGCACCACTCCGGAAGAAGCGGCCGCGAGCATCCGCAAGGACATGCCGATCTTCGCGCAAACTGTCGACCTGGCCGGTGTGCGGCGCAAGCCGTAGCCGCAAAGCAAATGGCCGGGCTTGTCCCGGCCATCCACGCCTTGCTTCAACTCCAAGACGTGAATGCCCGGCACAAGGCCGGGCACAACGTCGGTTGGGAATGCGGGAGACGGAAGACCCGCTAAGTCTGCGGCTGCGGCTCCATCGGCCCCGGCGCCTCCGGCCGGGGACGGCTCTTGCCGGCCGGCGGCACGGCGGATGAGCGCGGCTGCTGCGGCTCGATCACCGACTCCCGGTTCGGCTTCTTGCCGAGCAGCAGGTCCTTGATCTCGTCGCCGCTCAGCGTCTCGAACTCGAGCAGGCCCTTGGCCAGCGTCTCGAGGTCATTGCGCTTGGCTTCGAGAACCTGACGCGCCTCGTCATGCGCGGCCTCGACCAGCCGCCTGATCTCGACGTCGATCTTCTGCGCGGTGGCCTCGGAAACGTTCTGCGTTCGCGCCACCGACATGCCGAGGAATACCTCGTCCTGGTTCTCCCCGTAGGACACGGCGCCAAGCTCCGGCGAGAAGCCCCAGCGGGTCACCATCATGCGGGCGAGACGGGTCGCCTGCTCGATGTCCGACTGCGCGCCGGATGTGACCTTGTCCTTGCCGAAGATCATCTCCTCGGCGACGCGGCCGCCCATCAGCACGGCGAGCCGCGAGGTCATCTGCTCGAAGCTCATCGAGAGCTTGTCGCGCTCGGGCAACTGCATGACCATGCCGAGCGCGCGGCCACGCGGGATGATGGTCGCTTTGTGGACCGGGTCCGTGGCCTTGACGTTTAGCGCCAGGATGGCGTGACCGCCCTCGTGATACGCGGTCAGCATCTTCTCTTCTTCGGTCATGACGAGCGACTTGCGCTCCGCGCCCATCATCACCTTGTCCTTGGCGTCCTCGAACTCGGCCTGCGTGACCATGCGCTTGTTGCGGCGCGCGGCCATCAGCGCGGCCTCGTTGATCAGGTTGGCGAGATCGGCGCCGGAGAAGCCGGGGGTGCCGCGGGCAATGGTCTTGAGGTTCACATCGGGCGCCAGCGGCACCTTGCGAACGTGGACCTTCAGGATCTGCTCGCGGCCGACCACGTCCGGGTTCGGCACCACGACCTGGCGGTCGAAGCGGCCCGGGCGCAGCAGCGCGGGATCCAGCACATCGGGCCGGTTGGTGGCGGCGATCAGGATGATGCCTTCGTTGGTCTCGAAGCCGTCCATCTCGACCAGCAACTGGTTGAGCGTCTGCTCGCGCTCGTCGTTGCCGCCACCGAGGCCGGCGCCGCGATGCCGGCCGACCGCGTCGATTTCGTCGATGAAGATGATGCACGGCGCGTTCTTCTTGGCCTGCTCGAACATGTCGCGCACGCGCGAGGCGCCGACGCCGACGAACATCTCGACAAAGTCGGAGCCGGAGATGGTGAAGAACGGCACGTTGGCTTCGCCGGCGACCGCACGCGCGATCAGCGTCTTGCCGGTGCCGGGTGGCCCGACCAGCAGCACGCCGCGCGGAATCTTGCCGCCGAGCCGCTGGAACTTGCCAGGGTCGCGCAGGAATTCGACGATCTCATGCAGGTCGGACTTGGCCTCGTCGACGCCGGCCACGTCCTCGAAGGTGACGCGGCCGTGCGCCTCGGTGAGAAGCTTCGCGCGAGACTTGCCGAAGCCCATCGCCTTGCCGGCGCCGCCTTGCATCTGGCGCGACAGGAAGATCCAAACGCCGATCAGCGCGATGAACGGCAGCCACGAGACGAGCAGCGAGACGAACCAGGGCACGCTCTCGGTCTGCGAACGCGCGGTGATCGCGACGCCCTTGCCGTAGAGGCGTTGCACCAGCGTCGGATCGTTCGGCGCGTAGGTCTGGAAGCTGCGGCCGTCCGAGAACGTGCCGTGAATGTCAGGGCCCTGGATCAGAACGTCGCGGACGCGGCCGGCATCGACCTCGGTCAGAAGCTGCGAGAACGAGATGTCCTGCGAGGTGGTGCGTTGGCTCGGATTCTGGAACAGCGTGAACAGCGCAAGCAGCAGCAGAACGATGATGACCCAGAGGGCGAAATTCCGAAGATTGGCGTTCATCCCAGTCTTTCTGGCTCGCCGGGGGTGCCGGCTGCGCGTTCAAGTGAGCAAAGGTATCGGACGGTCCCAGAGTGCCCGACTTTAGTTAATCTAGGTCTGCGATCCCGCTCTGCCAAGGTAAGCGCCGCCCGCAAAATCCCTGCGAATCCTCGCATTCTACCCCGGTCAGACGCTCCGTGGGAGGCTGAACGCGACCATCGTCGCGCTTGGTTAAGGCCGTTTCGGGGCGCGGCTGCTGCGCGCGGGGGCGCGCTCGACGGCGAGCATGCCGCGCGCGAGGGTGATGGCGGCGCCGGCCAGGGTGCGGCGAAAACGGGCAGTGTGCCTAGCTTTGAACAGAGCTTCGCAGAGCGCCTCCAGCTTGCCCAATTCGACCGGGCCTTCATCGCCCGCGGTGTCGATCGCCCGGCCAAGGAGGCGCAGGCCGATCTCGTCAGGCAACTCAAAGAATGCGCGCGCTTCGATTTTCACCGGCTCGCCGGCCGTCCACGGCCCCGGCGACAGCACGGTCGCGGCGTGGCTGACCACTTGATGAAGCGTGAATTCGGCCCGGCGCGCACGCCATGCCAGCAGCGCCAGCCGATCCACCGACAGCCCCTCACGGGCGAGCAAGGGCATCAACTCGCGCAGGCGCGGCCGGGCGAAGCGCGGATCGCGGTTGGTCGGATCGTCGGCGTACGGCACCTTCGCGGCCTTCAGCGTGGCGAGCAGCCGCGACTTCGGAATGCCGAGCAGCGGCCGGACCAGCAGGATGCCGCCGGGGTCCTCGATCGGAACCGGCGACGCGTGCGCCATGCCGGCTAGGCCTCCGATCCCGCTGCCACGCGCGAGCCGGAACAGCACGGTTTCGGCCTGGTCGTCGAGCGTGTGCGCGGTCAGCACACAGTTGGCGCCCGTTTTGCGAGCAGCCTCCGACAGCAAACGATAGCGCGCCAGGCGCGCCGCCTCCTGGATGCCTGTCTTCGGTTTCTTGCCGGTCCAGCGCAGCGTCCTGTGCTCGACGCCGAGCTTGCGGGCGAGCCGGGCAACGGCTTGCGCCTCACGCTTCGATTCCGGGCGCAGCGCGTGATCGATCGTGACGGCGATGAGCTTCGGGCCGCCTTTTTTTTTGGTGTTGCGCCAGCGCGCCATCAGCCACAGCAGAGCGGTGGAGTCCGAACCGCCGGAAGAGGCGATCAGGAGGACCGGAAAATCGCTGAAATAATCCAGAAGAAGACGCGCCTCGGAGGCCGAAAGGGACCTGTTTTCAGCAGCGGGCACGCTTTTGTTCCCGCTCGACGCCCTGCTTCACGGTGTTCGACGCACGGGGATATTTGCGGTTCACTTCCGCCAAGGTGGCGCAGGCCATCTCTTTTTGATTAAGCGCCGCAAGGCTTTGACCCAATCTCAGCAGCGCGTCCGCGGCCTTGGGGTGTGCGCTGCTTTTTGTCGATAGCGCCAGGAACTGTTCCGCCGCCGCGTCATAACGCTGCCGCTGGTACAGGCTCTCGCCGAGCCAGAACTGCGCATCAGGAACGAGCTTATCGCTCGGATATTTCTTTAAAAAAGTCTGAAACGCGTCCTCGGCGTAAGCGTAGTCCTTGCGCAGCACGTAGCCGTAAGCGAGGTCGTAATAATCCTTCGGGACGTTCGACGGCGGCTGCACCGCCGCGACCGCGCCGGTGGCGTTCGGGTTGCGCGCCGGCGGCGGCGGCAGCATGCCGCCCTGCTGCGCCGGATCGCCGGTCGCCGCGCCTTGCAGGGTCGAGAGGTCGAGCGGCTCGCCGCGGTTGCGCCCGCCGGGAACACCGACTGGAGGATCGGCCATGATGACCGCAGGCGGTTCGCTGGGGACGCCGGAGGATTGGATCTGCGGCGGCGGACCGCCGCCCAGCGCGCGCGGAGCGCCAGGCGCATTTGGATTGACCGACGGATCGAACGCATCACCGCGCCGCCCCGGACCGGGCGGCGGCGCGGCGGCGACCAAAGGCGGCAGCGGCGCGGCTTGGCCCGGTGGCCGTCCGGATGGCGGCGGTAGAACGGCCTGAGGCGGCATATTCTGTTGAGGCGGCGCCGCATTACCGCCCTGTGCACGCAACTGCTGCTCGAGCTGCTGGTTGCGGAACTGGAGCTGCTCCACCGTGCCGGTGAGCTGGCGGATCTGCGATTCCAGTTGATTGATGCGGACCGCCATCTCGGCCTCATCGGGGCCGCTCCGGGGCTGCTGGCGCTGCTGACCGCCGAACAGATTGTCGAGGAAATTGCCGGAGCGCTCCTGCGCGCCCGCAGGCGCAGCAGCGAAAGCGACAGCAAGCACCGCCGCCCGGATCGCATTCATGTTCATGTCGATCATCGGAAACCGTCGCCTGCCCGGCGTCTGGATAACATACCGGGGGGAACTAGACCAAAATGTGACTTTTCCGCCCCGCACAAAAGCAAACCGGCGCCCGAAGGGCGCCGGTTTTCGTCGTCGACGATTCGTTTACGAGGTCACACCAAGCACTGTGACGGCGCGGCGGTTCTGCGACCAGCACGATATATCGTTGCAGACCGCGACCGGGCGTTCCTTGCCGTACGACACGGTGCGCATCCGAGACGGCTGGATGCCACGGGCGGCCAGATAGTCGCGCACCGCCTGGGCGCGCCTGGCGCCGAGCGCGATATTGTACTCGCGGGTGCCGCGCTCGTCGGCATGGCCTTCGACGGTGAAGGCATAGTTGCCGTACTGCTGCAGCCACTGCGCCTGCTTCTCAAGCGTGGCGCGCGCCTGCTGCGACAACTCGGACGAGTCGCTTTCGAAGAACACGCGGTCGCCGACATTGACCACGAAATCCTGCTGGCTGCCCGGCGTAGCGGCGCCGGCGTTCGCCATCGCGTCGTGGGGCTTGTTGGCGCAGGCCGAGACGGCAAACGCTGCGGCAAGCGCAAACGCTAGCCCCAAGCCGCGGAAGTTCAGTTTCTCGAGGATCATTCCGGGTCCTCCTTTACTCGATACTGGGCGCTGTTCCGGATATTCCGCATTCTCTACCAGCAGCTTCGTTAAGCGAACGTTCCGTCAACCTTGACGAGGCGTTGTCACGGCCCGGAAATTCGCCGCCAATATCGAAACCCTAGGTCATGGTTAATGAGGCTTGAAGGTGTCCGACTTAAGGCAAGCAAACCCCGACCTAATTGGTGAGCAGCGGCGACCAGGCAGGATCCGACGCAAAGCCCGGCGTCTGGACCTTCTGCTCGTTCCGGCCGGTAAGGTCGACCGTATGGAGCGATGGCCCGGCCGAGCCGCTGGGCTCGCGGAAGAACATCACCACCCGGCCGTTCGGCGCAAAGGTCGGGCCCTCATTGTGATAGCCGTCGGTGAGGATGCGTTCACCTGAGCCGTCCGGCCGCATGATGCCGATCGCGAACCGCCCGCCGCCCTGCTTGGTGAAGGCGATGGCGTCGCCGCGCGGCGACCAAACGGGCGTCGAGTAGGAGCCTTCGCCGAAGCTGATGCGCTGGGCGCCGCCGCCACTGGCGGCCATGACGTAGATCTGCTGCCTGCCGCCGCGGTCAGACTCGAAGCAAATCCGCGCGCCATCCGGCGAATAGGATGGCGCCGTGTCGATTGCCGGCGTGTCGGTGAGCCGCGACATCTGCTTGGAGCGCAGGTCGAGGGTGTAGATGTTCGAGTTGGCGCCCTGCTGCAGGCTCATGATGACGCGCTGGCCGTCGGGCGAGAACCGCGGCGAGAAGCTCATGCCAGCGAAATTGCCGACGACCTCGCGCTGACCGGTTTCGATGTTGAGCAGCACCACGCGCGGATCGCGCGAGCCGAACGACATGTAGGTGATTTCCTGCGTCGTTGGCGAGAACCGCGGCGTCAGCACAAGGTCGTCGCCGCGCGTGAGATAGCGCACATTGGCGCCGTCCTGATCCATGATGGCGAGCCGTTTGACTCGCCGTTCCTTCGGACCGGACTCGTCAACGAACACCACACGGCTGTCGAAGTAGCCCTTCTCGCCGGTCAGCCGCTCGTAGATCGCGTCCGATATGATGTGCGCAATGCGGCGCCAGTTTTCGGAGGCGGTGAAATATTGCTGGCCGGCGAGCTGCTGCGCCTGGAACACGTCCCACAACCGGAATTCGGTGCGCAGCCGGCCGTCAGCCTGCCTGGTGATGCGTCCGGTCACCAGCGCCTGCGCGTTGATGGTGCGCCAATCCGGAAACCGCGGCACGGTGTCGATGTTGCCGATGCGCTCGATATAGGCCGCCTGATCGATCGGCGCGAACAGGCCCGAGCGCTGCAGGTTGCCGGCGATGATCTGTGTCACGCTGCGACCGATCTCGCTGTCCGCCGCACCGGAGCCGCCGATGAAATCCGGCAGCGCGATCGGCATCGGTTTCACCGTGCCTTGGGTGACATCGACTCTCGTCTGACCGGCGACCAACGATGGCCGCATCACCGCGAGAGCCCCCGCGGCGGTCGCGCCAACCAGAAGCCGGCGCCGGCTCAGAATGAGAGAGTTGGGCATCAATCGGTCCATGACTTCAGCCGCCGAACATCTCGCGCGGGTCGAATGTGATTTCGATGTCTTTCCATTGATCGTAAGTGTCGGCCCTGAGCATCTTGAAGGGCTGGCACGTCAAGATCGCCCGCTTGGCGCTTTCGGCCATCGCCGGGCCGAACGGCGAGGCGGTGCCGGCAACCATCGCAGGCTGGGCCGCGACCGTTCCGTCGCGATTGAACAACACGCGGAACACGACCTTCAGGTTGGGCGCATTGGCCGCGCCCACAGGCGGGCTCCAGCATTCGCTGAGACGGCGGCGCAGCGCGTCGATTTCGCTCTGCGACAGCCGGGCAGCCGTGGCATTGGCATATCCCAGGTTCGGAGTCTGACTCACCGTCTCGCCGGTTGCCGTATTGCGCTGCGCGTCGCGTTTGTCGAGCAGCGCGGCGATCTGCATGGGATCGAACTTCGGCTGCTGTTGCTCTTTCTGCTTCTTCAGTTCGGCGGCCTTCGCGTTGGCTTCGTCGCGCTTCCTCTTCGCTTCTTCTTTCTTCAGGGCCTCGGCGATGGCATCGACCTTGGGCGGCGGCTTCTTGTCAGGCTTGCTTTCCAATTTTTCGGGCTGCGCCTCGGCCGGCGGGGGCGCAGCCACCGATTTGACCTCCTGCTTGTCGGAGATCTTGGACGTCATTTCTTCGGCGGGTTTGTTGGGACCCTGCTTGTCGACCAGCGGCTTCGGGGTATCCGACTTGGGCGCATTCTTCACGCCCGCGGAAATTTCCGAGAACTGCTTCTCGCTGATGATGTCGACCGGAAGCGTCGGGGTGGGCTTGGCTTCGAGCGGACGCGCGGAGAACGAGACAAGGCCCCACAGCAGAAGGCCCGCGTGCGCGGCGGTCGATATGGTCAGTCCGGCCCGCATCTCCGGCAACCTCACGAACCCTGCTCCACTTCGGTCACCAGCGCGACACGCCGGAAACCGGCGGCCGAAAGCCGCCCCATGATTTTCATCATCGTACCATAGTCGACGGTCTTATCGCCGCGCACATAGATGCGCTCGTCGGCGCCGCCCCTTGTCGCGGTGATGGCCTGCAGCTTGGGCACCAACTCATCGACCTTGATCTCGGAATTCTGCAGGAAGACCTGACCCTTGGTGTTGACCGAAACCGCCAGCGGCTCCTTGTCGGCGGCATCCAGGCTCGAGGCCTGGGTCTGCGGCAGATCGATCGGCACACCGACCGTGAGCAGCGGCGCCGAGACCATGAAGATGATCAGCAGCACCAGCATCACGTCGACCATCGGCGTGACGTTGATCTCCGCCATCACCGGATTGCGCCGGTGACGGCGTTTGCCGAACACCCCCGAATGCGCGCCGCCCCCGCCGATGGCCATGACCGCCCCCTACCCGCGCTCGTCTATTTGCCGCGACAGGATCGCGGAAAATTCGTCGGCGAAGCCCTCCAAGCGCTGGGCCTGTTTGTTCACTTCGGCAACGAACTTGTTATAGAAAATGGTCGCGGGGATGGCGGCGATAAGGCCGATTGCGGTCGCGAACAGAGCCTCCGCGATGCCCGGCGCCACCACCGCGAGAGACGTGTTTTTCGACGCCGCGATCGACTGGAAGCTGGTCATGATGCCCCAGACCGTGCCGAACAGGCCGACGAAGGGCCCGGCCGAGCCGACCGTCGCCAGCACCAGCAGCCGCCGCTCCAGCCGCTCGACTTCCCGCGCGATGGTCACATCCATGACCTTTTCGATGCGTGTCTGCAGACCGGCGAAAGACTTGGCCTGTCCTTCGAAGCTGCGCTTCCACTCGCGCATCGCGGCGACGAACAGCGCAGCCATCGAATGCGTCGGCCGCGCCGACAACGTGCGGTAAAGCTCCTCAAGCGACTGGCCGGACCAGAAAGTCTGCTCGAACACGTCCATCGCCCTCTTGGTGCGTGCGTAGAGCAGGAATTTGTCGATCGCGATCGCCCAGACCCACACCGAGGCGATCATCAAGCCGAGCATCACCGCCTTGACCAGCCAATGCGCCTGCCAGAACAGCGCAAAAAGCGACAGGTCGGAGGAGGTCAGCGGCAGGGCCGACTGCGCTACGTCGCCAGGATTCATGAGTTCGCGTCCCTTCGGCCGATCGACCGGGGCGGCACGCATTCGCTCGATCAAATGGCATCAGCGCGGCGTCGCTTCGCGTCCGCACCAGACCCGTGATTTCGCAAAATCTGCAGCCGTCCACCACCGGCGGAGGCCAGAAAATCCCGCGAAACTTGACCAAACTAGGGCGCACAACCGGTCATACCCGGCTAGCCAGCGCGATTTGGGTTAATAGACGGTTACCAACCGGCCCGCCGGCTTGCCGGACGCTGAAATGGCAGCCTTCAGGCTGTCCCGGTGCGGTCCTTGTCCGCCTGCATGGCGGTGCGCAGCGCCTTGGGAATCGGCCGGGCGCGGCCGCCGGACACGAAAGCGACCTGGACCGCCGCCTCGACCAGAGCTTCGTCGCCACGCATGACACGCTGATGAAGCGTCACCGAGGCGCC
>JBEVIJ010000208.1:0-19889 GCA_040510745.1 Xanthobacteraceae bacterium
CGTGCGGGTCGGCAGCTTCCTGCTCGGCTGGGTCGAACGCGTGGTGCCACCCGGCGGCTTGCTGAAACGCTGTGCGCTGCTCGGATCGATCAGCGCCGGCTCGAACGGATTGGGCGCATAGGTCTGCGCGGACGCGTCCGCCGCCAGCGCCACGGCGAGCGCGCCGAGCCCAACAGTCAGAGCCTTTGAACGACCGCGCGGCAGAGCCGGCCTCCATGGCACAAAGCATCGCGCCGGCGTTCGCGCGCCCTGCTGCAGAAGGGCGGCGAGAACCGGCAAACGGCCGCTCCCCGCGGCCGTGGTTAAAGAGGGTTAAAGATTTGTGGTTTACGAGACGTTGATTCGCGGAAACGGGCCATGGCCGACTGGTCAGGCCCAGCCCTGCAATTCGCGGTGCGCCAGGTGCACGAGCAGCTTCATGCCCGGCTCACTGTCGTTGAGGCACGGGATGAGGGCGAAGTTGGTGCCGCCGTTCGCCTTGAAGATGTCGCCGTTCTCCACCGCGATCTCCTCCAGCGTCTCCAGGCAGTCGGCGGCGAAGCCCGGCGTCACCACCGCGAGATTTTTCACGCCGCGCTCGGCGAGGCTCTTCACCGTCATGTCGGTGTAGGGCTGCAACCATTCGGCACGGCCGAAGCGCGATTGGAAGGTGAGCATCAGCCTCTGCTCGTCCATGCCGAGCCGCGAGCGCAACAGCCGCACCGTCTCGTAGCATTGCTCCGGATAGGGATCGCCGTCATCGGCATAGGATTTCGGGATGCCGTGGAACGACGTGAGAATGATCTCGGGCGTGAACGGCAGCGCCTTCAATTCAGCCTCGATCGAAACTGCGAGCGCGTCGATGTAAACCGGATCGTCGTAATACGGCGGCACGACGCGCAACGCGGGCTGAAACCGCATCTTCGCGAGCGTCGCGAACGCCGCGTCGCACACCGTCGCGGTCGTGGCCGCGGCGTATTGCGGATAGAGCGGCACCAGCACGATGCGCTCGCAGCCGAGCTTAACCAGCGCTTCGAGGCGCGAGTCGAGTGACGGATTGCCGTACCTCATCGCCCAATCGACCACGACGCCCGGCATGTCGAGTGCGGCACGCAGCTTCGCCGCCTGCGAGCGTGTGATGGTCTTGAGCGGAGATTCGTTGAGCTCGCGATTCCAGATCTTCTCGTAGTCGAGGCCTTTGCGGCGCGGCCGCGTGGTCAGGATGATGGCGTTGAGAATGAACTTCCAGACCAGGCCCCGGTCCTCGATCACCCTCGGATCGCTGAGAAATTCTCTCAGGTAGCGCCGCACCGAAGCGGCGTCGGTCGCATCGGGTGTGCCGAGGTTGACGATCAGCACCCCAATCCGGCCGGCGGGTACGGCGGCAGCGCCAAGGGCGAAAATCTCAGGACGGTTCATGTCCACAGCAAAATGTCGCGACGCTCGTGATGCATGCCGCAGCATAGCCGGGCGCAGTCCTCGCATGCTAGAGAGGCCCTGCCTCGCCCGGATCATCCGAAATGTTCGCACTCCGCCGCCTGCTGGTCGTCCTGTGTCTCACCGTCGTGCTCCCGGTGTCCGCGTGGACGCAAAGCGCCAAGGTCACCTTTGTCCTGACCAACGACATCTACCTGATGGGCGAGACCATCGCGCCGGACGGCAAGCTGCGCGGGGGCTTTGCGCGGTTAGCCGCCGTGGTGAAGGCCGAACGCGCAAAGGGCGGCCACGTGATTTTCGCGCACGGCGGCGACACGCTCTCGCCGTCCCTGATGTCGGGCATCGACGGCGGCGCGCACATCATCGCGCTGACCAACATGGTCCCGCCCGACATCTTCGCGCCGGGCAACCACGAGTTTGATTTCGGCAAAGCGGCGTTCTTCAAGCGCATGGCCGAGGCCAAGTTCCCGGTCTATGCCGCCAACATGCGCGGCGCCGACGGCAAGCCGCTCCCGAATATTAAAGATCGCTCCATCGTCGATGCCGGCGGCGTGCGGATTGGGCTGACCGGCGCGGCCTACGACCAGACGCCTAAGGTCTCGAGCTCCGAAGACCTGAAATTCCTGCCGACGGTCACGGCAATGAAGGAACAGGGCGCGGCGCTGCGCCAGGAAGGCGCCGATTTCGTCGTCGCGGTCATGCACGCGGACCGCAGCCAGGCCGTCGATCTCAGCGCCACCAACGCAGCCGACCTGATCCTCACCGGGCACAACCATGACCTGTTTGTCCAGTACGACGGCCGCGTCGCCATGGCGGAGTCGAGCTACGACGGCCACTACGTCACGATCATCGACGTCGCCATCGACGTGGCGATGGTGGAGGGCCGCCGCACCGTGAAATGGTGGCCGCAGTTCCGCATCGTCGATACCGCGACGATGACGCCGGACCCCGAAGTCGCGGCGGCGGTGGCGAAGCTCGAAGCCGAACTGTCGCGCGAGATGGACCAGCCGCTCGCCAAGCTCGCGGTCGAGCTTGACAGCCGCAACATCGCCGTGCGCACCGGCGAGGCCGCGATCGGCAACCTGATCGCAGACGCGATGCGTGCCAAGTCCGGCGCGGACGCCGCGGTGACGAACGGCGGCGGCATTCGCGGCGGCAGGGTCTATACCGCCGGCAGCACCATCACGCGGCGCGACGTGCTGGCCGAGCTGCCGTTCGGCAACCGTGTGGTGACCATTGAAATCCGCGGCCGCGACCTGCGATCCGCGCTGGAAAACGGCTTCTCAAGGCTGGCGGATGCCGCCGGGCGGTTTCCCCAAGTATCCGGAATGACGATCCAGTTCGATCCTCGTCTGCCGGCCGGCAAGCGCATCGTGTCGATCAAGATCGGCGGCGCCCCGCTCAATCCAAGTCGCGTCTATCGCATCGCGACCAACGATTTCCTGGCCCGCGGCAGCGATGGCTACGACACTTTCGGCAAGGCCCGGTCGCTATTGCCCGCCGACGACTCGCCGCTGCTGGCGAACGAAGTGATGTCCTACCTGCAAAAGCTCGGCACCGTGCAGACCGCCGTCCAGGGCCGCATCAACGTCGTGCAGAAATGAAAACGCCGCCACTCGAAAGCGGCGGCGTTCAAGCTTGGTCCGAAAAATCAGCGCGCAAGCCGCAGCTCAAGCCCCGCGACACCGGCCGCGACGCCGAGGCCGGTCTGCCCCTGCAAGCTCAACGGCTGCAGCGAAATGGTGTTGTTCGACCCGCCGACCAGAACATTGGCGCCGGCGCCGACCACGGCCGTCGCACTGGCAGACGCACCGCCGTAGCTACCGGCAAGGTCGCCAGGGGCCAGCACGCGGGTCGGCGCGAATACGCCCCAGGCCAAGCCGACGTTGGCCGGCAACGCGATATCGACGCCGACGCGCCGGATCGTCGCCACATAGGGAACTGCGGGAGCGCCGCCGCCGGGGCGGAACACGCAGCGCAGTTCAGTGACCGAGCCGAGGATGAAGCTCGCGGTCGTGCCCGAGCATTCCAACATGCCGGCCTCGACCTGCGCGGTGGCGGGTGACGCGACAGCGGTGAGCGATGCCGCAAGAGCAATGGCTGCTGAAAAACGAATCATTGAGATCGCCTCCTGTGTGGCGGCAATTTACCGGAGGCGGACCTTGACGCAAAGGATCGCGGTCAGCGCGCCACAACGCAGCGAGAATCGCTGAAGATTGCGGGACAAAGCTGGGGTTAATGCGTGTCGGTCCGGCGCCGCCCAATAAAGATGCCGGCCACCATGGCGACTGCCATCGCGGCCAGGATAGCCTCCGGTGGGCTTTTGCGAACCATGCCGACGGCAGTTTCCAGCGCCTCGTTCGCCGCGGCAGTGGTCCGATCCGTAAGGTCCTTCGTGAGGGTGTCAATGAAAGACGCAGTCGGCATCGCCACAGATGGACCGCTGCCGTATGAAGCAACAGGCGTCGAACTGCTTGCAGTCGGAGTAACGCGAGTGGGACCGGCCACGGCTGCCGTCTCCGCGGCAGACCTGGCAACAATCGGTTCCGGCACCGAACGCCTCGCCCGCTTACGCGTCTTTCCTCGGGTTGCGGCAACGACAAACATCAGGGCTGCGATGACCGCCGAGGTTAGCGCCACCGCTCCGAGGCCGGCGAACGCGCCGCGCTTCATCTCAACATAGAGATAAAGCGCGATCAGGCCCGTGACGATCGCGAGCACGATAAAAACCAAACCAGCGAACGCGAGGGCGATCATCAGCCCCGCGTCCACCGCCTTTTGCTTGATATCGTCGGTGGTGCGGTCCTTGAAGTCTTCCGCCTCGGCCTTCAGGCGCGCCAACTGGCGCTGAAGGTCGAATCCGACGAGTTTCAGGACGGTCGCGACCATCAGGAGCGACCTCGCGACATCATGCCGATCACAACGCCGACCAGCAGCGTCACGCCGATCGTGCCCAGCGGGTTCTTGCGGGCCATGGTCTCCATTTCCGAGGCGAAAGTCTTTACCTGCTGAGAGGCTTGGGACGCGTATTCGGAAGCGGCCGAGCCAACCTGCGACGCGACGTCGCCGACCTGGGACGCGACGGCCGAGCCGACGTTCTGCGCCGTTTTGACGGCTTCATTGCCGGCTTCAGACGCAAATTTCGAGAGCGTCTTCTGGATCGCTGCCATGTCCGAGCGGAGCTTGGCGACATCGTCGCCCAGGCTGTCGCCGGCCGCATAGGCCGAATCCGCCAAGCTGGACTTGCCGCGGTCCAACGCATCCCCGACCTTTTCCTTGATCGCTTCCACGCCCTTGGCAGCATTTTGGGCGGGCTTGCCGCCGCCCTGCTGTGGCCAATTGGTTCCGCCGGACGATCGAGAGGTGTCACTCATGGGACATTCCTTGGGTTTGAATGATTTCGTGACTGTCCAATGCGCCTGAAGCGGCAAGGTTCCCCCCATGGCGAATAAGTTCGCCAGATCAACGAGCGTGCGGGGGCGTGTGCGCGACCCGCCCCCAACGTCCGATTTCGGGATTGCTACTTCAGATTGCCGCAGAAACGCTGGATGCGACGGCACGCCTCTTCCAGGTCTTCGGTCTTGGTGGCGTAGGAAATGCGGAACGCGGGGCCGACGCCGAACGGGGTGCCCTGCACCACGGCGACCCCCTCCGCCTCGAGCAGCTCGGTGACGAAATCCTCGTCGGTTGCGAGCTTCTTGCCGCTCGGCGCGGTGCGGCCGATCGTTCCGGCGCAGGATGGATAGACGTAGAACGCACCCTCCGGCATCGGGCACTTGAGTCCGCGCGATTGATTGAGCATCGAGACGCAGAGGTCGCGCCGCTCCTTGAAGATCGCGTTGTGCTTCAGGATGAAGTCCTGCACGCCATTGAGCGCCTCGACCGCAGCCCATTGCGATACCGCGGACGGATTTGAGGTCGACTGCGACTGGATCATCGCCATCGCCTTGATCAGCTGCTCCGGCCCGCCCGCGTAGCCGATGCGCCAGCCAGTCATGCAATAAGCCTTCGACGTGCCGTTCACGGTGAGCGTGCGGTCGTACAGCCGCGGCTCGACCTCAGCCGGCGAGAAGAATTCGAAGTCGTCGTAGACCAGATGCTCGTACATGTCGTCGGTCATCACGTGGACGTGCGGATGCTTCACCAGCACGTCGGTGACCTTCTTGAGCTCGTCGCGGGTGTACGCCGCGCCGGTCGGGTTCGACGGCGAATTGAAGATGATCCACTTGGTCTTCGGCGTGATCGCCTTCTCCAGCGCCTCAGGCCGCATCTTGAAGCCGTCTTCCATGGTGGTCGGAACGCTGACCGGCTCGCCGCCGGCAAGCAGCACCATGTCCGGGTAGCTCACCCAGTATGGCGCCGGGATGATCACCTCGTCGCCGGGATTGATGGTCGCCATGAGGGCGTTGTAGAGCACCTGCTTGCCGCCGGTGCCGACGATGATCTGCGACGGCTTGTAGTCGAGGTTGTTCTCGCGCTTGAACTTGCCCGCCACCGCTTGCTTCAGCTCGGCGAGGCCGTCCACCGCCGTGTACTTCGACGCCCGGCCACTCTTGATCGCCTCGATCGCGGCCTGCTTGATGTTGTCGGGTGTATCGAAATCCGGCTCGCCTGCGCCGAGCCCGATCACGTCCCGGCCCACCAGTTTGAGCGCCCGCGCCTTATCGGTCACGGCGATGGTGGCAGACGGCTTGATGCGCTTCAGGTATTCGGCGAGCAGGGCCATGGCCGGGGAATCTCCGTGCCCAAAAAGGGCGCGAATGTCGTAAAGGCGCCGCCTGCCCCCGGCAAGGCCGAAACGTTGATAAAGCCCATCAAACCCGTTGATGATCCTGCGTTCGAGCCGGAAACGGCCAAATACCAGTCCGCATATTTACGTCTTTTCAAGCGTCTTTCCGTAGTTTTGCGAACCACTCCCCACACCCAGCAGCAGGCCCATGAGGCGCGAGCAGTCCAACCAAATCCGGTTCGTCCTGGAAGAGCTTCTGCCGCCGATCGTGCGCGACACCGCGCTGTTCAGGTTCGCGGCGTCACTCGCCTGGGGCAAGCACATCTCCACGCTGGCCGAATTCCGCAAGTCGGCGCCGTTCCTCACCGCCGAGCAGTACAGCGAGCTCTACCGCACCCATCCGCGCGTCCACGAGGACACCGACAATTCGCGCGCCTGCCTGGATCGCGTTTCCGCCGACGCGCTGGGGCCGAGCATCTGCGACGTCGGCTGCGGCACGGGCGCGCTGCTGCGCCATGTGCGGGAGCATTCGAACGAGACGTTCCGTTCCATGGTGGGCATCGACATCGTAGCGCCCGCCGATCCGATCGGCGCCGGCATCGAATTCGTGTCCGGCTGGGTCGAGAATCTCCCGTTCCCGGACAAGAGCTTCGACACCGTGGTCTGCACGCACGTGATCGAGCACATCCTCGACTACCGCAACGCCATCGCCGAGTTGCGCCGCATCGCGCGCCGCCGGCTTATCGTCGTGGTCCCGCGCGAGCGCGAGAGCATCTATACGTTCAACCCGCACTTTAATTTCTTCCCGTACAGCCACAGCTTCCTGCGGGCCATGATTCCGGTGCCGTCGAGCCACGCCTGCGAAGACGTCGGCCGCGACATCTACTACAGGGAAGATTTGACGGCGGCTGTCGCTGAGGCGGCATGATAATCGAACCGCTGAAACCAGGATCCTGGATCACCCGTGAACGGGCGCGGCTGTGGTCGCTCGCGCTGCTCGCGGCCTCGCTCTGCGGGCTGGTGTTCCTGGTCGCGACCTCCGACGGGCTGAACGACTACCAGGGCCGGCCGCTCGGCACCGATTTCTCCAACATCTACGCCGGCGGCACCTATGTGCTCGACGGGCAGCCGGGCACCGCGTTCGATCCGCCGTCGCAGCACGCGCGTCAACAGATGATCTTCGGCAAAGACACGCCGTTCTACGGCTGGTGCTATCCGCCGTTCCTGCTGTTCGTCGCCGCAGCCCTGGCGCTGCTGCCGTATGCCGGCGCGCTGTTTGTTTGGCAGGCATCAACCCTGCTGCTCTATCTGAGCATGCTGTGGGGCGTCTTCCGCTTCTCTCCATCGCGCGAGAGCGATGGCCAGACTTTGTCGCGCGATCGGCTGTGGCTGCTGCTGGCTGTCGCCTTCCCCGCCGTGTTCGTCAATCTCGGCCACGGCGACAACGGCTTCCTCACAACCGCGCTGATCGGCGTCGCGCTGCTCGTGCTGGACCGCAGACCGATCGTTGCCGGCATCCTGTTCGGCTTGATGTCGTACATGCCGCAGTTCGGCGTGATGATCCCGCTGGTGCTGGTGGTCACAGGGCGCTGGCAGGCCTTCGTCTCGGCCGGCGCGACCGTACTGGTGCTCACTGCGATCTCCACGCTGGCGTTCGGCGCCGACGTCTGGCGCATGATGATCGATGCGCTGCCGTTCACCCGCGAGGTGGTGCTCGAACAGGGCGGCACTGGCTGGCACAAAATTCAGAGCGTGTTCTCCTGGGCGCGCATGTGGGGCGGCAGCGTTGCGTCCGCCTACGCCGCGCAGGCCGCGGTCACCGTCGCGCTCGGCGCGGCGCTGGCCTGGCTTTGGCGGAGCGATGCGGGCTATCGTCTCAAGGCCGCAGCCCTGCCGATCGCCTCGATCCTCGCCACGCCCTACAGCCTCGACTACGACCTGATGGCGCTGGCGCCCTCGATCGCGTTCCTCGCGGTCGAAGGCTATGAGCGCGGCTTCCGGCCTTACGAAAAGACAGCGCTGGCGTTCCTCTGGCTCGTGCCGCTGGTCGCCCGCACCGTCGCGGACCAGACGCTCATCCCGCTGGCCGTTCCCTCGATGATTCTCGTCCTGCTGCTGATCTTGCAGCGAGCGGCTGCCGAAACCGGCGCGTTTGGTCAGTGGAAATCGGCGGCTCACCCGCTAAAGTAGCGCCATGCTCACGCGGCGTGCTGCACTCACCGTCATCGCGGGACTGATTGGCGCGCATGACGCTCGCGCGCAAGCGTTTCCCTCGCGCAACATTTCCATCGTGGTTCCCTACCCGGCCGGCGGACCGGTCGATGCGGTGGCGCGGCTGATCGCGCAGGCGGCGTCCGGCCCGCTCGGCCAATCGATTCTGGTCGACAACCGCGGCGGCGCGTCCGGCGTGATCGGTGCGGCCGCGGTGGCGCGCGCCGAGCCCGATGGCCATAATCTGGTGCTCGGCACCAACCAGACCCACGCCACCAACCAGTCGCTGCTTAAGAACTGTCCCTATGACGCGGTGAGGGATTTTGCGCCGGTCGCCGGCATCGCTGAAATTCCCCACGCGCTGGTGGTGCGGCGCGGGCTTGAGGCGGACAGCGTCGCGGCGCTGGTCGAACTCGCCAAGAAATCGCCCGGCACGCTCACCTACGGCTCCACCGGCAACGGCTCGGCGTCCCACCTCGCCGCCGAGCTGTTCAAGATCAAGGCCGGCGTCGACCTGCTGCACGTGCCGTTCCGAGGCGCCGCGCCGATGACCACGGAGCTGCTCGCCGGCCGGATCGACGCGACCTTCGTGACGCTGCCGAGCGTGGTCAGCTACGTCGATGCCGGGGTGCTGCGCGCGCTTGCGCTGGCAAGCCCGCAACGCGCAGCGCGCCTGCCGAACATGCCGACGCTCGCCGAGGCCGGCATCGCCGGCGTCGAAGCCGATGCCTGGTTCGCACTGTTCGCGCCGGCCAAGACGCCGTCCGATGCGCTCCACAAAATCTACAACGCCGTGTCCTATTCGCTGTCGGCAAAGACGGCCTCGGACGCCCTCGCGGCGCAGGGCATGACGCTAGCGCTGCGGCCGCCCGACGCGGTGGCGGTCTGGCTGCCAGGCGAGGTGACCAAATGGGCGGCGGTGATCAAGGCGGCGGGCGTTGTGGTAGAGTAGCCTGCGGCTGACACATCGCGAGGGGCGTATGCAGCGGCGCGACTTCATCACGCTTGTTGGCGGCGCGGTAGCCATGCCGTTTGCCGCGCATGCGCAGCAAGCCGAACGCCGGCGGCTGGTCGGCATGCTGACGAGCTTCACGGAATCCGAGATGCGTCCCATCGCCGCCGGGTTCCGCGACCGTTTGCGGGAGCTCGGCTGGGTCGACGGGCGCAATGTCACGATCAACCTGCGCACCTCCAGCGGCAACGAGCGACAGATGGACAGCGATGCGCGCATGCTTGTCGATGCCGGCGCCGACGTCATCGTCGCAATGGGGACGCCCAGCCTGACCGCGGTCAATCGCGTCAGCCGCGCCTTGCCCGTGGTCTTCACCATGGTCGCCGATCCGGTCAGTCAAGGTCTGATCGCCAACCTGTCTCGGCCTGGCGGCAACGCCACCGGCTTGACCAATTTCGAATTCGGCATCGGCGGAAAATGGCTCGAGCTGCTCCGACAGCTCGATACCCGGATGTCGCGCGTCACATTGATCACCAATCCGGCAAATCCGGCCAACGCTCAATTCGTGCAACCTACCATCGAAGCCGGAAGGACCATTGGCCTGGACGTAGTTGAAGCTTCGGTGCAAAGGCCCGACGAATACGAGCACGTGATCGCGAGGGCTGCAGACAAGCCCGGCAGCGGCATGGTTGTGTTTCCGGACGGCTTGGCGGTGGTCCACCACGCGCTGATCATCCGACTCGCCGAAGCGCATCGCCTGCCGGCGGCCTATCCATTCCGCGTCTTCACGGTGAACGGCGGATTGATGTCTTATGGACTGGATTATGTCGCCATCTACCGCCAGGCGGCGGATTACGTGGACAAGATCTTGCGCGGAATGAAACCCGCCGACCTGCCGGTCGAGGCTCCGAACAAGTTCGAGCTGATCATCAATCTGAAGGCCGCCAAGGCGCTGGGCCTGACAGTTCCGGCGAGCCTGCTGGTCGCGGCCGACGAGGTGATCGAATAGAAAGCCATCTGCCGCCGTGATAGACTGCAGGTAGCAAATATCCGGGAGTGGACGCCATGCAGCTTTCAGCCGATCAGCTCAAGGCTTTCGACGACCAGGGCTACGTGTTCCTGCCGAACTGCTTCGCCGACGAGGAAGTCGCGCTGATGCGCGCGCAGGGCGAGGACATCCTCAAGGCCGACCGCCAGGAGGTGTGGCGCGAGAAGGCCGGCGCGCCGCGCACCGCGTTCGCCGCGCACACCTTCAACGAGCTGTTCCGGCTGCTGGTGAGCCATCCGCGCCTCGTCGGCCCGCTGAAGCAGTATTTCGGCGAGGACATCTACGTCCATCAATTCAAGCTCAACGCCAAGGCCGCATTCGAAGGCGACGTCTGGCAGTGGCATCAGGATTACGGCACCTGGGCGCGCGACGACGGCATGCCGGAGGCCCGCGCCATGAACATCGCGGTGTTCCTCGACGAGGTGATGCCGATCAACGGCCCGCTGCTGCTGGTGCCCGGCAGCCACAAGCAGGGCGTGTTTGAGGCCGGCCACGACAAGTTGACGACGTCCTATCCGCTCTGGACGCTCGACAAGGAGACGGTGACGCGGCTGGTCGCTGACGCGGAAGCCAAGCACGGCCAGGGCATCGTGGCCCCGACCGGCAAGCCCGGCTCGGTGCTGATGTTCCACGGCAACCTGGTCCACGCCTCGCCGCCGAACATCACGCCGTACCCGCGCAAGATCGTCTATGTGACGTTCTGCGCCTGCTCGAACCACATCACCAAGTTCACCCGCGCCGAGTGGATCGCGCACCGGGACTTTACGCCGATCCAGCCGGTCGGCGACGACGCATTGCTGGAATACGCGCGCGTACACCGCATCGCCGCGGAGTGATCATTCCGCAATCTTGATCCCGGCGTCCTTGATCAGCTTCGCCCATTGCGCCAGCTCGGCGCGGATCACGCCCGCGAATTCCGCAGGTGTGTTGGCGACCACCTCCAGACCGCTGTCGCCGAAACGCTTGCGGACATCCTCCGCCGAAAGCGCCCGCACCGTCTCGCCGTGCAGCTTGTCGACGACCGGCTGCGGCGTGCCGGCCGGCGCCATCAGGCCGAACCAAATCGGCACATCGAAGCCGGTCAACCCGGCCTCCGCCATGGTCGGCAGATCGGGCGCGGCTGCCGCGCGCTTGGGCGAGATCGCGGCCAGCGCGCGCAGCTTGCCCTCGCGGACCAGCGGCAGCACCACCGACAGGTTCGGCAGGCTCATGGTGAGCCGTCCCGCGATCAGGTCGGGGATGAGCGCCGGGATGCCGCGATAAGGCACCGGCTGCACGTCGATTCCGGCCAGCGAGTTCAGCAATTCGCCAGACAGATGGGCGGGCGTGCCCGCGCCGGCATGACCGTATGTCAGCTTTCCGGGCTGCGCGCGGACCAGTGCGATCAGCTCCTGCACGGTCTTCGCGGGCACGTCGTTGTGCACCACCAAGACACTCGGCGTAAACACCGCGATCGAGACCGGTGTCAAGTCCTTCACGGGGTCGTAGGCGACCTTGTCGTAGAGGCTCGGATTGATGGTGATCGCGGAGCTCGCCATGACGAGCGTATAGCCGTCGGGCGCGGACTTGACCGCGCGCTCTACCGCAAGGTTGCCGCCAGCGCCGGTGATGTTCTCCACGACCACCGGCTTGCCCCACGCCGTAGAAAGCTTTTCGGCGACGAGCCGCGCGGCGATGTCCGGCGGCCCGCCCGCCGGAAACCCGACCAGGATACGGACCGTCCGGTCCGGATAGGTGGGCTGCGCTCCGGCAACACCCGTTACCGCACTCAGCGCGATGCAGCCAGTCACTAGACTTTGAACAATACGCATGACGTTCCATTCCCGCGCGGCGTTAGCGCGGCAACCTAACCAATCGCTCTCGAAAGTAATTTCTGTTGTGGCATCCGGCCGGAGAGAGATTTGGTTCAATTCCATGTTGCAGCGCACGCTTTCGTCTTTTTTCATCGGGGCGTCATCGCATCGCCCTTTATTCGCCGTGCTTTGCTTTTCAATCGGCGCTAAGAATTGAAACACGGATCGGTCCAGGCCGATCGGGGGATCAGGATGTACACCCTCTATTCGATGCGCCGCTCGGGCAATTGCTACAAGGTGCGGCTCGCGCTCACGCAGCTCGGGCTCGCGCACGAGCTTGTCGAGGTCGACATCCTGCAGGGCGAGACGCGCACCCCGGAATTCCTGGCGATGAATCCGAGCGGCCACGTGCCGCTGCTCAAGGTCGCACCGGACAAATATCTGCCGGAGTCGAACGCCATCCTCTGGTATCTCGCCGAGGGCACGCCGCTGCTTTCCGACGATCCGATCGAGCGCGCCGCCACGCTGCAGTGGATGTTCTTCGAGCAGCACGCGCTCGAGCCGAACCTCGGCGCGGCCTGGTTCTGGCTCGTACTGATCAAAGGCGGGCGCGATCTGCAGCAGCACGCACTCGAGGACTGGATGGAAGAGGGCTACCGCGCGCTGGGCGTGATGGACAAGCATCTAGCCCAGCAGGATTTCCTGGCCGACGACCGCTATTCGATCGCCGACATCGCGCTTTACGCCTACACCCACATCGCCGAGCAGTGCGATTTCAATGTCTCGGAGTTCCCCGCGGTACGCGACTGGCTCGACCGTGTCACGGCGCAGCCCAACCACGTCTCGATGGACTGGCATCCCACCACCGCCAGCATGGTTGCGGCACAGTAGGGGCGGTGAAAGTCAGTCGCCCGCCTTGATGTTGGCGTCCTTTATCACCTTCGCCCACTTGGCGATGTCCGCTTTGATAACGGCGCCCATCGCATCGGGACCATCGGTGGCGATGTCGAATCCGAGCTGGGTGAGCCTCTCCCGCACGTCCGGCATGGCGACGATCGCAACCGCCTGCTGATGCGCCTTGGCGATCACCGGCGCGGGCGTGCCGGCCGGCGCCATCAATCCAAACCAGGAAATCGCTTCGAAGCCAGGGAGCCCCGATTCGGAGACCGTCGGCAGGTCGATGACCGGCGTCCGCCTCAGCGATGTCACCGCCACGCCGCGCAGCCGACCCTCTTTCACGACCGGCAGGATCGCGCCCATGTTCTGCAGCGTCATGGTCACGCGCCCACCGATCACGTCGGTGAACACCGCGCCGCGATAAGGCACGTGCGTGATGTCGACGCCCGCCTGACTCTTGAGCAGCTCGCCGGCGATATGCTGCGGCGTACCGACGCCGGGCGAGGCGTAGGACAGCTTGCCAGGCTGTGCCTTGGCGAGCGCGATCAGCTCGCCGAAAGTCTTGGCCGGCACGTCGTTGTTCACCGCGACAATGCTCGGCACGATCAGCAGCCGCGCGACCGGCGCAAGATCGCGCACCACGTCGTAGGTTTGGTTCTGCTGCAGCGTCGGGTTGATGGTGAGCGCGCCATTGGCGCCCCAGTAGAACGTCGTACCGTCCGGCACCGATTTGGCCACGCGGTCGCCGCCGACGCTGCCGCCGGCTCCCGGCACATTCTCGACCGTCACCGGCACGTTCCAAGCCTCGGCGAATTTCGCCGCGAACAGCCTCGCGGTGATGTCGGTCGCACTGCCGGCGGTGAAGCCAACGATGAAACGCACCGGTTTGTCGGGATAGCTCTGCGCATGGGCCGGCGCCGCGGTGAGCAGCAGCGCAAGCGCCAACCATGCTCGGATCGGATTCATCGTCCCTCCCGCGGCTCGCGCCGGTTATTGAGGCATCTTGATTCCGGCGTCGCTGATGACCTTGCCCCACATCGGCATCTCCCTGCGCACCACATCGGCGAATTCCGCCGGCGTGTTGCCGACCAGTTGGAGCCCGAGACCTTCAAGCTTGGCGCGCACGTCCGGCATCGCCATCACCTTCGCGGTTTCGGCGTGAATCTTGTTCACGATCGGCTGCGGTGTGCCGGCCGGCGCCATCAGGCCGAACCAGGCGGTGGCGTCGAAATCCTTGAAACCGAACTCTTCCATCGTGGGCAGGTCGGGGATTTGCGGCGAACGCTTGCGCGAGGTGATGGCGAACGCCCGCAGCTTGCCCTCGCGCACCAGCGGCAGGCAGTTCGAGATGTTGCCGAAGAAAAGATTGAGCCGTCCGCCCAGCAGGTCCGGCAGGATCTGCGTGGTGCCGCGATACGGCACCTGCTGAATCTTGACGCCGGTCATCTTCATGAAAAGCTCGCCGCCGAGATGCTGCGACGTGCCGATCCCGGCGTGACCTGCGACGAAATAGTCGGGCTTCGCCTTGGCCAGCGCGATCAGCTCTTCGATGGTCTTGGCCGGAACGTCAGGCGGCACCACGACCAGGTTCGGCACGATGAAAACCTGGGTGATGTAGGCGAAGTCCTTGATGGGATCGTAGCCGAGCTTGTCCATCAGGTTTGGATTGATCACCAGCGCGGCGTTGCCTCCCATCGACAACGTGTAGCCGTCCGGCGGCGCCTTCGAGAGGCGTTCGACCGCGAGGTTGCCGCCGGCGCCAGTGACGTTCTCGACCGCCACGCCCTTGGCCCAGCTTTCGTTCCACTTGTCGCCGAACAGGCGGGAGGTCACGTCGGGCGCCACGCCCGCCGAAAAACCCACGAGGATCCGAATCGGCTTGTCCGGATAGCCCGCCTGCGCGGACACTTCGATCGCAGCCAGCGCCACCGGCAGAGCTGCGAGCAAACCCAGGGCCCACCGCATTGTATCCTCCCCGCCACACTTGTTCTTTATCCATCCAGCATAGCAGGCATTAACCATCTGTTAACCCTGCGCCACTGTTCCGCCGCGGTTCGCCAATCGCGCCGCCGCAATCCAGCCGGACGGAGGCCAGCATCCATCGGCATGTTCGTGTCCAAGCTGATTCGTTGCAGGTGGCGCTCATGACCCAGGAATTGCTCGAACAGTCCCGTCAACGTCCCGCGTTTGCGGATCAGGCGTTTGTGGCGCTGACATTGGCGCTCGCCGTGTCGGTCGCCGTTGCTTTCACGATCGTGTCGTTTGGAATCGCGCGCGCAGCGATGTGAGTTGAGGCGTCGTGCCGAGTAACGCGTCGTAGTGTTGTTGCGTCCAGGCCTGCTGTCCGAATGCCCTATCCTTCTGGACGCCGGCGTCATGCCGGCGTCCAGAAGATTTATTGTGCCTTAATGCCGGCGGCCTTGATGATCGGCCACCATTTCTCGATCTGTGCCTTCTGCTGCGCCGCCAGCGCGGCCGGATTCTGTTGCTCCTTCGCCCAGATGTCCTGGCCGATATCGGTGAAGCGCTTTTTCAGTCCGGGATCGTCGAGCGCCTGAGAGACCGCGGTGTTGAGCTTGGCGATCACGTCCTTCGGCGTGCCTTTCGGCACCCATAGCCCATGCCAGAACGAGGAATAGAGGTCAGGACCGCCCGCCTCCTCAATGGTCGGCGTCTCGGGCGATGCCCACCATCGCTTGCTGGAGAGTACCGCGAAGGCCTTGAGCTGTCCGGCGCGCACCGGGTTGAGATAGTTCGCAGCCTGGCCGAACGTGAGGTCGATCTGCCCCGCGATCAAATCCTGGATCAGCGGCGCGCCGCCGCGATACGGCACGAACTGGAACGTGGTGCCGGTGTGCTTCTGGAAATAGATCGCGGCAATGTCGGTCGGGCCACCCACGCCGACCGTGCCTGCGGTCGCCTTCCCCGGGTTGGCCTTCATCCAGGCGACCGTTTCCTTGAGGCTTCCGGCGGGGAAGTTGGCACGCGCCGCGATCCATTGCGGCGTGTCGGCGATCAGCGTGACCGGCTCGAAGTCGTTCACGACGTTGTAGGGCAGTTCCAGCGTCGCGCCGTTGATGACGTGGGTCTGCACGTGACCAAGACTCAGCGTATAGCCATCCGGCGCCGAGCGCGCGACGCGGCCAACCCCGATGCTACCGCCTGCCCCGGTCACGTTCTCGATGATGACCGGCTGGCCGAGCGTGGTCTTGAGCTGCTCCACCAGCACGCGCGCCAGCGTGTCGGACGGCCCGCCCGCCGGATACGGAACGATCAAGGTGACCGGCCGCGACGGATAGATTTGCGCGAGCGCGCTCTGCGCGCCAACAAGCATTGCAAGAACGAAGACAACCACCAGCCGCTTCATAACGTCCCTCGCCTGTTATCGCTGCAGTTCGAATTTCACTCCGGCTTCACGCCCGCCGCTTTCACGATCGGATACCACTTCTCGACTTCGGACTTGTGGAACGCCGCGAACGCCGCGGGCGACGCCTGATCTTTCGGCGGCAGGTCCATGCCGAGCGCGACGATGCGCTTTTGCACCTCCGCATCGGCCATCGCCGCATTGGCGGCGACGTTAATCCTGTCGACGATGTCGGATGGCGTGCCCTTCGGCGTCCACAGGCCGTGCCATGTGCTGTAATAGAGGCCGGGGACGCCGGCCTCCTCCGCGGTTGGCACCTCGGGCGCGACGAACCAGCGCGCCTTTGTCATCACCGCATAGGCCTTGATGTTGCCGCTGCGGTACTGCGTCAGCGAGTTAGCCGCGAGATCGCAGGACAGATCGACCTGCCCCGCGACCAGGTCGTTGAGCGCCGGCGCGCCGCCACGATACGGCACGAACTGGAAGCTCGTGCCCGTCGCCTTCTGAAATCCCATGCCGCAGAACCGCGCCATGCTCGCCGTTCCGACCGACGTGGCCGACGCCTTGTCCGGATTGGCCTTGAGCCATTCGACCAATTCGTTGAGCGAACTTGGCGGCAGGCCTTTGCGCGCCACCATCCAGTACGGAACGTTCGGCAGCAGCGCAACCGGCGTCAGGTCCGCGAGCATGTCGAACTGCAGCGGATAGACCGCGCCGGAGATCACGTATTGGCCGAGTGTCCCCATGCCGATCGTGTGGCCGTCCGGCGCCGAGCGCACCACGCGCGCGATCGAAATCGTGCCGCCCGCGCCGCCCACGTTCTCGACCACGAAGGGTTGGCCGAGCGTGCCGCGCATGTGATCGGCCATCACGCGCGCCAGCGCGTCGACCGCGCCACCGGCCGGCAGGGCCACCACCATGGTGATCGGTTTGGAGGGAAACGTTTCCGCGTTCACGCTACCGAGGGCTGCGAAGAGTATCGTTACGACCAACGGCCACCAGATCGGCATGTCAGGTCTCACTCTCGCGTCCGATCATTGCTGCGCCTTGATGCCGGACGCCTTGATGATTGGATACCACCGCTCGATCTCCGCCTTCTGAAATGCCGCCAGGGCGTCTGGCGTTTGTTGAGCGCGCGGCCAGATGCTCTGGCCGGAGTCCCTGAAGCGCTGCTGCACCATCGGATCGGCCAAAGCCACCATCACCGCCGCATTCAGCTTGGCGACAATGTCCTTCGGTGTACCCTTCGGCAGCCACATGCCATGCCAGTAGGACCCGTAGAGGCCCGGCACGCCGGCCTCATCCACGGTGGGGACCTCGGGCGCACCCCACCACCGCTCCTTGGCCTGCGTGGCTAGCGCCTTGAGCTGGCCGTTGCGCACCGCGCCGATATAGGTCGATGCCTGACCAAAATTAATATCGATCTGGCCGCTGACCAGATCGGCCAGCAACGGCCCGCCACCGCGATACGGCACCGACTGGAAGCTGGTGCCGGTCATCTGCTTGAACTGGAATGCCGAGATGTCGCTCGGGCCGCCGATGCCGACCGCGCCGGATGTGCCCTTGTTGGGATTGGCCTTCAGCCAGCCAATCAACTCCTTCAAATCGTTCGCCGGGAACGCGGTGCGGGTCACGACAATCTGCGGCGTGTCCGCGATCAGCGCGAGCGGCTCGAAATCCGCCACCACGTCGTAAGACAAGCTCAAAACGGCGCCGTTGAGCACATGGGTCTGCATGTGGCTGAAGCAGATCGTGTAGCCGTCCGGCGCCGCACGCGCGACGCGGCCGGCGCCGAGGCTGCCGCCGGCGCCGCCCACGTTCTCGATGATGATCGGCTGACCGAGCACCGCTTGCATGGGCTCGAGCAGGATGCGCGCCATCGCGCCGGTCGAACCGCCCGCCGGGAACGGGACGACGATGGTGATCGGGCGGTTCGGGAACGACTGCGCCTGTGCAACAGAGACGCTGAAGAGCACGGCGACCAAGGAGACGGTTGACTTTAACATCGGTCGCTTCTCCCTGCGTGAAAGAACACCTATTCCGGTTTCGCGCCCGACGACTTGATGATCGGCCACCACTTCTCGATCTCGGCCTGCTGGAATTTGGCGAGCCCCTCCGGCGTCTGCTGTTCGACGGAGGCCACGTCCAAGCCGAGTTCGGCAAAGCGCGACTTCACCGCGGGATCGGCCAGCGCCTGCTTCATCGCGCCGTTGAGCTTGGCGAGCACATCCTTTGGCAGGCCCTTGGGGGCGAAGAAACCGAACCAGCCCGACATATAAAGTCCAGGCACGCCGGTTTCGTCGGAGGTCGGGATATCCGGCATCGACGCCGAGCGCTGCGGCGACAGGTTGGCGATCGCCTTGATCGTGCCGGCGCGAAACTGCGGCAGCGCCACCGCGCCCTGCACCACCAGCAGATCGACCTGACCCGAGATCAGATCGGTCATCGCCGGACCCGCGCCGCGATACGGAATGAAGGTGACCTTCGTGTTTGTCATCTGCTGCATCATCACGCCGGTGACATAGGCAGCCGCGTTCTGGTTGACGAACTTGGCGTCGCCCGGATTCTTCTTCATCCAGTCAACCAGCTCGTTGAGACGGTTGGCCGGAAGATTCTTCTTGGCGACCATAAGCTGGGGATTGACCGAGATCAGCCCGACCGCATCGAAATCCTTCTGCAGATCAAAATTGATGTTGTAGATGATGCTGCCGACGTGGGTGTCCCATTGGCCGATGTCGATGGTATAGCCGTCAGGCGCCGAGCGAGCCAGACGCCCGACCGCGATGCTGCCGCCGGCGCCGCCAACGTTCTCGATGATGACGGGCTGTCCGAGAATGGGCCGCATCTTCTCCGCCATGATGCGCGCCGCGACGTCGGTCGAGCCGCCCGGAGGAAACGGCACGATCAGCGTGATCTGACGTGACGGATAGGTCTGCGCTTGCACGGCAACGCTCGTGAGCGCCGCGAGCGCCACGGCAGCAATCAACTTCCGCATTGTTTCACTCCCTGAATTTTCTCTTTAGCTTTTTTTGGCTACTGCCCGACCTTGATGCCGGCGGCTCTGATGATCGGCCACCACTTCTCGATCTCGGCCTTCTGGAACTTGGCGAGCGCTTCAGGCGATGACATGTCCGGACCGTAGAGCTCCTGCCCAATGTCGAGCAGCCGCTTGCGGGTTGCGGGATCGGCCAGCGCTTTCATGGTGGCATCGTTGAGCTTGGCGATCACGTCCTTCGGTGTTCCCTTCGGAACCCAGAACGCGTGCCAGAAGTAGAAGCGGAAGCCTTGCAAGCCGGCTTCATCGGTCGTCGGCACGTCCGGCACCACAGGCGAACGCTTGTCGGCCGTCATCGCGAATGCCTTGAGCCTGCCTTCACGAACATGGCCACCGGACGTCGAAGCGGTGTCCATCATCATGTCGATGGTACCGGCGAGCAGATCTTGAGATGCCGGTCCAGCGCTGCGGTACTGGACGGTCG
>JBEVIJ010000209.1:0-20557 GCA_040510745.1 Xanthobacteraceae bacterium
AAAAGATCACCGCCATGTTCAGACTGATCGACTACGCCATCAACCACTCACGCCTGACGATCGCGCTTCTGCTGTTCCTGCTCGGCGCCGGCTTTGTCTCGTATGTCACGATCCCGAAGGAGGCCGAGCCCGACGTCAAGATTCCGATCATCTACGTGCAGCTCACGCAGCGTGGCATCAGCCCGGAGGATTCCGAGCGGCTGCTGCTCAAGGTGGTCGAGACCCAGCTCAAGCAGGTCAGCAACGTCAAGGAAATGCGCTCGACCGCCTTCGAGGGTGGCGGCTACGTGTTGCTCGAGTTCGAGGCTGGATTCAACTCCAACGTCGCGCTCGCCGACGTGCGCGCTAAGGTCGACCAGGCGAAACGCGATCTGCCGAAGGACGCCGACGAGCCGCGCGTGCAGGAGGTCAACCTGTCGCTCTATCCCGTGCTGGTCGTGGCGCTGGCCGGCGACGTGCCCGAGCGCACGCTGCTCAGGATCGCGCGGCAGGCGAAAAATGCCATCGAGCAGGTGCCGGGCGTGCTTTCTGCGGAATTGCGTGGCGCGCGCGACGAGGCGGTCGAGATCATCTCCGAGCCGATGCTGATGAAGAGCTACGGCATCTCGCTCGATCAGATGATCGCCGGCTTCAATGCGTCCAACACGCTGACCGCGGCCGGCTCGCTCGAAGGCCCCACCGGGCGTTTTGCCGTGAAGGTGCCGAGCCTGATCGAGCGGCCGCAGGACGTGCTCAACATGCCGATCGCAGCTTCCGCCGGCGCGGCGGTGACGCTGGGTGACGTCGCGCAGATCAAGCCGACCTTCAAGGACGCCACGTCGGTGACGCGGGTCAACGGGCGGACGGCGATGACCGTCGAAGTCTCCAAGCGAACAGGCGCCAACCTGATCGAAACCGTTGACGGCGTGAAGCGGACCATCGGCGCGTTGAGCAAAACCTGGCCCGAAGCTATCAAGGTGTCTTTCACCCAGGACAAGTCGAAGACTATCCGGCAGATGCTGGCCGACCTGCAAAATTCGGTCGCCACCGGCGTGCTGCTGGTCGTGGTGATCATTCTCTTCTCGCTCGGCTTCCGCGCCTCGCTGTTCATCGGCATCGCCATTCCGGCGTCGTTTCTCGCCGGCGTGCTCGGCCTGCACCTCGCCGGCATGACCATCAACATCGTCGTGCTGTTCTCGCTCATCCTCGCGGTCGGCATGCTGGTGGACGATGCCATCATCGTGTCCGAATTCGCCGAACGCCGGATGGCGGAGGGCATGCAGCCGCGTGAAGCCTATTCGCTCGCGGCCAAGCGCATGTCGGGTCCCGTCATCGCCGCCACCGCGACCCGCGTCGCCGCGTTCTCGCCGCTGCTGTTCTGGCCCGGCCTGGTCGGCGAGTTCATGAAATATCTGCCGATCACGCTGATCGCCACGCTGTCCGCGTCGCTGGCAGTCGCGCTGTTCTTCACGCCAACGCTCGGAGCGCTGCTTGGCCGCGCCGCGCAGATCCCGCATGACGAGCGCACCGCCGACCGCGGCCCTTACATGCGCACGGTGCGCGCCGCGCTGCGCAACCCCGGCACGACGCTGGCGTTGGTCGCCCTCCTCCTGGTCGCCGTGCCGGTCGCCTACGGCAAGTTCGGCCATGGCGTCGAGTTCTTTCCCAACGTCGAGCCGGATTTCGGCCAGGTGATCGTGCACGGCCGCGGCAACATCGCGCTCGAGGAGAAGAACAGCGTCATCGCCGAGGTCGAAAAGCGGGTGCTGAACACCAAGGGGCTTTCGACCGTTTACACCCGCGTCGGCGAGCAGCCGCGCGGCTCAAGCGAGATCAGCGAGGACACCATCGGCGTCATTCAGTTCGAATTCTCCGACTGGAAGACGAGGGCGAAGGCCCACGAGATCATGGACGATATCCGTAAGGCCACCGCCGACATTCCCGGCGTGCTGGTCGAAGTTGCGGCGCCGCGCGCCGGCCCCCCGACCGGCAAGGCCGTGCAGGTGCAGATCGGCGCGTTGAATTCCGAACTGGTCCCCGCTGCCGCGAAGAAGGTCGCCGCCATTGTCGGCAAGCACCCCGACGTGCGCGACATGGACGACGGCCAGCCGCTGCCGGGCATCGACTGGAAGATTGAGGTCAACCGGGCCGAGGCCGCGAAATACGGCGCCAGCCCCAGCACGGTCGGCACCGCGATCCAGCTCGTCACCAACGGCGTTAAGGTCACCGAGTACCGGCCAACCGACAACGACAAGGAAGTCGACATTCTGGTGCGGTTCCCGGAGAGCAAGCGCAACCTCGACCAGATCGACGAGCTGCGCATGCAGACGGCGTCGGGCTACGTGCCGCTTGGCAACTTCGTCGAGCGCGTTGCGACGCCGCGGGTCGGCCATATCAACCGGATCGCCGGCAACCGCGTGATAACGGTGTCCGCCAACGTTGCGGCGGGCGTGCAGACCGCCAAGGTTCAGGAAGACATCGCCGAGGAATTGGCCAAGGCCGATCTCGACCCGGGCGTGACGTGGCGCCTCAAAGGCGAGGACGAGGAGCGCGGCAAGGCCTCGGCCTTCCTGCTCAAGGCGTTCAGCACCGCGATCTTCCTGATCTTTGCGATCCTGCTGGCGCAGTTCAACCGGCTAACCTCGGTGTTCCTGGTGCTTACCGCTGTGATGCTCTCGACCATCGGGGTGCTGCTTGGGCTCATGATCATGGGCCAGCCGTTCGGCGTAGTGATGACCGGCATCGGCGTCATCGCCAACGCGGGCGTGATCGTGAACAACAACATCGTACTGATCGACACCTACGACCGGTTGCGCCGCGAGGGCCGCGAAGCCTACGACGCGATCATCGAGACCTGCCGCGAGCGCGCGCGGCCGGTGGTGCTCACCGCGGTGACCGCGATCCTGGGCGTGCTACCGATCGCTTTCGGCATGAACATCGAGTTCATGACGCGCGAGATCACGGTCGGCGCGCCGGCCACGCAATGGTGGATCCAGCTCTCCACCGCGATCGTGTTCGGCCTCGGCTTTGCGACGCTGCTGACGCTGATCGTGACGCCGTCGGCGCTGATGATCATCGAGCAGATGCGAGAAAAACGCATCCGCTTCACTTGGGCGGCGGTCACGCGTTTCGCGCGGACTACTTGACCAGGCCCGTCGCCCTGACGACCGGCGCCCAGCGCGCCGTTTCCTGCTCGATATAAGCCTTGGCGCGGTCCGGCGTGTCGCTGATCGGCTCCAGGCCCGAGTCGATCAGGATCTTTTGGAACGCCGGATCCGCCATCACCTTTTGATTGGCCGCGGCGATCTGGTCGACGACGGGTTTCGGCGTCGCCGCCGGCGCGAACACGCCGACGAACAACTGGCCGACCTGGTTGGCGAAGCCGGCCTCGATGGCTGTCGGAATCTCCGGTGCGCCCTTCAGCCGTTCATTCGAGAACACCGCGAGAATACGCACCTTGCCGGTCTTGTGGAATTCCAGCACCTGGCTGGTGACGTTCGGCGTTCCTGCCGGAATATGGCCACTGACAAGATCGGCAATGGCGGGGCCCGCGCCCTTGTACGGAACGTGTGTCAGCTCGTCGAGACCGGTCGCCTGCTTGAACTGCTCGGCCGCAAGATGCGTCATCGTGCCGGTGCCGGCCGAGCCGTACGACAGCTTGCCCGGATTGGCCTTGGCATAGTCGACGAATTCCTTGAGCGTCTTCACGGGGACCGAGGCGTTCACGACCCAAGCGACCGACGCCACGCACAGGATTGAGATCGGCACGAAGTCCTTGATCGGATCGTAGGACAGTTTCGTCGAAGTCATCGGGTTGAGCACGAGAACGCTGGTATTGCCCAAAAGGATCGAATAGCCGTCGGCAGGAGCGCGCGCGACGTCGGTCGCACCGATGCTGCCGGCGGCGCCACCCTGGTTCTCGACATAGATGGTGCCGAGCGGGCCCTTCATGCGCTCCGCCCAGTGGCGGCCGACGATGTCGGTCACGCCGCCCGCCGAGAACGGGATCATCAGCTTGATCGGGCGATCCGGAAATTTCGACTGTGCGGACGCGCCATACGGCAGCGCCGTTGCCGACAAGGCTCCCAATCCAACCTGAAGAATCTCGCGCCTGTTCATTGCCTGCTCCTGAAAACGCCGCAGGCTAGGCCAGCGGCATAGAAACGGCCAGCACAGAATGCGCGCAACAGTGTCACAACATGAGCAGCGCGGCTGCGTGGCGGCGCGGAGCAAAAGCGCATAGTGTTCAGCGCAAAAATTGGGGGGATTTTTCATGACCGACCGCAAGGACGACCCGGCCTTCATCTATTTTCCGACCAATTACCGCTGGTCGATGGGCCTCCTGCTGAACCTGAGCGCGGCGCCATGGGGCGGCGCCGAGATCGACGAGATCAACCGCGTCGGCCGCGCGCTCAAGGACAAGGTCGGCGACGACAAGGCGTGGTTCGACGAGTGGGCGCGGATGGGCGACAAGATCGAGGCGCGCGGCCGCGAGGAAGAGAAGAAGGGCCACAGGCTCACCGCCGCCGCCTGCCTGATGCGCGCCGCGCACTATTATCAGACCGGCGAGCGGTTCCTGCAGCGCGATCCGAATGCGCCCGCGATCTACAAGAAGGCGGTGAAATCGTTCGCCGACGCGGCCGCGATGATCGCCCGGCCGCGCATCGAATCGGTCGAAGTGCCTTACGGCGACAAATCGTTGCCGGCGCTGTTCGTCCGCGCCGCGCCGGAGGCGGCCGGCAACAAGCCCGGCCCTGCGCTGGCGTTCTTCGACGGCTTCGACGTCACCAAGGAGATCCAGTATTTCAAGGGCGTGCCCGACCTGGTGGTGCGCGGCATCTCCTGCCTGCTGGTCGACGGGCCCGGCAACGGCGAGAGCGTGCGCTTCCGCGGCCTCCCGCTGATCGCGGAGACGGAGAAATACGGTACCGCGGCTTATGAATATCTTGCCGCGCGCAAGGAGGTCGATCCGAAACGCATCGGCGTGATGGCGATCAGTCTCGGCGGCTATTACGCACCGCGCGCGGCGTCGTTGGAGCCGCGCTACGCGGCCTGCATCGCGTGGGGCGCGCAGTGGGACTACTACGACGTGTGGAAGCGGCGCTTCGATCTGCTCGATTCCGGCAAGGTGCCATCGCTGTCGGTGCCGCCGGAGCACCTGATGTGGATTTTCGGCGTGGAGACGCGTGAGGCGGCGATGAAGAAGCTCGAGGGTTTCCGGCTCGACGGTATCGTGCAGAAAATGAAATGCCCGTTCCTGCTGCTGCACGGCGCCGGCGACGAGCAGATCCCGCTCTCGCTCGCCGAGCGATGCTTCGCCGCGGCCGGCTCGAAGCAGAAGACGCTCAAGGTGTTCAGCCGGGAGGAAGGCGGCTTCCATCATTGCCAGGTCGACGATGTGACCATCGGCGTGCATTTCATGTGGGACTGGCTGGCGGATGTGCTGAAGCCGGGCACTTAAATTCAGTGGAAGTTGCGGCCTTTCGGCATGACCTGAGCCGTGTCCCGGGCGACCGCAACATCTTCCAGCACGGGTTTTTCTTCCTTGAGCATCGTGACCAGCGCATCGCCCGAGCGAGGATGGCGTTGACGTGAATAGACAGGACGCTTGATCACGTCGGGCGGCATCGTCACGTCGATGCGGTCCGCCTGCTCCGACAGCCGGCTCAGCAGCGGCGTCAAGTCTTCGAAATGATCCGCGACGACATGAATGACGTTCTTCTCGTTCTGCAGCACGCCAGTCACACTGATCAGCCGCGCGCCCATCACCACCGGACGGTACTGCTCGAACTTGCGCGGCCAGACGATGGTATTGGCGATCGCCGTCTCGTCTTCCAAGGTCATGAAGATCGCATTGCCGGTGCCGGGCCTTTGACGCACCAGCACGATCCCGCCGATGGTCACGCGCCGGCCTGGAACAATGGTGGGAAGAAGCTCGTGCCGCACGATGCCGCGCGCGTCGAGATCGCGGCGCAGGAACGACACCGGATGCGCCTTCAGGGACAGCTGGAGATGGCGATGGTCCTCGATCACCTGCTCGCCCGGCAGCATCGGCGGAAGATCGGCGCCGGGCTCCAGCTCCGGCATCGCCACGCGGGCGAACAGCGGCAGGTTGTCCTTGTCCCCTGCCCGCTGCAGGGCTTTCACCGCCCACAGCGCGTCGCGTCGGTTGAGACCGAGCGAGTTGAAGGCATCGGCGTGGGCGAGCTTCTTCAATACTTTCGGGGGCAGGCCGGTGCGCAGCCAAAGATCGCGAACGGAATCGAAGCCTCTGTCCCGCACCTCGTCAATCCTTTTCGCCCAGTCTTCCGAGAACCCGTCGATCTGGCGCAAGCCGAGGCGGACAGCGTGCGTCGTCAGAATGTCCTCGCTCATCGTCGAATGGCGCACATGCAATTTGCCTTGCGGCGCAGGCGTGCCTTCCAGCGAGCAGTCCCAATAGGAATGGTTCACATCGACGGAGCGCACTTCGACGCCATGCTCCTGCGCATCGCGCACGAGCTGCGATGTCGAATAGAAACCCATCGGCTGGCTGTTGAGCAACGCAACCAAGAACACATCCGGGTAATGGCATTTGATCCAGGCGGAGGCATAAACAAGAAGCGCAAAGCTGGCGGCATGGCTCTCGGGAAAACCATATTCGCCAAAGCCCTCAATTTGCTTGAAGCAATTCTCCACAAACTCTCTCGGATAACCGCGTTCGCACATCCCTTCCACAAAACGTTTCTTGAAAAGTTTAACCTCCCCCGTGCGGCGGAAGGTCGCCATGGAGCGGCGCAATTTGCTGGCTTCAATGGCGGTAAACTTGGCAGCGACCATTGCGATCCGCATGGCCTGTTCTTGAAACAATGGAACGCCCAGGGTTCGTTCGAGGACATCTTTCAACTCATTCTTGTCGCCATACCGAGGATCGGGCGAAGGGATGTCGACCTTTTCAAGGCCTTCCTTACGTCGAAGATAAGGGTGGACCATGTCGCCCTGGATGGGACCCGGCCTCACGATCGCAACTTCGATGACCAGGTCATAAAACTTTTCGGGCCGTAGCCGCGGTAGCATCGACATCTGGGCACGGCTTTCAACTTGAAAGACACCGATGGAGTCTGCGCGCGACAGCATTTTATAGACGGCCTGATCCTCCTCCGGGATGCTCGCAAGAGTATGCTTCTCTCCATAATGTCTTTCGATCAGATCGATGCCTCGGCGCAAACAAGACAACATGCCGAGGCCGAGAACATCGACCTTGAGTATGTTCAACGTATCGAGATCGTCCTTGTCCCACTCGATCACTGTCCGATCTTCCATTGCTGCATTCTCGATCGGAACAATTTCATCGAGACGCGCCTCGGAAATCACAAAACCACCGACGTGCTGAGAAAGGTGCCGCGGAAAATTCAGCAATTCCTTAGCCAACGCGAGCGCTTGATTCAAACGCGGATCGGAAACATCGAGGCCAGCGCGTTGCGTCTGCTCCTTTGTGATGCCTTCCATCGACCAGCCCCAGATGGAAGATGTAAGAGCATCGAGTGTGTCCTTGGATAACCCAAAGACCTTGCCGACATCGCGGATCGCGCTACGGCTTCGATAAGAGATGACAGTCGCCGTCATCCCCGCATGACGACGCTTGTAGTGCTCATAAACGTGTTGGATGACCTCTTCACGGCGCTCATGCTCGAAATCGACGTCGATATCAGGAGGCTCGCCACGGCGTTCCGTTGATAGAAAACGCTCGAACAAAAGTCCTGCTCGTTCAGGACCTACAGCCGTAATGCCGAGACAATAACAAACAAGAGAATTGGCGGCCGAGCCCCTGCCCTGACAAAGGATGCGCCTCGATTCCGCAAAGCGGACAATGTCATGGACGGTCAGAAAATACGCAGCGCAATCCAATTCCTCGATAATCGCCAACTCCCTGGCCAAGGTTTCGTCGACCTGGGAAGAAACCCCCTTGGGATACCGGCGTTTCGCTCCTTCTCTCGTCAGAGCCACCAGCGCTTCCTGGGCTGTCGCATAACCATGACGAAATTCACTGGGGTATGAAGGCTGAAGCTCATCCAGCGAAAATCGGCAGCGCTTCAGAAACCGCGTCGTTTGCCCGATAGCTTTGGGCACATCACGAAAAATACGCTCCATTTCTTCAGATGATTTCAGATGCCGTTCAGCATTCGACTCAAGAATCCGGCCTGCGTCCTCCAGCGTCTGATGCTCGCGAATGCATGTCACGACATCCTGGAGCGCACGACGTTCAGGCACGTGATAGAGCACGTCGTTGACCGCGATCAGCGGCACGAACGCGGTATCGGCCACATCCTTGAGTTTCTCCAATCTGCGGCGATCATCGCCGCGATAAAGCAGGCTGCCTCCCAACCATACGGACTGGCGAGAGGACGCTTCCTTGAGACGACCAAGCAGATTGACGAGTGGTTTGGCGTTGATCCGGCTGGGCGGCAGAACAATAAAATTCAAGTTTTTTGCTTCTTCCAATAAATCTCGGAATCTAAGAATGCAGTCCCCTTTTTCCGCGCGATCTTTTCCGAGGGTCAATAAACGCGTGAGACGTCCCCAACCCGTTCGATCTTCTGGGTAAGCAAGAATGTCCGGAGAACCATCGCTGAAGACAAGACGCGCGCCCACCGCAAGCTTGAATCCAATCACCTTTGTCATGTTGTGAGCGCGCACAACTCCAGCGACAGAGTTGCGATCCGCAATGCCAAGACCGACAATTCCAAGCTCTTTAGCCCGAACAACCAGTTCTTCCGCCGTAGACGCGCCACGGAGAAATGAAAAATTCGTCGTAACGGCCAACTCGGCATACGCCAGCATGACTCAAGCTCACGCAAACAGGCCGTGCAGATACCAATGCGGCCGCGCGACTTCCCGGCCATAGAGACCTTCTCGATAAAGCCACATCCGCGCGCCCTGGAAGCTTTCGACGCGAAAATAGTCGCGTGTGAGTTCGCTGCCGCGATCGTCCCGCCACCATTCCATTGCGACACGCTCCGGGCCTTCAGCATGGATCACTCGATATTTCGTACGCCGCCATTGAAACTGCACGGGTGGCCCATCCGGAACCTCAGCGGTCACATCGATGGGTTGAGGCCGCTCAAACAGCCGGAGCGGTTGCGCAGGCGCGAGCGTATCTTGCTCGATGAACGGCAATGGGGTTGTAGCTGTCCTCACCGCATGCGCCGGCACTGCCGCCACCGCATATTCCGGAATGTGCGTGTCCTGCGGCACGATCCGCGTCACGCGGCGCAAACCAAAGCGTGCTCCGAGCCGGTCGATCAGATGTGCGAGCTCTTCGGCGTGATCGTCGCCGCCCAGCCCGGTTTGCATCGGATCGGTGCGCTCGGTGGCCAATGCCGAGAGCCGCACCGTGTCGTAGCCGAACCCGGGATCGCAGGCGTCGCCGAGAACGGCGAGCCGCTCCTCGAACAATTTCCTGATGCGCGGCGGATCGCGAAGCGGCGAGCCGGTACCGAGCTCGAGGCGATGCACCGCGCCGTCGGCGCGAAACAACGCCACCTGAAACAGACGCCCACCCTCGCCCCGCCGATCCAGCACGGTGACCAACTGGCTTGCCAGTTTTTCGATGGTGCCGAGCACATCGGCCTCACGCGCGATGGGATCGGCGAAGCGTTGTTCGGCCATGGCCGCCGGCAACGGCTGACGCGGCGAGATCGGCTCATCGATATGGCCCAGCGCCTGATCGAGACGAAAGAGCAATTCCCTGCCGAAGCGCGCCGCGAACGGCGCTCGCGGGCGAGACATGAGATCGGCAACGCAAGTCAGACCGGATGTCTTCAGATCGGCAACGATCCCAGCATCGACCCGCAGCCCCGCGATAGGCAAACTCAACATCGCCGCCTTGGACTCACCAGCCGGAACGATGCCCTGCTTGCCGTAGCGCGCGAGACCCCACGCGCAGCCAACCGTGTCGGCGACCGCGGCGCGGGCGCGCAGCCCCTGCTGCGCGAGCCGCCTGACCAAATCCCGAGCGAGCGCCGTCTCACCACCAAACAGGTGCGCGCAACCGGTGACGTCGAGCAGCAAACCATCCGGCGGATCGAGACCAATGAGCGGCGTGTAGCAGTCGCACCAATCGGCAATGCCCTCGAGCAATTGACGGTCGGCCTCCGGATCGGCTTCCACAACAGGCAGCTTTGGATACATGGCGCGGGCATCGGCAAGGCCCATGCCGGCTTTCAGCCCGAGCCGAGCGGCGCCGTCCGTGAGCGCGACGATCCGCTGTGCGGATTGGACCGAAGCAACGACGACGAAGGTTTCAACCGGTTTGGACGAGTGGCGCTCGACCCGATCGGTCGACAACCGCCTGAGCCACACCGACAGGTAACGCCGGGAGGAAGACATGTTCATGATGATCCCACTCGATGATCCAACGGCCGACGGGTCCACGCCGATTCTTGCGAAGCGAAAGGTCAAAGCGCACACGGCCGAGCCCGCCGTAGGCATCGGGCCGACTGAGCGCCGGCGCGATCGACCAGCGCGTCGCTGCCGCGCTGGGAACAGCGGTGGCATTGTGGCGGATGAGCAGACCGAAGCCGGAGGTGCGGGCGCTTGCGCCTTCGCGCGCCGCAAGTGAAAGACGGCGTGTCGCGGTGAGATCGGCCACCGTTCCCTCACCAGTCAGCTCAGCGATGACGCAGGACAATGCGCGGCAGCGCAGCGCCTCTTCCATCGCCCAGAGCGCATCGACCGGCTTAGGCACGCGCAATACGACGAGTTTCGCGGAGGCCACGCCGAACAGGTCGAGGCCGGGACCGTAAGGTCTGCCGCCTTCGGTCCCTGCGTAATCCGTGCCGATCCAGAGCACTTCCCGCCGCTGGCCGCTTGCAATCGAAGCAAGCGCAAGGGCAAAGCCACTGGCGGCGCCGAGGTAGCCAGGCCCCGAAGGGGCGACCTCATGCAGCGCGCCGCAGGACAGGCCGCCTCCGAGCGCGGCATCGATGGCTGGATCCAAGCCGACCTCGCGCCCACAGCCCGGAAGCGCCGGTTTCAGGCTCGGATCGATGCCGGCCAGGGACTGGCGGAGGCGGTTCAGCGTGGGCGCGGTGGAGCCCATGGAGGCTGCCTTATGTTCTTGATTTGTTCTAATTGATTCCCTATCCCCGGCGACCTGTCAACCTTCTGATTTTCTGCATGAATCCCAATGGCTTAGGGAAAGCCAAGTTATTCACAGATCGCTCGGAACCACATGTGCTGCCATGCATTTTCAAACTGACGTACACAATTGAGCCAAATGAGTAATGCGATGCCTCTCTCCGACTACCTCCGCCAGCAAGCCGCCACCTGCCAGTCGCGGGCGACTTTCGACATGGCCACCGCGGAGCGGCTGCGCTTCCTGGCCGCCGACTTGCGGGCCAAGGCGGAAGCGGTCGAGGATGATGGCGAAGACGTCCGGCTTCACATGATGCAGGGCAACGGTTTCGCCGGGTCGAACGGCGAGAGCAGCCCGGACTGACTTCCACACGTCTCCCGAAGTTCGGATAATCGGCAAACCGCGCGAGAACGCGTGCGGACGAACCATCCGGACATGCCCACGATTCCGACGCGCCTTACCCCAGAACTGATCGAACGCCACACCGCCTCGGGCCACTGGCGTAGCGACACGATCTACGCCCTGGCCAAAGGTCACGCCGAGCGCAGGCCGGATTCCTTTGCCGCGCGGGACGGCGTTCGCCGCATCACCTATCGCCAGCTTGTCGAAGCCGCCGATGCGCTGGCGGCGGATCTGGCGCGGCGCGGCGTCGAGCCGGGCCAATGCGTCGCGGTGTGGCTGCCGAGCCGGATCGAGAGCGTGGCGGCGCTGCTCGCGTGCTCGCGCGATGGCACGATCTGCTGCCCCTCGCTGCATCGCGACCACACCGTCGGCGAGGTGGTCGAGCTGCTGCAGCGGACCCGCGCGGCGGCGCTGATCGTGCAGGACGGCTACGGCGCGGACGCGGGCAAACGTGACTTGATCGCCGCTTTGAGAGACGTTCCGACACTCAAGCACGTCTATCGGCTGGAGCCGCACTCCGAGCGCAACACGCCGCCGTTTGCCGGCATCGGCGAAACGCGGCCTGGCGCACCGCTGAAAAGCGATCCCAACACCATCGTTTATCTGGCCTTCACGTCCGGCACGACGGGCCAGCCCAAGGGCGTGATACACTCCGACAACACGCTGCTCGCCAATGCGCGCCAACTCGCCAAGGACTGGCATATCGACGACAGGTCAGTGGTGTTTTCGCTCAGCCCGCTCAGCCACAACCTGGGCTTCGGCGCGCAGGTGATGGCGCTGGCGATGGGCGGCGAGCTCCTCATCAACGACCTGCCGCGCGGCGCGAGCCTTGCCGACCGTATTCTCGAAACCGGTACGAGTTTCCTGGTCGGCGTGCCGCCGAATGCCATCGACCTGCTCGCCGAGATGCGGCGGCGCAACCTCCAGGGTCTCGGGCGCCTGACCGGCTTCCGCATCTCAGGCTCGGCGGTGCCGAGCGAGGTGGTGGCGGGTCTGATCCAGCAGGGCATCAGGCCGCAGAGCGGTTACGGCATGACCGAGAGCTGCTCACATCAGTACACGCTGCCGGATGACGACGCGAAGCTGATCATCGAGACGTCCGGCAAGACATGCCTCGGTTACGAGCTCCGCATCTTCGACATCGACGATCCGGACAAGGAGATGCCGCGCGGCACGGTGGGCCAGATCGGCGGACGCGGCGCCAGCCTGATGCTGGGCTATTTCGAGGACCGCAAGGCGACGGAAGACGCCTTCAACGCCGGCGGCTGGTTCATGACCGGCGACCTCGGCTCGATCGACGAGAACGGCTACCTGCGGATCGCGGGCCGAGCCAAGGACATCATCATCCGGGGCGGCCATAACATCCATCCTGCACGGATCGAGGAGCTGGCGACGCGCCACGCCGCCGTGCAGCGCGCCGCCGCCGTACCGGTGAAGGATGCGCGGCTCGGGGAGAAGGTCTGCCTCGCCGTCGTGTTCCGCGCCGGCAAAAACGTCGCCCCGGACGAGCTGCTGGCGCACCTCGACGCGGCCGGTCTGTCGAAGTTCGACATGCCGGAATATTTCCTGACGCTCGATGAAATTCCACTGACCCCGAACGGCAAGATGCTCAAGCGCGCCATCGCCGACGATATCGCGCAGGGGCGCGTCACGCCGCTGCCGGTGCGCTGGCAGGCCAAGCAGGCGTCATAGGGTCATAAGGAGAGCAAATGCGCGCGATCGTGGTTCGCGAATTTGGAGGCATCGAGAACGCCGCGCTCGGCGACATGCCGAAGCCCGAGCCAAAGGCCGGCGAGGTGCTGCTGCAGGTCAAATCCACCGCGGTCAATTTCGTCGACCTGGTGATGATGGGCGGCACATACCAGTTCAAGCCGCAGCTCCCATTCATCCCGGGCAAGCTGCCGGCAGGTGTCGTTGCTGCGGTCGGCCCGGGTGTGACGCAATTCAAGCCGGGCGATCACGCCATCGCCATGGCGGAGCAGGGCGGCTTTGCCGAATTCGTCGCCATGCCTGAGGGTCAATGCGTCAAGCTGCCGCCGTCGCTGGCGTTCGACGAGGCCGCCGCGATGTCGCTGATCTACGACACCGCCTACTTCGC
The DNA here is from genome assembly GCA_040510745.1 of Xanthobacteraceae bacterium. GTDB lineage: Bacteria > Pseudomonadota > Alphaproteobacteria > Rhizobiales > Xanthobacteraceae > Z2-YC6860. The sequence goes on from JBEVIJ010000209.1 coordinate 13,596, forward strand.
GCTGCGCGAACGCGCCCGGATCAAGCGGGGCGAAAGCGTCCTGGTGCTGGGCGCGACGGGCGGCGTCGGCCTTGCCGCGATCCAGCTCACTAAGGCGATGGGCGGCATCGCCCTGGCGGGCGTCGCCAGCAAGGACAAGGCGGACATCGTGCGCGGAGCCGGCGCCGATCACGTCATCGATCTCGCCGCGCCGGACCTCAAGGAAAGCCTGCGCGCGCAGGTGTTCGACAAGGTCGGCAAGCAGGGCGTCGATATCGTCATCGACATGCTGGGCGGCGACTATTTCGACGCGGCGGTCCGCGCGCTGGCCTGGTGCGGGCGGCTCGTCGTAATCGGCTTCGCCTCCGGGCGCATCCCGTCGATCAAGGCGAATTATTTTCTGGTGAAGAACATCGAAGTTTCCGGCATGCAGATCAGTGATTACCGCAAGCGGCGGCCGGCCGACATGCAAGCCTGCTTCAAGAACATTTTCGGCTGGCACGCGGCCGGCAAGCTGAAGCCGCTGCCGACGAAGGTCTATCCGTTCGAGCAGTTCGCGGAAGCGATGAAGGACATTCGTGACCGCAGGCAGCGCGGCCGCGTGGTGCTGAGCCAGGGCTAAAAAAATCACCGGGCCGTATGCCGGCCCGGTGTGATGAAACGTGGCGAACCTTGCCGACGCCGGATCAGTTCAGGGCGTTTTGCACGCCTGTGAAGGTGGTGTTGAGCTTCGAACCGACGCCGATCACCGTGGCGATGATCGCAACCGAGATACCCGCAGCGATCAGGCCGTACTCAATGGCCGTGGCGCCGGACTCGTCAGCGAGGAATTTCCCGAACAAGCGTAAAAATTTAACGACCGGGTCCGGCCGTACAGTTTTCTAGCGAGCGGCCTGTAACGCTCGCTTAAACGCAAGAGTCGAGTTCTATCGCCGCGGTTAAAGCACGCTCAACCACGGCCGCCGCGGTTTTTGTAAAAATATTCGCGTCTGGAAAAATGTGTGACGGATCAAAAGCCCGGCAAGCGCGGCGCGCCGCCATCAAAATGCACGCCCTCAAGGGCGAGCAGCTTCTGCTTGGTGGCAACGCCGCCGGGCGCGGAGAAGCCGCCCAGCTTGCCGCCCGCCGCCAGCACGCGGTGACAGGGGATGACGATCGGCACCGGGTTCTGCCCCATCGCCGCGCCGACGTCGCGCGCAGCCTCCGGCCCTTCGAGGCCGAGCTGCTTGGCCAACGCGCCATAAGTCGTGGTGGTGCCAAATGCGACCGCGCGCAACGCCTCGTAAAGCGAGCGGCGGAAATCGTCGATGCCGCCGAGATCGACCGGGATCGCGGAAAAATCCACCCGCTCGCCGGCGAGGTAGCGCGTGATGCCGGCGATGACCGGCGTGACCTCGGACGGCGGCGCGGCTGCGCCGGCGCTGCGCGATTTCGCAATCAGGCGCCGCTCGGTGACGGCCAGGTCTTTTTCCGGGAACTGCACAGCGACCAGACCGCGCTCGCTCCACGCGACGCCGCACGGGCCGATCAGGGTGTCGAACACATGGTGATGCACGCTCATGCGTGGTTTCTACACCGAACCGCGATGCCGCCCCACCCGATTTCGGTCGGTTATTCATTGTTGCGCTGCGGAACGCAGCAGCCGCGGCCCGCGTTTCTCTGAGTGGGGAACCAACAAGAGGAGCAACCCATGCCCGATCTTCCACGCGAAGGAGGCTCACGGCGCCAACTGACCATCCTGCGCAAGCACCAGGAATCCAACACGATGCTGGCGATCGCCATGGCAGGCATCGCCGCGCTGTTCATCGTCGCTATCGTCGCCGCGTATAACTATGCCTCCGGCCCCAGCACGGCGCTCGACAGCAATCCGCCGGCCAGCGCCAGCTCGACCGTATCCCGCGCGCCGACCGAGACGACCGGTTCCGGCAGCAACGCGCCGCCACCAAAGGCATTGACGGACAAAACGATGAAGCAGCAATAGCGATGAAAAGCACCCGATCACTGGCGGACGGGCGCTGAAGAACCGGTAAGCTGCATTCAACAAAAAGCGGCGCAACGCCCGGCGTTGCGCCGCTTCGTTTTCGGGGTCTTACATTGGCCAGTACGGCGGCACGCCGTAATAATCATAGATCTGGCGCCCGCGAACTGTGTCCCACTTCCATTCCTCGCCGGTCGCGTACTTCGGCGCGTTCTTGAGCTGCGCGTCGGTGATATTGACCTCGTAGCCGCCGAGCTTCTCGTTGTAGGTGAGCCGTTGCCAAGGGATCGGGTAATGGTCCTCGCCCATCCCCAGGAACCCGCCGAAGCCCATCACGGCGTAGGCCACCTGGCCGGAAACCTTGTCGACCATCACCCGCTCGATCTCGCCGATTTTGGTTCCATCGGAGCGATAGACGTTGGTGCCTTCAACGCGATCCGAGCCGATCAGGTCGTGGCGGCCGTGCGCCAGCGGGGTCGCCGCGCGATCGGTATCGGTTGCCATGCTCATGGTTCGTTTTCTCCTGGTTTGTCATTCGTATAGGTAACAAACGTGCAGGTGGAACCGGTGTTCCGGACGACCCGAAGGTGGTGCGTCAAAGTCACCACTCCAAAAAAGACTAAAAATCCGCTTTTTACGTGGAACGAAACGGGCGGCAGGGCCTTGGCGTTTCAGGGATGTCAAAAAACATAGGTCGGGATGGCTACAGTGTCCGAGTACCGCGCCAAGGCCAACGAGTTCCTGGCCAAGGCGCAACGTGAAAGCGACCCATCGCTGCGTGCTCAGTACGAACAGCTTGGCAGGAGCTATCTGCGATTGGCCGAGCAGGCCGAACGCAACCTCAAAAGCGACATCGTCTACGAGACGCCGACCCGCCGCCAGGCGCCCCAGCAGCAGCAACAGCAAATCCAGCCGGACAAGGCCGAAGATTAGACCGGTTGTAAATTTGTATAGACGGCCCGCTTAGGCCTGCACAATCAACGATCACCGGTGGGGCCGGTAACGGGAGATTTTACGCTCCCGTCTGCGACATGCGGGAACTGCTTTGTCTGCCTCCATCGTGCCGTTTCTGAAGGACGGATCGTTCGATCCGGGAACGATTCACGCCATGAGCGCCGCCTTCGACAGGGCGCGCAAGCTGCTGCATGACCGCGGCCAGCCCGGCGTGGTGCTGGAGATCATCGCCACCCGGATCATCGCGATCGCGGCGGCCGGTGAGCGCGACCCGGACCAGATGTGCCAGCAGGCGCTGGCGACGTTCGGCATCGACCGCATCGACTGATTACGGCGCGGCACCCTCACGCGGCGCCCGCGCCGCCTTCCATGCGCCGGCGAGCGTCCGCGCCTGCTCGACTTGGTGCGGGCTGAGCTGCCGCGCGATCGTCCGGCAGCTTCCGGCGCCGGCCTGCGTGCCGCGTGCGGCCGACAAATCGAACCACATGTAGGCGGTGATCAGTCCTTCGGAACGCCGCGGCCGCTCGAATACATCGCGCCGAGATTGAACTGCGCGAGCGAATCCCCCTGCTCGGCCGCGAGGCGGTACCACTTCACCGCCTCGGCGTCGTCCTGCGGCACGCCGCGGCCGGCGGTGTAGCAGGCGCCGAGATTGAACTGGGCGTGCGCGTCGCCCTGCTCGGCGGCGAGGCGGTACCACTTGGCCGCGTCGGCATAGTTCTGCAGCACCAGCTTGCCCTTGCGGTACATGTCGCCGAGCGCCGACTGCGCGAAGGCATGGCCGGTGCTGGCGTCGCGCCGCAAGCAGCGCGCCGGCGCGCTATCGCGCCAGATCATGTCGGCGATCTTGCGCGCGAGCCGCATCGGTCAGCGCTTGTTTTCCGACGGGCGCGCGAACGGCCTGTTGAGGTGCTCGTAGGTCCGCGGCGCTGCCGGTTGCGCAACCGGCGCGGCGGCCTGCCGCGGCAGCGACGGGTACCATTCGGCGGCCGCATTCGCGATGGTCTTGGTCGGATTGGCCTCGCAGTAGTCGCCGGCCGATTTCGCGATCTGGTCGTTGCTGAGAGTGACGGCCGCAGCCGGTGCGCCGGTCGAGGCCAGCGCCGCGTTCATGCCGCTCACGTAGCCCAGCAGCCAGTTAGACGCCTGGTGATAGAGCATGTCGCTCATGCGCGCGGCGCGGAGAAACTGGCTGCACGTGGTGTTGCCGACGCCATGCAAGGTCTGCGCGCGCGCCGAGATCGGCATCAGCGCGATCAGCAATGCCGCAACCGCGGCGACGCGAACGTTCACACTCACGGCGAACTCGCTTGTTTTGGGCACGCAAGACTTCAGCGCCAAATTATCACAAAAACCGCCGGCGGGTGGAGCCGGCCACGGCTCAGCCTGCGCGGGTTTTTAAGTGCCGCGCACTGTTCCCATTTTCCGTCGCTCTCAATGAGCGGTTGGAGCGCCCGGAAGGCGCCAGAGCGCTGACGAAGCGCCCTTGAGCGGACCGCTATCGGGGGTCCGCTGCGCGCTCACGGCGATATCCCCGTTACCGGGGATCGCCGCTTCGGGAGCGCGCGGGCCCACTGATGGGGGGCCCAGCGCCTTCCCGGCGCTCCACCGCGGCGTCCAATATGTGGGACACCGCACCCGGCTCCATCACCGACGCCGCTATAGACGACATCTTCGATTGAGCCTGACGCGATCAATATGGGGCCGGATTCAAGACGGGGGATAAGTATTTTTTCGCTCAATACCGCCACTGCGAGCGCACCCCCGCCACCGTCGCGTTTCTGATGCCGGGGTCGCCGCGCGGATGCCAGACGAATTGCAGGTTCGGCTGGACGATCCAGCCTGGCAAGATTTGGGCCTGATAGCTGAGCTCAAGATTGGTTTCGTGGTCGCGCACCGGGTTTCCCGTGAAGGTCAACGTGTCCGGATCGATCGAATGGACGCTGTTCGAGAACCTGGCGTGGATCACGCCGGCGCCGAACCGATCCTTCGGCCGGCTTGGGATGAGGCCGGCGAAGACAATGCCGCCATCGACATAGGCATTGATTAGATTGCGGTCGGATGGGCTGAGCGACATGCGGCTGAAAACTGAAATTCCGCTTTGCGGATCGCCGCCGGGCGGACGATAGAGCTGCTGGTCGATGATTGCATAGACGCCGGAATTGCCTCGGTGAATCGCATCGGGGCCGAAACTCGTTCCGATCAGAACCTCTTCACTGGCGAAGCGCCGGTTGTCGAACTGCCCGAAATGCCGCCAGCCGCCGAGCTTCAAGGTGGTGGCGAGGCCGGTATCCTGATTGCCCATGTTACGCCGGAACTGCGCTTCGGCGAGCACGAGCGGCGGGTCGCTAACCCGGAAATTGAGACCGTGGCGATTGCGGAGTTGCTCGTCGCCCTCGACTCCCGGCCCGGCCGGATCGCCGTTCAACACGGTGAGCAGCAGCGAGACATCCTTGCCAGGCTCGATCTTGAGACGAACTCCTGGCGTGGATAGCGGGTAGGCGGCGCCTCCGCTCGGCAGATTCACCGCCGTGATGGTCGGCCAGTCGCTTTGCAGGAACATGGTGCTGAGCTCGCTGTAGAAGAACTCGGCGTCGGCGGCGAGCTGGCCGACCCGGATGCTCGCCTTGCCGTCCGCGAACTTCTGTTCGAGCCACACTTCCGACAGCCTTGTGGTTGGCACCGCTTCGATCGCGGCGATGGTGTTGATGCCGCCGACGTAGTCGCGCCGGATGCGGCCGGTGTTGTGGATCTGGAAGAAGTTGGCGAACCCCGACAGGCCGTGCCAGCCGGTCAGCCTGCCGAAATCGACGGTCAGGATGCCCTGCAGCTTGCCCTGGTCGATGGTGCCGGTGCGAAGCCCGCCGCGCACGTTGGAGAGGACATCGTTGGTGTACTCCAGGCCATACACGATGCCGCGTTGGCTCAGCCATTTGCGGTAACCGCCCGGGTCGCCGTTGTGGGGCAGGCTGGTCGCAATCGATCCGTCAGGCATGCCGTCGCGGGAGGAACCCCACCATTCTTGGCCCGACGCAGCGGTTATCGCGAACCATGCCGCAATTGCAGCAGCGCCAATTCTTGCGCCGATCCGCTTCCAGTCTCCCATCACTCGGTTCATACGCTCAGCACACAATTGGAGTGCACTTAGCACGCGAAAAGTTTGTGACACGCAGACGCGTCGGGTATCCGGGCGCCTCAAAGGCGCAGATTGCGATCAATATGGACGAGGGGTCTATTGAGGGGAATGGGTTTCACCAACGAAAAAAGCCCGGCCGTGAGGCCGGGCTTTGGTTTTGGTTGGTGCTCCACCGCTATTGCGCGAGGCGCAGCTTGGTTAGGCTGGTGCCGATCGAGTTGAACGCCGTTATGGTCTGGCCGGCAGTGATCTCGCAGTAGTACTCAGGTTTCGAGGCACAGTCCTTCATGACCTTGGAATAGCCTGTGTTCACCAGAACAGTGTAGATCGTGATGCCCGCGGCTTTCACGTTGGTGCACATGAGCGCCTGGCGTTTGTCGATCTTGTCCTGGTCGTTCCACCAGCGGTTCTCGGTGTTCAAGCCGTCCGAGAACAGGATGATGGCCTGTTGCATGTCGGCGGTCTTGGCCGGCGGATTGAGCGGAGCGCCCTGCGTCAGCGCCATCCAGGCCCAGGCGAGGCCAATGGGCTGGTTGGTCACGTCGGGCTGCAGTTCGTCGACCTTGGCCTTGAGCGCGTTCCAGTCGAAGCTCAGGCCCATCATCCTGGCCGGGCAATCGTTACCCTGCTCCGCAGGGAACAGCGTGGCGGGCGTGCCGGGGTTCGGCGTCGTGTTCGTGACGTCGTAATCCTGGTCGCGGTCGGTGATGCAGCCGTTCCACGTGTTGTGGTTGTCCGGCACCCACGTGGTCGAGGTGGTGCACTTCTTCTTCGACTTGCCACTCTTGCCCGTCTTGGTGGTCGTGCACGCAAGTCGAACGCAGAACTCCGATATATTCTAGTGATCGGGAGATTCCCCGCCGCGTAATGAACGCGGATTTTAGCGAATGCTCGAATACCCAATGATCGTGTTAA
>JBEVIJ010000210.1:0-21653 GCA_040510745.1 Xanthobacteraceae bacterium
CTTTGCCCTTGAAGCGCGCGTTCATGCGCCGCGCTTGAAAATCGCCGCACACCGAGCACGACGAAATCTCGCGGTACATGTTCTGGCCCGGTAGCCAGACCTCGATGTCGTAGGTCTTCTGCGAGGCGAAGCCCATGTCGCCGGTGCACAGCGTGACGACGCGGTAGTGCAGGTCGAGCTTCTTCAGCACCGCCTCGGCGCTGGCGAGCATGCGCTCGTGCTCGACCATCGATTGCTCGGGCGTGGTGATCGAGACCAATTCGACCTTGGTGAACTGATGCTGGCGGATCATGCCGCGCGTATCCTTGCCCGCAGCGCCCGCTTCGGCGCGGAAGCACGGCGTGCAGGCGGTGAGGCGCATGGGAAGCGCGGATTCGTCGACAATGGATTCGCGGACGAGGTTTGTGAGCGAGACTTCGGCGGTAGGGATGAGCCATAAATGACCTAGTTGCGAGCGGATTTCCTCAACTCGGATCAACCCATCTGCCGTAAAGCGTTGTTTTGAGTCTCCGGCCTGCTTCCAAAATCGATCCTCGTTGAGCTGGTCGGCAACCTTGCTCCACTCATCGACTGTCAGCGCTCGATGCGCTGAAAATTGGTCGTCCTTGAATTTCGGTAGCTGTGCGGTACCGAACATCGTTTCATTGCGGACGAGTAAGGGCGGATTGATCTCCTCATACCCATGCTCGCCCGTATGCACGTCGAGCATCATCTGCCCGAGCGCGCGGTCCATGCGCGCCAGCGCGCCCCTCAGCACCACGAACCGCGCGCCGGACAATTTCGCCGCGGTCTCGAAATCCATCATGCCGAGCGCTTCGCCGAGCTCGAAATGCTGCTTGGGCTTGAACGCATAGTCGCGCTTCGCGCCGTGCTTGTGATGCTCGACGTTGCCGGTCTCGTCCTTGCCGTCCGGCACTTCGGCGAGCGGCAGGTTCGGGATGGTGGCGAGAATCTTGTTCAGTTCCTCTTCGGCAGCCTTCGACTCCGCCTCGAGCGCCGGGAGCTTTTCTTTCAGTTCGTTGACCTCGGCCATCAGCCTGTTCGCCGTGGCGTCGTCCTTCTTCGCCTTGGCCTGACCGATCTCTTTCGACGCCGCGTTGCGTCGCGCCTGCGCCTGCTCGAACTTCAGGATCGCGCCGCGGCGGCGCTCGTCGATCGCGATCAACTTGTCGGCCTCGCCCTGCAGGCCGCGTCGCGCGAGCGCAGCGTCGAAAGCGGCGGCGTTTTCGCGGACGAATCGGATGTCGTGCATTGAATGCCTAATTCAGAATCGACGCGCTGTTATAACAGCGGTTCAGCGAAAAAACCGGCTATCCCGTCATCCTGAGGTGGCCATGCGAAGCATGGCCCTCGAAGCATGGACGGCCATGACATTGCAGCATCCGGGCCGTCGACCCTTCGAGGCTCGCTTCGCTCGCACCTCAGGGTGACGGATTGGGCGCGGAAGATGGTTTCTTCCTAACGCTACTCCGCCGGGCTGGCGGAGCCGGCCGCGGGCTGCGCCGCCGCCCTGGCTTCCACCATCTTCACCGACCAGATCGACAGCTCGTAGAGCAGCATCAGCGGGATCGCCAGCGACATTTGACTGAGTACATCTGGAGGCGTGAGCACCGCCGCGATCACGAAGGCGCCGACGATGAAATAGCGCCGCTTCTCCCGCAGCGTCTGCGACGTCAGGATGCCGATCTTGCCGAGCAGCGTCAGGATCACCGGAAGCTGGAACGCGACGCCGAACGCCAGCACCAGGCTCATCATCAGCGACAGGTATTCGCCGACCTTGGGCAGCAGCGCGATCTCGGCGTAGCCGTCGCCCGGGCTTTGCTGCATCCCGAGTGAAAAACGCACCAGCATCGGCATCACGAGGAAATACACCACCATCGCGCCGAGCAGGAAGAAGATCGGTGTCGCGATCAGGTACGGCACGAAGGCATGGCGCTCGTTGCGGTAGAGGCCGGGCGCCACGAACATGTAGATCTGCGTCGCGATGATCGGGAATGCGAAGAACGCCGCGCCGAACATCGCGAGCTTGAGCTGAGTGATGAAGTATTCGAGCAGCGCGGTGTAGATGAACTTGGTGTTCTCGATACCGGCCACGAGAACGTATGGCCACACCAGCACATTGTAGATCTGCTTGGCGAAGAAGAAGCAGATCACCGCGGCGATGAAGAACGCGAGCACCGCCTTGATCAGCCGCGAGCGCAGCTCGACCAGGTGCTCCATCAGCGGAGCCTTGCTGGCCTCGATCTCCTTTTCGTCGTCTTCGCTGCGCATCACGCGCTGCTCCCGACCTTGGGCTGCGGCGCGGCGGCATCGGACTCGCTCGGCGTGCTGGAGGCGGGCTGCGCCGTGGCGTTGTCCTGCGAAACCGGCGCGGGCTCAGACGGCGTCGCAACGGCCGGCTCGCCCGACGTCGCGCTCTGCGCCGGCTTGTCCTCGATCGCGGTCGCGAATTGCTTGCTGATGTCGCCGAGCGGATCGAAGTTGGTCACGCTGGTCGCGGAGGTGGTGATGTCGTCGACCTGCTTCTTGATGTCGGCCATCTCGGCCTCGCGCATGGCTTCCTGGAACTGGCCCTGGAATTCGGACGCCATGCGGCGCACCTTGCCCATCCACTGCCCGACCATGCGCAGCACGCCGGGCAATTCCTTCGGCCCGATCGCGATCAGCGCGACGACGCCGATCACCAGCAATTCGCTCCAGCCGATGTCGAACATGGGTTAGCTCACGCGAAACCTACCGCCGTCATTCCGGGGCGCACGCGAAGCGTGCGAACCCGGAATCCAGCGGAGGATTCCGAACCCGCATCTGGATTCCGGGTTCCGGCCTTCGGCCGGCCTTGGAATGACAGTGAGCGACTTCAACATTCTACAAACTCCAAGGGGCGCTAGCATCCGCCGGCGCCCCTCATTCAACCCGACGCCGTCGAACGGTGTCGCCTAGCCCGCGGTGCCCTCGAACTTGCGCTCGGTCTTGGCCTGCTGGGCCTGCGCGGTGTTCGCGTTCTGGTGATCGATCGTCTTGGAATCGATGGTCTTGGGATCGGCCGGCGGCGTGTCGGTCTTGGCGGTTTCGTCCTCCGACATGCCCTTCTTGAACGACTTGATGCCCTGCGCGACGTCGCCCATCAGCTCGGAAATCTTGCCACGGCCGAACAGCAGCAAGACCACGGCAATCACCACGATCCAGTGCCAGATGCTCATCGAACCCATAGAAACTCCTCCAACCGACCGGCGTTTTGCGCCGTCCCCATTCGGTTTTTTGAGAACCTAGGCCCCCAGGGGGGCAAAAACAAGGTTAACAAGCGGGCGCGCTGTCGCGCCTCGTCGATCGTGGCTAACCGCGCGAGTCAGAGAGATTATTCCTCCACGCGCTCGGGCGGCGGCGCGAGCCCCAGATCGAGATCGCCCGGCTCGAGCGGGTCCTCATCGTCGCGCAACGCCGGATCGTCCGAGGGCGCCGGCACCGCGAAGCCCGGCGGGAGGCGGCCATCGAGCAGGCCGGAACCTTTCAGCTCCTCGAGGCCCGGCAGGTCGGTCAGCGCTTCCAACTGGAAATGCGACAGGAAGGTCTCGGTGGTGCCGTAGGTGAGCGGGCGGCCCGGCGTCTTGCGGCGGCCGCGCGGCCTGATCCAGCCGGTTTCCATCAGCACGTCGAACGTGCCCTTGGACATGACGACGCCGCGGATCTCCTCGACCTCGACGCGGGTGACCGGCTGATGGTACGCGATCACCGACAGCGTCTCGATCGCCGCCCGCGACAGCTTCTTCGGAATCACCGCTTCCTTGGTGAGGAGCCAGGACAGATCGTTGGCGGTGCGGAACGCCCACTTGGTTCCGACCTTCACCAGGTTGACGCCGCGCGGCGCGTATTCGGCCTGCAGCGCGCGCAACGTCTGGCGCAGATCGACCTCCTCGGGCAACCGCGCGCCGAGCGTCTTCTCGTCGAGCGGCACCGGCGCGGCGAACAGCAAAGCCTCGAGCAGCCGCAGGTGCTCCGGACGTAGCTCCGCCACCTCGCTGTCCTTGCGTTCCTTCCGGGACTTCAGTTCGTCGTGAGGAATGATACGTCGTTCCGCCAAGGCCGCCATGCCTCCGCTCTCCTTGCAAAATTCATTCAATCGTGCGCGGCGCGGCATCGCTCGATGCCGCCGCCACATGTCCGATGACTTCGCGCTTGCGCAGATAGATCGGCGCGAACGCGCTCTGCTGATGCACCTCGATCACGCCCTCGCGCACCAACTCCAGCGTCGAAGCCAGGCTCGACGCGAACACCGTGGCGCGCATCGCAGGCTCGACCATGTACGAGATCAGATACTCGTCGAGCCGGCTCCAGTCGCCGGCCCGCCCGATCAGCCGCTCCAGCGCCTCGCGCGCCTCCTGCAGCGACCAGACGTTGCGCTGCTTGAAGGTGACGTGGCCGAGTGCGCTCTGCTGGCGCTGCGCGGCGTAGGCCGAGAGCAGATCGTAGAGCGTCGCCGTCCATTCCGGAGTCTTGATGTCGGTGATCGGCTCCGGATCGCCGCGGCGGAACACGTCGCGCTGGAGCTGCGGCCGGTCCATCAGCTTGGCGGAGACTTCGCGGAACGCCTCCAGCCGCTTGAGCCGCCACGCCAGCGCGTTGGCCATCTCCTCGGCGCTGGGAGAGTTGGGATCGGCGACCTCGGGCAGCAGCAGGCGCGATTTCAGGTAGGCCAGCCACGCCGCCATCACGAGATAGTCGGCGGCGAGCTCAAGCCGCAGCTTGCGCGCCTCCTCGATGAACGCGAGATACTGGTCGGCCAGCGCCAAGATCGAGATCTTGGCAAGGTCGACCTTCTGGTTGCGCGCGAGCGAGAGCAGCAGGTCGAGCGGGCCTTCGAAGCCCTCGACGTCGACCACCAGCGCCGGCTCGTCGCTGGCGCGTTCGGCGCCGATCTCGCCTTCGAAGCTCAGGGCATCGCTCATGCGATACGGGTCTCCATCAAGCCGGCGAACTCGCGACGCGCTGCGGCGAGGTCGATCGGCGACGGCTCGCGGCGGCGCGCGAGCGCCACATTAGCGCGGCGCGCGGGTTCGCCGACGAGTTCCGGCGCCTCGGCGGCGACGTCGCGCATCTCGTCGAGCTTGCCGTTGCAATGCAGGACCAGGTCGCAACCCGCAGCCTGCGAGGCGCGGCTGCGCTCGCCGATCGAACCGCTCAATGCGCCCATGGACACGTCGTCGCCCATCAAAAATCCGTCAAAACCGATGAAGCCGCGAATCACTTCGCGGATCATTGTGGCCGATGTGGTCACAGGTAGCACGGGATCGAAGGCCGTGAAGACCACGTGGGCCGTCATCCCCAGAGGTAATCCCTTGAGCGGCAGAAATGCGGCAAAATCAGTGGCTTCCAGTTCGGCTTTCGAGGCCCGCACCACCGGCAGACTGAGGTGGCTGTCGGCATTGGCGCGGCCGTGCCCCGGGATGTGCTTGAGCACCGGGAGAACGCCGCCGTCCAGCAGCCCCTCCGCCGCCGCCGCGGCCAGCGCCGCGACCTGGTCCGGCGTCTCGCCGTAGGCGCGGTCGCCGATCACCCGGTCGGCGCCACGCACCGGAAGGTCGGCCAGCGGCAGGCAATCAACGTCGATGCCGAGCGCCTTGAGATCGGCCGCGATCAGCCGGGCGCCCAGCCATGCCGCCCGGAGGCCCTTCGGCCTATCCCTTTGGTAGAGCTCGCCGTATGCCGCTCCCGCCGGATAGGCCGGCCAGTGCGGTGGGCCCAGGCGTTGCACCCGGCCGCCCTCCTGGTCGACCAGCACGGGAGTGCCGGCGATGCCGATCGCTGCCAGGGAATCCTGCACCAGGCGCGCGACCTGGGCTTTGTCCTCGATGTTCCGCTTGAACAGGATGAGGCCCCAGGGACGGGCCTCGCGCAGGAACGCGCGCTCGTCCGCCGTGAGCGCCGGACCGGATAACCCCGAGATGAAAGCGCGCGCCGCCATCGGCGCGCCTTAGCTTGCGTCGGCGCCGGGGGTCAAGTTCATGACCGCAGGGTCACGTTCATGACCGAGGGTCAGTTAGTTGGCCTGGACAACGCAATCGCCGCCCGCCGCCTTCAGGCTGCTGCAAAGCTGGATCGCCTGATCGCGGGTGGTGAACGGCCCGACCATGGCGCGGTAGTAGGTGCCCTTCCCCGTCACGTCGGCGCGCCGGATCACCGGCTGACGATTGCCGAGCACGCTCGAATACTTGGACTTGACGCTGCGGAATGCAACCTGGGCATCCGCCTCGCTGCGCTGGGACGAAACCTGCACGAGGTAGCTGCCGTTGCCCGATGCGGCCGGAGCCGCCGCCACGCGCGTCGGCGCGGCCGCCCGCGCGGTACCGGGCGGCGGCAGCGGGGCATTTTCAGGAGCCAGCGACAGCGGCGCGTTGCCCGAAGTCGGCGCTGGCGCCGGACGGACCGCAGATGGCGGCGTCTGCCGGACCGCCGCGGCGCGGGCCTGCTGCGGCGGCGATGCGGGATTGGCGAGATCGAGCGGCGCGTTGGACGGCCCAGCGGCCGCTTGGCGAGCGGGTGCGGCCTGTGCCGGCGGCGTCACTATCGGCGGGCGCGCGATGGAATTGTCCGGCGCATCCGGACGGATCGTCACGGTGCGCACCTTCTTGGGATCGGTCAGCACGCTCGGCGGTGTGCCGCCGTTGGGCGTGGCCGCGGCAGCTTGCTGACTGGGCAGCGGCACCTGGGACATGGCGGAGCCGGTTCGCGTCGCATCCCTGACATCAACCGGCTTTTCTTCGCGTGGCACAACCTTCTCGTTCTGACCGCGATCGCCGAACCGGTCGTAGCTGATCTTGTTGGCATTCGGATCGACTGCCAGGGCCGGAGGCGCAACTTTGGCCGGCTCGGCGCTGGCGCGGATCACCGCCGGAGCCGGCTTCACGCTTGGACCGCCAAACCAGGTGCGATAGCCGAACGCACCCGCGGTGCCGACCACCGCGAGCATGAATACGGCGGCGACCGTGATCAGCCCTTTGCGGCGGCCGCCCTGCGGGGCGTCGTCGTAATACTCATCGAGCGGCGGCGGCGAAGGCGCACGGCCGGATGCCAAGTGGAACGGCGGCGACGGAGTGCCGGCCGGCTCATGATGGGAAGGCGCGGCAAACGGCGCGTCGGAGGGCGGCGCATCGTACGAGGACGAGTTGGAAGGCCGCGCTTGCGGGGAATGAGGGGACGGAAAAGAGTACTCGGCGGGCGAGGTGCGGTGGGAAGGTGCCTCGTCCCGGTGGCGATCGGCGGCGTGCGATTCCGGCCCGCGGGACGATGCCGGGGCAAACGGATCGAACGGCGGCTGCTTGTGCCAATCCACGACTGGTGCAGGGTCCGGTGGAAGCGGCGCGGGCTCAACAAAATGCGGCGCCGGATCGGCAGGATACGGAGCGTCGTAACGCGGATCGTGAGCCGGCTGACCATTGTGATGATCGGCGTGGTGATATTGCTCGTTTTGAGGTGCCGGGTCGTCATACGGCTGCGGTGCGCGCGGCGGCTCTGCGTGCTGCTGCTCGCGAGCAAGGTCGGCAAACGGGTCGTTCTGGCCGATCAAACGCGCCAATTCGGCCAGCGGATCGCTGCCATGCCCGCCCTGATCCGGCGTGCGCGCGAAGGGGTCGTTCGATCGGTAACGTGCGTTGTCGTCCGTCATGACGCTTTCCGTGTCCGGTACGACCGATGGGGTGAACCGCGCTTGCGGCGATTTCACGTCATCGGCGGTGAGGCTATCGCATTTCCTCGGGCGCCTCGACGCCCAACAGGGCCAATCCAGAGGCAATTACCGTCACAACACCCTGCACAAGGGCCAGTCGCGCCAATGTCATTTCTGGATCATCTTGGATAATGAAGCGTAAATGGGGCGCATCGTTGCCGCGGGTCCATTGGGCATGAAATTCGCTCGCTAATTCATAGAGATAGAAGGCAATCCGGTGCGGTTCATGGGCCTCCGCGGAGGCTTCCACGAGGCGCGGGTAAAGCGCGAGCTTTCGCATCAGGGCGAGTTCCGCCGCGTCATCAAGCCGCGTCAATTTTGCCTGTTCGAGCGCGGCCGCACGGGTCACCGGTTCCATCGGCAAATCGGGCAGCACCGGCGCAGCATTGCGGAAGATCGAATAGCCGCGGGCGTGGCCATACTGCACATAGAACACCGGATTTTCACGTGACTTTTCGATCACCTTGGCGAGGTCGAAGTCGAGTGGCGCGTCATTCTTGCGGTACAGCATCATGAAGCGCACGGCGTCCTTGCCGACCTCATCCACCACTTCACGTAACGTGACGAACTCCCCGGACCGCTTGGACATTTTCACTTCGACGCCGGCGCGGGTGAGCTTCACCAATTGAACGACTTTCACGTCGAGGTCGGCGGCGCCGGCGCTGACCGCTTTGACGGCGGCCTTCATGCGCTTGATGTAGCCGCCGTGGTCGGCGCCCCAGACATCGATCATGTCGTTGAAGCCGCGCTCGAATTTCGATTTGTGATAGGCGATGTCGGAGGCGAAGTAGGTGTAGCTGCCATCCGATTTCTTCAAAGGCCGATCGACATCGTCGCCGAACTCGGTGGACCGGAACAGCGTTTGCTCGCGACCCTCGTAGTCTTGCTCGGGCGCTCCTTTGGGCGGAGGAAGCCGTCCTTCGTAGATCTTCTGGCTCTTCCGGAGCGCCTCGATGGTGGCGCCGACCTTATCCCCGCCCTCGACCAGCGAACGCTCGGAAAAGAACACGTCGTGCCGCACGTTAAGCGCGGCGAGATCGCCGCGGATCATGTCCATCATCATCGCGACGGCTTTGCTGCGCACCGGCGCCAGCCACTCGGACTCCGGCTTGCCCTTGAGCCTGTCGCCGTACTCCTGCGCGAGCGTTTCGCCGACTGGCTTGAGGTAGTCGCCGGGATAGAGCCCTTCCGGGATCGCGCCGATATTTTCGCCGAGCGCCTCGCGGTAGCGCAGGTATGCCGAGCGCGCCAGCGCGTCGACCTGCGCGCCGGCATCGTTGATGTAGTACTCGCGCGTGACCTTGAGGCCCGCGAACGCGAGGAGGTTCGCCAGCGCGTCGCCGAACACCGCGCCGCGGCAATGGCCGACGTGCATCGGCCCGGTCGGATTGGCGGAGACGTACTCCACATTGACCTTGTGGTGGTCGCCGCCCTCGCCTCGCCCGTAATCCACCCGGGCCTTGATCGCCGTGGCGAGCGCATCGCGCCAAACCGCCGGATCGAGCGTCAGGTTGATGAAACCCGGCCCCGCGATCTCGGTCTTGGTGATCTCCGGCCGCTTCTCCAGCTCAGCCGCGATCTTTTCCGCCAGGTCGCGTGGCTTGAGCCCCGCGTCCTTCGCCAGCACCATCGCCGCGTTGGTGGCAAGATCGCCGTGGCCCGCCTCGCGCGGCGGCTCGACCACGATGCGCTCAAGCGCGGGCGGCGCCGGAAACATGCCGGCCTTGGCCAGCGTATCGACGGCATCGCGGACATGTGCGGTGAAGAGCTTGAAAACGTTCATGCGCGCGGGGTGATAGCAAATCGCCGTTGGGGGTGCGACCCCCGGCGTCAGCGCAATTCCGGGGTATTCCCGATCAGCCGCTGGTGCTCGACCATCGCATAGCGGTCGGTCATGCCCGCGATGAAGTCCGCGATTCGCAATGCGCGGGCGGCGGGATCGTCCGGGCCCTGCCGCCATTCCGCCGGCATGTCGGCGGGCCGTTCGACATAGTGCGAGAACAGGTTGCGGACCACCTGTTCCGCGTCGTTCATGATCCCCATGATGCGCGCGTGGCGATAAAGCCGCGGATAGAGAAAACCCTTGATGGCGCGGTCGGCCTCCGCCATTGCGGGCGAGAACGTCACAACCGGAGCGGACGCGGCGCGCACGCCGGCAGGGGAATCGATGCCGCGCTCGGCAACGTTGCGCAGCGTCTGCGCGATCACATCCTCGATCATGCGGGTGATCAACCGGCGGCGCAGCTCATGAACGCGGCGGCCCGCATCGATGCGCGGATGATCCTTGTCGATGCCATGCAGGATGTCGCCAATCAACGGCACCGCCGCGAGGTCATCGATGCCGAACATTTCAGCCCGCAACCCGTCGTCGATGTCATGCGCGTCGTATGCAATGTCGTCGGATATCGCGCCCGCCTGCGCCTCGGCGCTCGGATAGCTCCATAGTTCGAGGTCGTGGGTGCGACAGTATTCGGCGATGCCGCGCGGCAGCTCGCGTTTGCCGTGCCGTTCGATCGCGTGGCCGCTTCGATCGGTCAGCGGGCCGTTGTGCTTCACCAGCCCTTCGAGCGTTTCGAAGGTGAGATTGAGGCCGTCGAAACCCGGATAGGGCCGCTCCAGCGCCGTCACCACCCGCAAGGTCTGCGCGTTGTGATCGAAGCCGCCGAACGCAGCAAGGCAGTGATCCAGCGCGCGCTCGCCCGCGTGGCCGAACGGCGGATGGCCGAGATCGTGGCCAAGCGCCGAGCCCTCCGCAAGATCCTCGTCGAGACCGAGCGCGCGGGCGAGCGAGCGCGCCACCTGCGCGACCTCCAACGTGTGGGTCAGCCGGGTGCGGAAATGGTCGCCTTCGTGAAACACGAAGACCTGAGTCTTATGGGCGAGACGCCGGAACGCGGTGGCGTGGATGATACGGTCGCAATCGCGGCGGAACGCGCTTCGCGTGCCGCTGGCCGGCTCGCGGTGCAGCCGGCCCCGGCTGTTGCGCACATTGGAGGCAAAAGGCGCGGACACCGTGACCGCCATGGCTGGGCCTTTGTCCGATTGACGTTGCGCGCCGGCGCACTTAACTATCACACAGGCCAAGCGCCTTGCAGCCCAGCGGCTGCGAATTGGAGCTGTTATAAAGGGCCGGCATGACCAACGTCACTGTCACAGAGCGGGCTGCGCGGCGGATCGGCGAAATCCTCAGGGCCGAGCCGGCTGGAGCCATGCTGCGCGTCAGCGTGCAAGGCGGCGGCTGCTCGGGCTTCCAATACAAGTTCGACGTCGAGCGCGCCAAGGCAGCCGAGGACGATATCGTTGTGGCGCGGGACAACGCCACCGTGCTGATCGACTCGGTGTCGCTGCAGTACCTGGCCGGATCGGAAATCGACTTCGTCGACGACCTGATCGGCGCCGCGTTCAAAATCAACAATCCGCTGGCCAAGGCCTCCTGCGGCTGCGGGACCAGCTTTACGCTTTAGCGCGCCCGCGAGCGCAGCCCGTTCAGCAGGTGTACGACTTGCGGAAGCCCACGGCTTGGGCTTCTTCTTCCGAGCAGAACCATCGGTGCGTGGGTTTGGTGCGGGCATAACTGCGGCAGTTCGCCAGATGATAAATGCCGCGATAGCCCCCCATCTGTGAGCGCAGAACGGACTTTCCCTTGATGTCGCATCCGGGTGGCATGACGGGGAATTCTGGAAACAGCATTTCACGGACCCGCCAGTTGCTCGCTTTCGGGCACGTGGCGCCCAGCAAGCCTGCCGTGCTGATCGTAATCCGCCTCAAGTCATCGGGTGCTATGAAGCAACCGTTCCAAAGCCCCAGGCGTTTGGCACTCGCACTGTCCCTGTCGGCCTTGAAACGGCCCCTAACGGAGCGGTCGGCATTCAGCGCCCAGCCCTGCTGTACCATCCATTGATTCAGGCTTGTAGTCTCGCCCTCGACCCAACACTCGCCGACTCTCCTCTTGCGATGAATGCTGTCTGCGCCCCGGTCAGTGCAACGTATGTCGCGTTTTCGAACGTACTCCTGCAAGCGGTCGCGTGCCGCGATACCGCATGTCCAGGCACCCCCTTTATCGTCCAGGCATGTCTGGTCCGTCTGCGGCGCGTCGATCCCTTCAAGCCTGTACGTCACACCATTGAGGATCACGGTGTTGCCATCCGGAATGGACACTTCCGCCGCGAGCCCTGGCGTTGTGGCTGCAATAAGAACGGCGGCGATCAAAGCACGCATGACGATGCCCGGTTGTGAGCAGAGGATAACCGGCGCCGTGGAGGCGCGGTACCCCGCTCAGGTTGCTCAGCGTACCGGTCAGGTTGGCCCTTCGGAAGGGGGCGGCAACCTCATGTCGGCCGCTGTCGGGCGATCAAGCATAGGTGCTCTCGCCTCACTCCCCATATCAATTCCCTTTTAGCCCCGCAGCCTTGGCGAACGCGCCGTAGGTCATGACCTCCTGCTTGACCTGCGCGTCGAATTGCGCGGCGGTCAGCGGCATGGCCTCGACACCAAGCGCCGCGAGTTTCTCCTTGATCGCCGACGCATCGAGCGCCTTCTTCAACTCGGCGCCGAATTTCGCCACGACTTCCGGGGGCGTCTTGGCCGGCATGAAGATGCCCATCCAGAACGTGTAGTCGGAGTCGGGGTAGCCCAGTTCCAGCGTGGTCGGGATGTCGGGCATCGCGGACGCGCGCTGCGGGCTCGAAACCGCGAGGCCGAGCAGCCGCCCCGCCTTGATATGCGGCATCGAGGTCGCGATTGGGCAGAAGTAGAAATCGACGCGGCCGGCGATGATCTCGGTGAGCGCCTCCGCGCCGCCCTTGAAGGGGATGTTGGTGGAGTTGAATCCGGCGCTGAGCCTGAACCGCTCGGCGCTCAGGTGCACCGCGGAGCCAATACCGAGCGAGGCGAAGTTCGACGACGTTGGATTGGCCCTGGAGTGCTCGACGTATTCTTTCGCGGTCTTGAAGCCCCTCGAAGGCGCGACGATCATGATGTTCGGCACGCTGCCGATCGCACCGACCGTCACGAAATCTTTGGTTACGTCATACGACAGCACAGGATAGAGCGCGGCCGTAATGGTGTGCGCGGAGGAATGCACCAGGATGGTGTAGCCGTCGGGATCAGCCTTGGCGACCGCCGAGGTCCCGATGGTGCCGCCGGCCCCGCCGCGATTTTCCACGACGATCGTCTGCCCCAATTGTTGCGACAACTGCTCGAAAACGATGCGCGGCACGACGTCGACCGCGCTGCCGGCGCCGAACGGAATGATGGCGCGGATCGGTTTCGACGGCCAAACGTCCGCGAATGCGCCGCTGCAGACGGCAAGACAGGCCAAAACGGCAAGACTGATGCGATGCACGGGATGTTCCTCCAGTTTCGGAGGAACAAAAAGCAAGACCTATGCCGGAGCGACGAAGCTAGTTCGGCTTGATGCCGGCGGCCTTGGCGACTGCGCCGTTGGCCGCGATCTCGGCGCGGATGCGCGCGTCGAATTCCGCGGGCTTCAGGATCATCTGCGCGACGCCGGTTTTCACCAGCCGCTCTTGCGTAGCCGGCAGTTGGATCGCCTTAACCGTTTCGGCGTGCAGCCTTTCGACAATCGCGCGGGAGGTCTTGGCCGGCGCCATCAGCCCGATCCAGATCGGGAAGTCGGCGTCCTTGTAGCCGGCTTCGGCGGTGGTCGGCACATCGGGCAACTCAGGTGAGCGCGTCGTCGCGCTGGTCACCAGCGCGATCAGGTTGCCGTTGCGGATGTGCGGCAATGCCGTGTTGATTGGGCAGAAGTAAAAGTCGACGCGGCCGGCGATCACGTCAGTCAGCGCCTCGGGGCCGCCCTTGTACGGGATGTGCTGCGCATCGAGACCAGAACTCAGCTTGAATTTCTCGACGCTGAAATGCGTGCCGGAGCCCACCCCGACCGAAGCGTAGTTGAGCGTGCCGGGCTTCGCCTTGCTCGCAGCAACAAGCTCCTGGATAGTTTTGATCCCCCTGGACGGCGAGATGATCAGGACGTTCGGCACCGCCCCGAATGGCGTGATACCGGCGAAATCGCCGGCAGGATCGTACACCAGCTTCGAATAGATGGCGGGTGAGATCGTGTGCGCGTTGGAGTGCGCGAGCAGCGTATAACCGTCGGCCTCCGCGGTGGCGGCCGCGGCGACGCCGAGCGTACCGCCCGCGCCGACGCGGTTCTCGACCACAATCGCCTGGCCGAGCTGTGCCGAAAGCGGCTCGAACACGATGCGCGGAATGACGTCGGTGGCGCTGCCGGCGCCGAACGGGATGATGACGCGGATCGGCTTGCTCGGCCACGCTTGTGCAAAGGCGCTGCCTTGCAGACCGATCAGCACGGCGACGCACCAGCACAACAAACGCAACGCCATGACTACTCCGCCGCCACTGCGGGCTTGATCGGCTCGGGAACCTCATCGAGCTGCGGCTCGAGCCGGCGCTTGATGCGGCGGTCGATGCGGTCGAGGTAGAGGTAGACGACCGGCGTGATGTAGAGCGTCAGCAGCTGCGAGAGCAGCAGGCCGCCGACCACCGCGACGCCGAGCGGCTGGCGCAGCTCCGCGCCGGCGCCCGAGCCGATCGCAATCGGCAGCGCGCCGAAAATCGCGGCAAAGGTCGTCATCATGATGGGGCGAAAGCGCAGCAGCGCCGCCTCGCGGATCGCGGCCTCGGCGCCGAGGCCGACGCGTCTTCGCTCGATCGCGAAGTCGATCATCATGATCGCATTCTTCTTCACGATGCCCACCAGCATGACGATGCCGATCATGGCGATGACCGAGAGGTCCATCTTGAACAGCATCAACGTCAGCAGCGCGCCGATGCCGGCCGACGGCAGGCCGGAGATGATGGTGATCGGATGAATGAAGCTCTCATAGAGAATGCCGAGCACCACATATGCGGCGAAGATCGCGGCCAGCACCAGGATGCCCTGCCCCTTCAGCGACTCCTGGAACACCTGCGCCGAGCCCTGGAAGCCGGTGGTGATCGAGGCTGGCAGACCGGCCTCGCGTTCGATCCGCTGAATCTGGTCGACCGCGTAGCCGAGCGATACGCCGGGCGCGAGGTTGAACGAAATCGTCGCCGCCGGCTGCTGGCCCTGATGGTTGACCTGCAACGGCCCGACCGACGGGACCAGCCTGGTGACCGCTGACAACGGGATCGACGGCCCGGTCAGCACGCCGGTGCCGCTCGCACCGCCGCCGACCGCGCCCGTGGCCGTATTGTCTGCCCGTGTCTTGAGGAATATCTTGGAGAGCGCTGTCGGGTCCGTCTGGAACTCCGGCATGCTCTGCATGATGATCTGGTAATCGTTCGACGGCGTGTAGATGGTGCCGATCTGGCGCGAGCCGAACGCATTGTAGAGCTCCTGTCGGATCTGATCGACGGTGATGCCGTAGACTGCCGCCTTCTCGCGGTCGACCTCGACGACCATTTCCGGATTCTTGATGTAGAGGTCGCTGGTGACGTCGCGCAGCCCTTCGATCTTTTCGACCGCGGCCTGCAGCTCGGGGGTAATCCGGTAGAGCGCCTCGGTGTCGCTGGATTGCAGCGTGTACTGGAACTCGCTCTTGGAAATGCGCGCCACCACGCGGATGTTCTGGATGTTCTGGAAGTAGACCGCGAGGCCCGGCACCGTGTTGGCGGTGCGTCGCAGCCGCTGGATTATGGCGGTCGAGTTCTCCTTGCGCACGCTCATCGGCTTGAGGCCGAGCAGCATGCGGCCGTAGTTCGACGTCGGGTTGGGGCCGCCGGTGCCGACGGTCGAGTTGAGATATTCGACCGCCGGATCCTGGCGGATGATGTCGGCGACCTTGCGCTGCAATTCGATCATCGCCGGGAAAGCGATGTCGCTCGGGCCTTCGGTGGTGACGGAGATGTAGCCGGTGTCCTCGGCCGGGAAGAAGCCCTTCGGGATCACCATGTACAGCCAGATCGAGACGCCTAGCGTCGCGAAGGTGACCCCCAGCATGATCGCTTTGTATTTGATCGCCCAATCCAGCGACCATTCGTAGGCGCGAAGCCAGCTGCGGAACATCGCATCGAACCAGCGCAGAATGAACATCTGCTTCTCGTTCTCGTGATGAACCTTGAGCACGCGCGCGCACAGCATGGGCGTCAGCGTCAGCGAGACGAATCCCGAAACGACAATCGCGACCGAAATCGTCACCGCGAATTCGCGGAACACGCGGCCGACCATGCCGCCCATCAGTAGCACCGGGATGAACACTGCGATCAGCGAGAAGGTGATCGAAATGATGGTGAAGCCGACCTCGCGCGAGCCTTTCAGCGCCGCCTCGAACGGCCGCATGCCGCCTTCGATGTGACGCGCGATGTTCTCCAGCATCACGATCGCGTCGTCGACCACGAAGCCGACCGACAGCGCGAGCGCGAGCAGCGTCATGTTGTTGATCGAGAAGCCGAACGCGTACATCGCCGCGAAGGTGCCGACCAGCGACACCGGCACCGCGAGCGAGGGAATGATGGTCGCGGAGGCCTTGCGCAGGAACAGGAAGATCACCAGGACGACCAGCGTGATCGAGATCGCCAGGTGGAATTGCACCTCGGCGACCGAGTCCCGGATCGATAGAGAGCGGTCGAGCAGGAACTGCATCTCGATCGCGGCCGGCACCTGGGCGCGGAATGCGGGCAACCGCTCGCGCACGGCGTCCACCACCGCCACGGTGTTGGCGTCGGGCTGGCGCTGAATCGCCAGCACGATAGCGCGCTCATCATTGAACCAGCTCGCGACCTTGTCGTTCTCCACGCTGTCGAGGACGCGCGCCACCTCTTCGAGCTTCACCGACACACCGTTGCGGTAAGCGACCGTGATTTGCTTGTAGTCGGCCGCCTTGGTCATCGCACCGGAGGCATTGAGCGTGATGTTCTGCGTGTCTCCGGCCAGCGTGCCGACCGGCACGTTGGAATTCGCGCGGCTCACCGCGTTGCGGATTTCGTCGAGCGAGATGTTACGCGCCGCCGCGGCGGACGGATCGACCTGGACGCGGATCGCGAAGCGCTGCGCGCCGTAGACCAGCACCTGCGCGACGCCCTGGATCTGCGAAATCTGCTGGGCCAGCACCGTCTCGGCGTATTCGTTCACGACGGACAGCGGCAGCGTCGACGAGCGCGTGCTGATGAACAGGATCGGGAAATCGCCCGGGTTGACCTTCCGGAACTGCGGCGGCGTGGTCATTTCCGGCGGCAGCCTTCGGGCGGCCGTGGAGAGCGCAGTCTGCACGTCGAGCGCCGCGCTGTCGATGTCGCGGCTCAGCTCGAACTGGATGGTGATCGAGGTCGAGCCCTGGGTGGACGACGAGGTGATCGAGCTGATCCCGGAGATGGTCGACAACTGCCGCTCGATCGGGGATGCGATCGATGCGGCCATCGTCTCCGGGCTCGCGCCTGGCAGTTGCGCCTGGATCTGGATGGTCGGGAAGTCGACGCGCGGCAGCGCCGCGACCGCGAGCAGCCTGTAAGCAAACACCCCGAATACGATGAACGACGCCGTGATCAGCGTCGTCAGCACCGGGCGGCGGATACAGAGCTCAGATAGGTTCATGGCTCAGGACCCCGCCGGCGCGCCGGCGGCGCGCGGCGTGACTCTGGCGCCGTTGGTGAGGCGGAGCTGGCCGTCGGTGACGACGGTCTCGCCGCCCTCAAGGCCGCTTTCAAGGATGGTTTCGTTCTGCTGCACGCGCGCAACCTTGACCGGCTGCACGGTAGCGACGCCATTCTTGACCACAAAGATGAATGACCCGGTCTGGCTGAGCTGCACCGCGGTCGGCGGCACGACGACGGCCGTCTCTTCGCGGAACGTCAGCAGCACCCGCACCAGCGTACCCGGCCAGAGCAGCCCGTCGGCGTTCGGCATGGTGGCGCGAACGGTGACCGTGCCGGTGCCCGGGTCGATGGTGTTCTCGATCATCGAGACGTGACCGCTGCTGCGCCTCGTCTCGCCCGGAATAATCGCCTGGATGGAAGCGGTTTCAGCCGCCAGAGCCTCGCGCAACGCCGGCAGGTTGTTCTGCGGCAGGGCAAACGCGACATAGACCGGCGCGGTCTGGATGATGGTGGCGAGCGCCGCAACATCGGCCGGCCGCACGAAGTTGCCCGCCTTCACCGCAGCCATGCTGGCGCGTCCCGCGATCGGCGCGCGGATCGTGCAGTAGGACAGCTGCACCTTCAGATTTTCGATCTTGGCCGACGTTGAGCTCGCGGTGGCGCGCCAGACGTTGACCTGGGTCCTGGTGTTGTTGAGTTGGACTTGCGTGGCCGCGTTCTTGGCGACCAGCTCGGTGTAGCGTTCAAGATCGCGCTCGTTCTGCTCGAGCTGCGCCTTGGCGCTGACCAGCACCGCATCGAGGTCGCGGATCTGCGCCTCGATGGCACGGCCATCCAGCGTGAACAGCAGGTCGCCCTGCTTCACCATGGTGCCATCGTTGAAATGCACGCCGACGATCTCGGTTTCGAGCCGCGACTTGATGGCGACGCTGGCAATAGGCGTCACGGTGCCCAGCAGTTCGACCTGGAGCGGCACCTTCTTCTTTTCGGCAACTGCGGTGATCACCGGCACGCCGCGCGCCTGCGCGTTCGGCCGCGGGGCCTGGGCAACGGCTCCCTGCGGATTCCAGATGTCCCGCGTCACGACAGCGCCGCCCGCCAGGGCGAGCACCACAGCCACCCCCACCAGCCAGGTCCGCTTCCTCATCCTCTGAAAACTCGCTATCGGGCCAGCTCACAGCCGGTCCGGTCCAAACGTGCCCCACCCGCGGCGTCCACACGGATGGGCCGATTGATACCATAACGCCGCTAACGACGCATCTGCCGCGTTCTTCAGTAAGAACACCAATATTCCCTGTTGCTTGCAGTACTTCCGGGTGTTCTGAGCGGCATTCGAGTGGTTAATTGGCGCCTGCGCCCGCCGGCCCGGACCGGAAAGCCCCAGAAAGCCCTATGCGTATCGCCACCTGGAACGTGAACTCCATTCGCCAGCGGACCGACCACCTGACGGCATGGCTTGCCGAGCGGAGGCCGGACATCGTCTGTCTGCAGGAAATCAAATGTATGGACGACGCCTTCCCCCGCCACGCCTTCGAGTCTCTCGGCTACAACTTGGCCGTGCACGGCCAGAAGACCTTCAACGGCGTGGCAATCCTCTCGCGCTTCAAGTTCGATGACGTGACGCGCGGCCTGCCCGGCGACGACACCGACGACCACGCCCGGTTTCTAGAAGTAACGGTGTCGACCGCGACCGGGGTGGTACGCGTCGCCTCGATCTATCTGCCCAACGGCAACCCGCCCAACACGGACAAATATATCTACAAACTCAAATGGATGGAGCGGCTTTCTCATTACGCACAAGAACGACTTAAACTGGAAGAGCCACTGATCCTGGCAGGCGACTACAACGTCATCCCGACGGAGGCCGATGTGCACAATCCGGCGGTCTGGGTGAACGACGCGCTGTTTCTGCCCCAAACGCGGGAGAAGTTCCGCTCATTCGCCAGCCTGGGGCTGACCGACGGGATCCGTGCCACCAGCGACGATCCCGGCCTCTACACGTTCTGGGATTACCAGGCTGGAGCCTGGCAGAAGAACTGGGGCATCCGCATTGACCACATGATGCTGTCGCCGCAGGCCGCCGACCGGCTCACCGCCGCCGGCATCGACAAGCATGTGCGGTCCTGGGAAAAGCCGTCG
This sequence comes from Xanthobacteraceae bacterium, assembly GCA_040510745.1. Lineage (GTDB taxonomy): Bacteria > Pseudomonadota > Alphaproteobacteria > Rhizobiales > Xanthobacteraceae > Z2-YC6860. The sequence continues at coordinate 19,418 of JBEVIJ010000210.1, forward strand.
GATCACGTGCCGGTATACGTCGATCTGGCGATCGACCCGACCTGACCTACTGCCGGCGGCCTTCGACCCAGCGCTCGAGCAGCACCAGCGCGGCCTCACGCTCGCGGTCGCTCGCCTGCTGGAACGCGCTGGCGCGCAACTCGGAAATCCAAGCTACTCCCGCGCCCGGCCCGTCGCTGGCAACCGTAAGCCACATCAGGCCCGAAGCCGGCTGGCGCACGCCATGCTCGCCGCGGAACAGGATGCGGCCAAGCAGCGCCTGCGACTTGTAGTGGCCCTTGTTGGCAGCGAGCGTGAGCCATGGCACCGCGCGCTTGGCGTCGCGGCCGACGCCATTGCCGTCGACGTAGAGCGTGGCGAGCTGATACTGCGCCTCGGGATCACCGAAGTACGAGGCTGCGTGATAGAACATCCGGCGGGCCCGCTCAGGACTGGCTTCCACCGCAGAGTTCGGAATGCCGTCGAGATAATAATGGCCAAGCGCCACGAAGGCGTTGGCGACGAACCGGGAGCGCGGCGCAGCCGGATGGTCGTCGGCGTGGCTGTCGGCGAACTTGCGGAAATATTCGAAGGCGCGTCGATCGTCGCGCACCACGCCATCGCCCTCAGCATACATGCGGCCGAGCTGCCAGAGCGCGACGCCGTGGCCGTGGTCGGCGGCGTATTGTAGCGAGGTCAGCGCATTCTTGCGCTCGCCGCTCTTGAGGGCCTCGGTGGCACGGCGGAACGCATCGCTCGGCGACAACAGCGCGGCATTGGGTGGCGCCAGCGCGGCCTTCGGCACGGTGATCGTCGGATCGGGCGCCGCCAACGAGGCGGCAGGCACCGCGGCCGCATTCGGCGACGGCGTGCCGTCGAGCGACAGCACGGGGTCCACGTCCACCCAGACAACGAACCCGGCCACGGCGGCCAATCCTATGAGCTTAGATATCCGCATAGGTCGTCTTCTCGGCAGCACCACCGGGATGGGTCACGGCACCATTTAGGGCCGATCCAACCTGCTGGGCGTATTTCCACAGATAACCGGAGCCGGCTTCGCTCGCGCGCGCCTTCCAGGATGCCTTGCGCTTGGCGAGCTCGTCGGCTGTCAGTTTGACATCGAGGGTGCCGTTGTCGGCGTCGATGGTGATGATGTCGCCGTCGCGGACGAGCGCGATTGGGCCGCCGACCGCCGCTTCCGGGCCGACATGGCCGATGCAGAAGCCGCGCGTCGCACCGGAGAAACGCCCGTCGGTGATCAGCGCGACCTTGCCGCCCATGCCCTGGCCGTAAAGCGCGGCGGTGGTGGACAGCATCTCGCGCATGCCGGGGCCGCCCCTGGGGCCCTCGTAGCGGATCACCAGGACCTCGCCTTCCTTGTATTGCTTGTTCCGCACCGCCTCGAAGCAGGCCTCTTCGCCGTCGAAGCAACGCGCCGGGCCGGCGAACTTCAGGTTGTCCATGCCGGCAACCTTCACGATCGCACCTTCAGGGGCGAGGTTGCCCTTGAGCCCCACCACACCGCCGGTCGGAGAAAGCGGCTTATCGGCAGAACGTACAACATCCTGATCCGGGTTCCATTTCACCTTGCTGAGGTTCTCAGCAATGGTCCGCCCGGTGACGGTGAGGCACTCGCCATGCAGATGGCCATGATCGAGCAGCGTCTTCATCAGCAGCGGAATGCCGCCAACCTCGAACATGTCCTTGGCAACATAACGGCCACCCGGTTTCAAATCCGCGACATAAGGTGTTCTTTTAAAGACCTCGGCGACATCGAACAGGTCGAATTCGATGCCACATTCATGCGCAATGGCCGGAAGATGCAGCGCGGCGTTGGTGGAGCCGCCGGAGGCCGCCACAACTGCGGCGGCGTTTTCCAGAGCCTTGCGGGTGACGATGTCGCGCGGCCGGATGTTGAGCTTGATCAGCTCCACAACCTGCTCGCCGGCGGTCATGCAGAACCGGTCGCGGATTTCGTAGGGCGCCGGCGCGCCGGCCGAATACGGCAGCGCAAGGCCGATCGCCTCGGAAACGGTCGCCATGGTGTTGGCCGTGAACTGCGCGCCGCACGCGCCTGCCGACGGACAGGCGACCTGCTCCATCTCGTCGAGGTCCTCGTCCGACATGTCGCCGACCGAATGCCGGCCGACGGCCTCGAACATGTCCTGCACGGTGACGACCTGGCCGCGGAAATTGCCGGGCAGGATCGAACCGCCGTAGATGAAGATCGACGGCACGTTGAGGCGGACCATCGCCA
>JBEVIJ010000211.1:0-11836 GCA_040510745.1 Xanthobacteraceae bacterium
GCTGTTCGCGGCGGTCTTGTCTATTTTCCGGCCGCTGCTCCTGCGCGGGCGCCGCGTTGATGGTGATCGCGAGAACCAGAAGGAACGCGGCGTATGTTGCCGCACGAATGGCAAACTGAACCATGGACGCCCCCTGCATCACTGGACGAATGCGACGAGGCTACATACAGGTGCTGGCCGAAATAGGCCAAGCGGCCAATCAAAGTAGGCCACTAACGGCTGGTTGTGTTTAGCGGCGCTGGAAAACGTAACGTTGGTGAAACACGCCTATTTCACCGATCAATCAATGGTTTGGTTCGGACACCGGTGCGCTTCGGAAGTTGCTTTCAGAGCAAGCCGAGAATTCGGCAAACGTCCGAACCGCGACACTAGGGCCGCGCCATCTTGCAGCGCGGGTTGTAGGCCCAGTTGCGGTCGAGCCCGACCACGCACCATTCCACGCCCCAGCTCGCGCCGATCGCGCCGCCGCTCTCGACGATCGAATAGTGGACCGGCCGCCACTTGCCGTCGGAGATCAGCACTTTGCCGGAACACCAGCGCCGCGGAACGGTGGCCTCGGCCCAGGGCCGGAACGCCACCTGCCTGACCTCGCCGATATCCATGATCGACAGATCCGAATTCCAGAACCGGCGCTCCTTGGTGCCGAAGTTGCTGCGGATGTCGGACAGCACCCAGCCGGAATCGCAGGGCGGGATCTCCGCGTCATAGCGCGGGCCGGACAGCCAGAAGTTCAGCTCCAGCCAGCTGGCGGCTGCGGCCGGGGTGGTACGGGCCATCTCGATGGCAGCCGTCATGGCGACGGCGGCTGCCAGCAACATCACGCGGCCAACACGCTTCGAGCCGGACATCTGGACACTCACCTGGTTGGGAACTCACCCTTGGCTGACCTCGGCAGAAAACCCTCCCGCGAGGCTCGAAAAGCGACACGACTCTATCATAAGTTTCGCACGATTGCCCCAGTTGACCACAATTTTAACACCGAGAAAACCCGCAGCGATGCTGGCGATTTCGGCTGTCGCCGCCTACCTTGCCACCTGATTCGCGCGCCTTGGTGAAACGCGTTCGCGCCGGAAAACCGGAGACGAACATGGCGGTGGAGGCGCGGCGGCTCGAGGCGGTCGACAGCGTTTTCGGCATCCAGGCAGCCAGTCATCCTCTCACCGAAGTGATCGCGCCATGGGTGCAGGACCTCGGCGTGCTGGTCGAGGCGATCGAGGCCGGCCGGCGCCCCGCAGGACTGGCAGCCCGGTGCGGTGCTGCGGCTGCCATTTTCCGCGAAGCTTTGCCGCGACGGCGGGGTGGTCTGCCCGCAGGCGCTGATGGCGCTGGCCGACACCGCGATGGTGTTCGCCTGCGCGGCGGCGTGGAGCAGCTACCGGGCGATGAGTGCTGTGGACCAGACCATGCACTTCCTGCGCCCGGTGAATTTCGACGTGCTTGCCGATGCGCGCATCGTACGGATCGGCCGCACCAACTGCTTTGGCCGCGTGATGCTGTCGAGCGCCGCCGACAAGCGGCCGGTCGGCATGGTCTCGAGTGCTTACGCGATGTTGTAGCCGGGTTGGGTCAAGGGGATTGTTTCCCCAAGGATGACCGTCGGCCATTTGCCGCGGGGAGGAACCGGAAAAAATCGGCGGGGGCTAGTGTCGCGGTTCGGAAGTTCGCTCGAACACGCGGCTTTGCTCCGAAGCGAACGTCCGAACCAAAGCGACACCAGCAACTCCATGATTCTAGTGTTCCGTTGGACCCGAAGTTCGCAACGGTGGTGCTGCACAATCGGCGAACTTCGGGTCCGGGACACTAGACGTCCCCGCCACTAATTTTTCGGGCACCGCCGCGGATCGCGGCAACGCTCACTTCAGCTTGTCGTAGCTGAACATGTAGTCCACTTTGGTGCCGAGCGGTTTGTGGCATGTGAAGCAGTTTTCCAGTTTCGCGCCGGTGTTGACCGACTTGTCGGGCCGGAACGCCTGGTACTCCCACTCGCCGTTTCGAATGTTTTCCGGATACTCGCTGCCCCATCCGGTGCGCTTCTCCATCACCGTGTAGCCGACCACCTTGTCTTTGATGAAGCGCCCGTCGGCGCCTTTCTCGGGGTTGCCGCCGGAGTCGAGCTTGGCGGCGAACTGCACCAGCGTCAGCACCGTGCCGCTCGGCAGCGGCTGGCCCTTCTTGGCGGCCTCGATCGCCGCGGGCGGCGAGACGTAGAGCTCGCGGAATTGCTTGTTATCGGGGCGGTCGACCGTCGTGTACAGGACGCCCTTCGCATAGTCCTCGGGAAACTTGACCAGGTCGCCGCCGGCCTTCGCGGAAATCGCGAACGACATTGCGCCGACGCCAGCGATCGCGGCCAACGCCGCGATTGATCTGCGGTACTTCATGAAACACCCCCTAAAGGCGCCGGATCATCCGGCTGCGGCATTTATAGCCGAATGGGCGGCGCGGCGGCGCTCACATCCAGCGGGTCTTGCGTTCACTTCTCGGAGAGGCCGAGGCAACGCAAAGCAGTTTCGCGCGTTGTCGAGGGGACCCATCGCAGGAGGACCCCATGCGCAGCTCAATCTGGATCGGCAGCACCGCCTTGGCAATTTGCGCGGGCATCGGGCTGGCCGCCGCCCAGAACAACCCGCCCGTCGACCAGAAGCAGCAGCCAAGCGGCCCGCCGGCCGCCGAGGCAAGCCCCGTTCCGGCGCCACGGTTGCCAACGCAACCACCTGGCCAGGAGGCCGACAACGCCAAGCCGACGATGCTGCAGCCCGAACATTCGACGACGCCCGACAAGGTCGCCGAGCCGGTCCCCGGCGCGACGCGGCAGACCATGCCGTCGGCCGTTTCGGCCGCAAACGCCGCGCAGGACAAGTTGCCGATCCTCGCCATGCAGCTCCCGCTGACCGACGAGCAAAAGCAAAAGATCGCGGCAAGCGTGAGCAAGGCGTCCGCCGGGCCGGCCGGGACCATGCAGGTCACGGTGGCGCAGAGCCTGCCGAACGCCGACGTGACGATGCAGGAATTTTCCGCCGACGCGAAGGCCGCGGTGCCGGAAGTGGGCCGCTACAAGTACGTGCAGCTCAACAACCGCTTATTGATCGTCGACCCGACGTTCTGGACCGTGGTCGGCGAAATCAAGAAATAGATTGCAACGCACGCTGCACGCCGCCGGGATATCCTCCCGGCGGCAGCGCGCGTCTGCGATCAGGCGTTTTGCTGCCTGGCCTTCTGAATGTTGGGCTCCCACTGCGCCATGCTGTCGGCGATGATCGTCATCGACGTCATGGCGGCCTGGCTCAACGACGCGTAGCCGCTGATCTCGCGCTGCACCCGCTCGCCCTCGCTGCGCAGCATGTCGCGCACCCTTGTCAACTCGCCGATCACGTGGTCGATCTCGCCGATCGACTGGGCGGCCACACGCTGGATCAGCGAGTTGATATTTTCGGCGGCCATGTCGCCGCCGCCTTCGGTGCGCGGATGGCGGAACACGGAGACGTCGCGCCGCACGAACTCGCGGATGTCGCCTTCAACCTCGCGAGCCACGTTTGCGGCCGCAGCCGCCTGGTCGATTTCGCTCAGCCGTTCAGGTTTAGCCATCGCCCTGCTCCTTCACCTGCATGAATGAAGATGAAACAACGCTCCCCAGCGCGCGATCAGCAGAAGTGAGTACCGGTTTTGCGCCGACCGCGCGCTTACGCCTGGTGGCGCATGATCCGGCGAACCGCAAGCCCACTTCGCCGGATCATGCGCGCGCGAGGATTGCGACATGGGAGTTGGGCGACTTGGCGACGATTCCAAGGCACACGATTGCGCGCTTGGATAACAGCCGCTTACCAGGTGTGCTTGAAGCCCGCGGCGATGCTCTTGCTGCTTGCGGCGGTGCCCGGATCGGTGATGGAGGTTGTCACGTTGAGCGGGCCGAGGAGGCGCTGCTCGGCGCTCAGCTTGTTGTGCCACTGGTTGTCGGCGTTCGACGTGACGACACCCGCCGAGAGCGTTGTGCGGGTCGGCGCCAGGTTGAGGCGCACCGAACGATCGGCCTGCCAGACCGCGCTGCCCGGCGGTTGCGGCGGGGCGCCGTTGCTCTGCAGCGATTGCGTCACCGAATATTTGTCCTGCAGCGTCACCGATACCGTACCGTTCAACGGAAGGGTGCGGCTCAGCGTGGCGGCCAGTTCCCCCTTCTCCTGACTCGGATCGATCCGCGCGTCGACCGCGGTCTTGTCGAACAGCAGCGGCGCAACGCCGGGGCCGGTCATGCTGCCCCACACCGCGCCGGTGGAACGCGTCACTGACGGATTGACCAGCGCGGTGTCGGCCATCGCGGACGGCGGCTCGGGAGCCAGCTTGGCATCGACTCCGAACTTGGTGTCCCAGTCGGTCGGCAGGCGGCGGCCGATCGTCAGCGCCACGGAACCGTCGGGCTTGTCGGCGCGGCTGCCGAACGTCGGGTTGCTCGGGTTGCTCTGTGCCGCGACGGACGAGTTTGCCGCGGCCAGCAAAAAGATTGCGAAAAGCAGTCCCGCCGTTTCGCGTCGCATGATGTCGCCCATTGCTGCGGCGCAGATTGTCCCGGCGATTCGGGCGGAGTTGCGGCAGGCGGCGAAAACGCGGTTAACAGTCAGTAGCCGACAAGGATTTCCACGACCGACGCCTTGACCGCCTTCAGGTTGGCGTCGTTCGACAACAACTCCTTCCCTTGCGGGACGCTGGCGGCTGATTTGCCGTCTGTCGCGATCCGCGCGCCCACCCTGCAGCCGCCGGGCAGCGAGGTGAGTGCGCCGCCCTCCCAGCCGAGCACCGACGCAGAGCCGTCGGGGTCGAAGCCGCTGAGCTTGAACGGCCGGCCGTTGATCTTCTCCAGCGCCGCGAGCGGCGTGCCGAGCTTTACGCCCTTCGGCGCGCTCCATTGCGACTGGCCGTTGATCACCACCATCGAAAGATCGGTGCGTGCCGCATCGTTGTTCCAGATCACTTCCAGCCGCCGCTTGGATTCGTTCGGATAGAGAATGGTGGCCTTGATCTTGGTGCCGTCCGGGCCGTCGACGTCGCCGAACACGATGTTGCGCGAGTCGTACTTGATCGCGAGCTTGAGGTGCGTCGTGTCCTTGACGAACGTGCCGCCGCACGTCACGGCGTTGGCCGGTGCCGCGGCGACCCGCGGCTTGGGCGGCGGTTTGGGCGCGTCGTCGTCGTCCAGCTTGGGCCGCGCCTGGCGCGGCGCCGGCTGCGCCTGCCGGGGCGCCTGTTGCTGCGCCGGCTGCTGTTGCGTTTGCGGAGGCTCTGGCGTCGGCCAGCGGTCCTGCACCGTTCTCGACGATGGGGCGGATGGGGGCGGGAATTGCGCGAGGGTGACCGAGGGCAGGAGTGCCAGCCCCCCCGCCAACGCCGATACCTGCAACAACAACTGACGCTTCATCATCCCCCTCCGGACTCTTGCGGCGCGCGGCCCCGGATGGCCGGCGAGCAAGATACACCGCTTTGCACCGGGGGAAACCCCGGCGTCACGCCCCGCATGCCCAGGTATCCGCGTCATGCGGGCCGAAATGTGGTGGCCGGGGTGCGGCTTTTGGCGGCGCTATATCACCCCATTGCGCGCCTTGCCCCGACTGCGCTAGCGACAGGCAGAGAGGATATTCCATGCGCAGCACCCTTGCCGCCGCGATCGTTGCGCTGGCCGTTCCCGCCACCGCAGTCGCCCAGCCCACCCCATCGGAAAGAGGCAGCACAGTGAGCAAGGTCACGCCCGAGATCGTCAAAGCCTTCGCCCCGACCGGCAAGCTGCGCGCCGCCATCAACCAGGGCAACAGCGTCCTGGTGCAGAAGCAGGCCGACGGCTCCGAGCCCAAGGGCGTCACCATCATGCTGGCAAAGGAGCTCGGCAAGCGGCTCGGCGTGCCGGTCGAGCTGGTGCTGTTCAACGCCGCGGGCGAGGTGTTCGCCGCGCTCAAGGAAGGCCGCTGGGACATTGCTTTCCTCGCCATCGAGCCGGTGCGCGCCGCCGAGATCGACTTCACGCCGCCCTACGTGATCATCGAGGGCGCCTACCTGGTGGCGAAGGATTCCCCGCTGCAGACGCCCGCCGACGTCGACAAGAAGGGCATCCGCATCGCGGTCGGCAAGGGCTCGGCCTACGACCTCTATCTCACGCGCACCATCAAGAACGCCGAGATCGTGCGGGCGTCGACCGGCGGCGGACAGGCGTCGATCGACCTGTTCCTCAAGGAGAAGTTCGAGGTCGCGGCCGGCGTGCGGCAGCCGATCGCCGAATACGCCAAGACCAACCCAGACGTCCGCGTGATGCCGCAGCGCTTCATGGCGATCGAGCAGGCGATGGGCACGCCCAAGGGCCGCACCCCCGCGGTGTCCTACCTCAAGGGCTTCATCGAGGAGATGAAGAAATCGGGCTTCGTCGCCGACGCGCTCAAGGTGACCAACCAGCCTGACGCGCAGGTGGCACCGCCGGCGAACTAGAGCGAGCCGCCGTCGGATCGAGCCATCACGAATACACAGCCGCCACCTTGATGTGGCCCTCGTTGCGCAGCGTCTGCAGCGAGACATCCGTGCCGTGCCGGCGCACCATCAGATCCACGGTCGATTGACCGAGCCGCAGGTTGCGCAGCGTCACCTCCTCTAGGAACGACGGCAGCCGCGGCTTGCGCAGCAGGATTTCGTTGCGGTCCGGGTCAAACTCGAGCCCGAGAGACGACTGCAGCAGCAGCAGCGGCGTGCCCGCGGCCCAGGCCTGCGGCGAGCAGGCGACTGGATAGAGCGTCGGCCCGCGCTGGCGTCCGCGTTGGAAGCCGCAATAGAGTTCCGGCAGCCGCCGCAGGTCCATATAGGTCGCGGCATCGAACAGGCCCTTGAACACGCGGTCGATCGCGCTCTTGTGGCCGTAGCGCGCGAAGCCCGCCGCGATCAGCGAATTGTCGTGCGGCCAGACCGATCCGTTGTGATACGACATGGGATTGTAGCGGCGCTCCTCGCGCGCCACGGTGCGGATGCCCCAGCCGGAGAAAAACGACGGTCGCATCAGGTCGCGCATCACCGCCTCCGCGCGATCCGGCGCGGCGATGCCGCTGAACAGCACTTGCCCGGCGTTCGAGGTCCGCACCCGGCACGGCCGCTTCTGCCCATCAAGCGCGAGCGCATAGGTGCTGATGTCCTCGCACCAGAAGGCCGTCTCGAAGCGCTCGGCGAGGCTTGCCGCCTCGGCGTCGAGTGTGTCGCCGAGCGCGTCTTTGCCGAGCCGGCGCGCGCCGCGCGCGGCCAGACGCTTCGCCGCATAGACGTAGCCCTGCACCTCGCAGAGCGCGATCGGGCCCTGCGCCAGCGAGCCGTCGGCGTGGAAGATCGCGTCGTGCGAATCCTTCCAGCCTTGGTTGACCAGGCCCTTCTCATTGGCGCGGTGGTACTCGACAAAGCCATCGCGGTCGGGATCGCCCGGCCCGTCGATCCAGCCCAGCGCCGCTTCGATGTTGGGCCACAGTTCGCGGAGCGTTTCGAGATCGCCGGTGTGCTCGGTGTAGAGCCCGGCCAGCATCACAAACAACGGCGTGGAATCGACGCTGCCGTAGTACAGGCCGAACGGCACCTCACGCAGCATCGCCATCTCGCCGCCGCGCATCTCGTGCAGGATCTTTCCTGGCTCGGCATCGGCCAGCGGGTCGAACTCCCGGGCCTGAAACGCGGCGAGCCGCCGCAGCACGCCCTTGGCGATGCGGGAATCGCACCACAGCATCTGCAGCGCGGTGATGATCCCGTCGCGCCCAAACGTGGTCGAGTACCAGGGGATGCCGGCGTAGGGGTAAGGCCCCTGCGACGTGCCCGTCGTGAGCATCGAAAGGTCGGCCATGGAGCGGCACAGCACCTCGTTGAACACTTGGTTTGAGCTGGTGGCGGTGGCGATGCCGCGGTGCGTGTTCTTGTGTTCATGGAAAGCCGCACGCAGGCCCTTGCGAAACGGCAGCGCGGGGCTGGTTGCGGCGCCGCGATCACACGTCACCGTTATGTAAATGGACCGGGATTCGTTGGGCTGCAGCGTCAGCGCATAAGACGCCAGGCTGCTGGAGAGCCGCTCCGGCGCCGGGTCGAACAGCATCGTGGTGTGCCGCCGATTGCCATCGAGACCCTGATAATTCAGAACGACCCCCGTCTCGCGGGTAACCTCCGCGGTCGCGGTGCCGCGGCGCGGGCGGCGCAGCCCGCGCACCTCGAACAGATCGGCAAAGTCGCTGGCGAAGGCGAGCGAGAGCCGGACGTCGAACGGGAAATCGCCGTGGTTCTGCATGCGCAGACGCTGATAGGCGGTGCCGCGCCAAAGAAAAAGCGTCCGCACGACGTGCAACATGTCCTTCGGCAGAGCCAGCTTGCGATCGAGGTAGATGTCGGGATTGGTCAGGTCGACCGTGAGGATGGAGTTGTCGTCGCGAACGCTCGAGCCCAGCAGCAGCGGTTGCTGACCGTTGAGCAGCATCTCAAGATGCGAAAGATGGCGGGTGTCGCAAAAGAAAACGCCGTCGGGTCCTCCAGGCGTCGCCCCGATATCGGCATGGCTGTCGAGCACGACGAAGCAATCGCCATGCTTGAGAGTGCGGCGGGGTCGTGTGGAGGATCCCGTCCCCGGAATGTAGAAGGGGGCCTCCGGAACCTCCTCGACCAGCGTCGCGGTCGAGTCCTTCCTAAGCAATTTGCGGCCTCAAGTTCGGATGGTTGCCGTTGGGCAGGCGATGCTGGGACTCCGGCTCCTTGTCCACGAGGGAGATCGACGGCGCAAGCAGCGAGCGGTAGACGCTCACATAATCCTTCGCCATGCGCGTGCCGGAGAAGCGCTGCTCGAAACGCTGCCGCACTTTTTTCCGGTCGAGCGCGATGACGCGGGGCAGCGCGGCGACCGCCTGCTCCATGGTGTCGACGATGATGCCGGTGAGGCCGTCCTCGATGATCTCCGGCACCGAGCCGCAGCGGAACGCCAACACCGGCGTGCCGCAGGCCATGGCCTCGATCATGGAAAGGCCGAACGGCTCCGGCCAGGCGACCGGAAACAGCAGCGCCTGCGCCTCGCCCAGGAATTGCGTCTTCTGGTGTTCGTTGATCTCGCCGATGAACTCGACGCCAGGCCCGTCGAGCAACGGCTCGATCTGGGTTTTGAAATAGACGTCGTCGGCGCGGTCCACCTTGGCTGCGATCTTGAGCGGAATGCCCAGCGCGCGCGCGATCTTGATGGCGCGGTCGGGCCGCTTCTCCGGCGAAATGCGGCCGAGAAAGGCGAGGTAGCCGCCGCGCGGCTCCGCGATGGGACGATGCAGGCCGACCGGGAGGCCGTGGTAGACGGTCGCGACAAAGTTCGCATTCGGCACGGGCAGACGTTGTGCATCGGAGATCGAAACCAGCGGCATGTCGTCAAAGCCCACGTAGAGCGGATGCAGATCGGGCAGATCCTGCCGGCCGTGAAGCGTGGTGACGGTGCGGCGCGCGATCGGCCGGAACAGCGGAAACTGGAACTGGTCGATATGGAAGTGCAGAATGTCGAATTCGTCGGCAAGCTGGCGCACGCGATCGAGCATCAGCATGTAGTAGGGGATTGGATCACGGACACTCGAGTCGAGCCGCAGCGCCTTCGGGACGCAGGGCACGAGATTGGCCGCGGTGATCGAATCGCCGCTCGCGAACAGAGTGACCTCGTGGCCAAGCGCCACCAACTCCTCGGTCAGGTAGGAGACGATCCGTTCGGTGCCGCCGTAGAGCCGTGGGGGAACGCTTTCGATTAGAGGCGCGATCTGCGCGATTTTCATAATTTTTTCCGAGCTCCCCCGTGAGGGTAACCTCCCGATAGTCCAAAGGTTCCGGGCTTTTGGTGCAGTGCGATCAGAACATGATCGCCGCGTCAGAGGAGCAGCTCGTCGCCGACGCCGCTCTTGCCTTATCGATCTTCTATCGGGTGCGGCTGCGCTGCACCAGCACCGCGCGGTCGGAGCCGGTGTAGAACGGGTTGAGGCCGCACGAGCCGCCGACGCCCGAAACCGCCCAGCGGCATTGCTCCAGCGAGATGAAGTAGCAATTGCTGCCGTTGCCTCCGTTGCCGCTGTAGTGTGCGCACCAGCGGTACGGGTTGGCCTTCGCGCCGTCGAGCGAGGCTGCGGCGGCGAGCAGCACCAGCGTGGCGAACACCATGCGCATCGTGAGCTCCATCATGAGCGCGCGCGGGCGCGCCGCTTCGCCGGCTGCGGGCCGTCGACCGGGATGCCGTCATAGAAGCCGTTCGGCCGGCAGGTGCCTGTGGTCATGCCGGAGATCGCCCCGCGGCACTGCTCCAGCGTGACGAAGTAGCAGTTGCTGCCGCCGGTGCGGCCGCCGTAGTCGGCGCACCAGCGGTACGGATCGGCCTTCGCGGTGCCGGAGAAGGCGCCGGCGGCGAGAAGGGCGAGGACTGCGAGCGCGGTGCGCATGTCAGGCCCGCCGCTTCGCGCGCCGCACCCGCGGCTGACCGTCGACCGGGATGCCGTCGTAGAACGGATTGATTGCGCACGTGCCGCCGTTGCCGGAGATCGCCCAGCGACACTGCTCCAGCGTGATGAAATAGCAGTTGCGGCCGCCACCCCTTCCACCGCCGTATTCGGCGCACCAAGCGTAGGGATCGGCTTTCGCCGGGTCAAACAGCGATCCGGCTGCGAGCAATGCGAAAGCGGCAAGCACGGTGCGCATGGAAAATCCTCCATTATGATTGACGCGGCCGTGCCGGTTGCGGCTGCGGCCGCTCAATGGCAGGGCCCGTATAGAACGGATTGGGCGTGCAATAGCCGCCGACGCCCGACACCGCCGCGCGGCATTGCTCGATCGTCAGGAAATAGCAGTTCTTGGCGCCGCCGAGACCGCTGAAGGCATAGTCGGCGCACCAGCGGTAAGGGTCGGCTTGCGCGCGGGCTTCGCCACCGGATGCGCCGGCGGTGAGGATGACAACGAATGCTGCGACTGCAAAACGGATCAAACGATTTCTCCAATGTCAGCCGCGCGAGCGGCGATTGACGCGCACGCCGTCTTCCGCGTGACGACCGGACGGCCGTCATAGAATGGATTGATGTTGCAGGAACCGCCAACGCCGGACACCGCGGCGCGGCACTGCTCAAGCGTGATGAAATACCAATTGCGGCCGCCACCCAAGCCGCCGCCGCCGTATTCGGCGCACCAGCGGTACGGATCGGCCTTGGCCTCGCCGCCGGTTGCGCCGGCGGCGAGGATGAGAGCGAGACAAGCGAATGCGGTTCGGTTCAAGGGCCCTCGCTTATTTGTTTGAGCATGATCCTTTGCGAAAACCGGTTCCCACTTTTCGGGATCATGCTCTAGTAATAGACCACCCGCCGCGGCGCGCGCACCACGAAGGTGTCCTCCGGCGTGACGATCGGCCGGCCGGTGAAGAACGGGTTCGGCGTGCAGGTTCCGCCCACGCCGGACACCGCCGCGCGGCACTGGTTGATCGTGAGGAAGTAGCAGTTGCGTCCGCCGCCGCCGCGGCCGCCGTATTCCGCGCACCAGCGATAGGGATCGGCCTGGGCCGGCTGCGGCGCCGCGCCGACGAAGGTGGAGAGACACAGCGCCGCGAACGCGGCACGGATGAGATTGGACTTGCTGGACATGGACGTCTCCTGATGAGGGCCGGCCTGGCGCCGGGGTTTCCGCTGTCCGTTTGTCTCCGCGTGATGAGTAAAGGTTCAGGCCGGGCCGGTTATTCCACGCGCCGGCCATCCCACGATACGCCGGTCCCGGCCGTCGCGGCATTCCGGGTCTCGCGCAGGAGATCAACTTTGCTTGATGGGGCGACGAGGGTAAGAACCGGGCATTCCCAATCAAA
>JBEVIJ010000212.1:0-7860 GCA_040510745.1 Xanthobacteraceae bacterium
CATCACCCACCTGGTGTTCACCAAATCACAAGCCGATGCCCGGACGATGGAGCCGATCAGCGTGCTCGCCACCTATCCGCTGATCATCATCACCAAAGCGGCGCTGCCGGCGAACAACATGAAGGAGTTCATCGACTACGCCCGCGCCAATCCCGACAAGGTCAATTACGGGCACCAAGGCAAGGGCAACACCGGGCACCTGCTCGGCGAGCTGATCATGCTCAAGACCGGGATCAAGATGACGGAGATTCCGTATCGCGGCAGCGCGCCGGCGATCAACGATCTGCTGGCGGGCACCATCGAGATGGTCCCCGACTATCTGCTCGCCAACAAGCAGAACATCGACGCCGGCAAGCTGAAGTTCATCGCGACGGCGAGCGAGCAGCGGCTCAAGGACTATCCCAACGTGCAGGCCGTCACCGAAACGCTGCCGGGTGTCACCTCGACGACCTGGATGGCGGTGGCGGCGCCACCGGGAACGCCGAAGGACATTGCCAAGAAAATTTCCGACGCGATCGGGCAGGGCTTCCGCGAAGCCGACCTCAAGGCGCGCATTCTGCGTCTCGAAGCGGACCCGCTTGGCAGCACGCCGGATCAGATGCGCGACTTGATCAGGCAAAGCACCGAAACCTGGGAGCCTGTCGTCAAGGCGCGCAAGATTTCCGTCGACTGAGTCAGGACGGAGCGTGCTCCGACACGCGGCGGACGAAAGCCCGGTAATCCTCCGGCTTATCGAGATCGAACGCGAGGCCGGGCCGCCGCACGATTGCGGCCGTCGCGCCGCGTTCGCGTGCCGCTTCCAGGTGCGCCGCAAAGCTCGACGGCCCGAAGCGGAAAAAATCCGGATCTGGCGGCGACAACACCAGCGCGTTGGTCGCTTGGTCCGCCGCATCGGGCGCAACGACAACGCCGGGTGCGGGCGGGAGGGCGGCGGCCAATGCCGCGATATCGTCTTGGGATACGAACGGCAGATCGCTCGGCAGCACCACGATCGCCTGCGCGCCGCGCGCGGCAGCCATGCGGCATGCGTAGCCAAGCGCGGCATTCAAATCTTGCTCGCTAACGATGCCGTGCGCGCCGCGCGCATCGATCGTGGCGGCCAGCTCGGCGCCGGACGTCACAACGGCGACGCGGTTTGCCCCGAGACCGGCAACAGTTGTGTTGAACACGTGATCGAACAGTTTCCGGTTGAGCGCCGTGCGGCTTGGTGCATCGAGCACGCCCGCCAAGCGGGACTTGCCGAGCGCAAACGGCTTCACCGGGATGACGGCCCACAAGTCCGGCTTCATGCTGTCATCTTAATGGCTGCTGCGGCAATTCAAGTGCGAAATCCAGCGCCTCGCGCGCCAGCCGGGCCTTGTCTTCGGTGTTTCGCATGATTGTGTTCGTCACAAGGACGCGAAATCCCATCGCCTCCAGCGTCGGCAGGCTGTCGCGGTCGCTGGCATCGATGATCCAGCCGTTCGCCAAGGCGCCGTAGTGCCTGGCGACTTCAAGCGTCGATGGCTCGAGGCCGAGCTCGCGCATCATCTTGGCGAGCGGACCCTTGATTGCGGCGCCGCCGACGATCGGCGAGACCGCGACCACCGGCGCGTGCGAGCGGCGTATGCTGTCTCGCACGTCCGGCACCGACAGAATTGGATCGATGCTGACGAATGGATTGGAAGGCGCGATCAAGATCGCGGTTGCCGTTTTCAAGGCTTCGCCGAGCGCAGCGCTCGCTGTCGCGCTCGCGATGTTTTGAAACGCGACGCCGCGAAACGCCGGCTGGCATTGCCGCCTTACGAAATAATCCTGGAACGCCAGCGCCCCTTCGTCTGTTTCGACGATGCTGCGGACCGCATGGTCGGTCATCGGCGCGACCGTATGTTTGACGCCCATGCGCTCAGCAAGCATCACCGTCACCTCCGACAGGCTTTGCCCGGCGGCCAGCGCTTCGGTACGGAGAACATGCGTGGCCAGATCGCGGTCGCCGAGCTGAAACCAGTCCGCCGCGCCGAGCCGGCGCAGCGTGTCCATGAAATTCCAGGTCTCACCCGCGTGGCCCCAGCCTCGTTCGGTATCGTTCAGATCGGCGATGGCGTACAGGACGGAATCGATGTCGGGACAGACGTGCAGCCCGAGATGCAAGAAATCGTCGGCCGTGTTCACGACGACGGCAAGTTCATCGGGAGGCAGCACCGCGGTCAGCCCGCGAGCGAACTTGCCGCCGCCGACGCCCCCGGCCAGTGCGAGGACGAAGCGCTCGCTCATCGGAACAGGTCGATCTCGCGCGGCCGGATCAGCTCTTGCGCCGACCCGTCGCGCGCCGGCAGCTTGAGCCCCCGCAGCAGCACGGCGGGCGTGCCTTCGCCGGCCTGTCCCATCAGCAGCGACGCCGTGGCCGCGATCTCGTCGGCGATGCCGACCTCGGTGGTGCGAAGCTTGCGGCCGAACAGGTCGGGGGTGCCGGCGAGGTCGAGCAGAGCAGGGAGGCCGGCCGCTCCCAGTGCTGTGCCGACCGTGCCGTTCCGCCAGGCGCGCCCCAGGCTGTCGTTGATGACGACCGCGATTTCGACGCCGGTGCGCTCGGCGAGCTTGCGGCGGATCTCCCGGCAGGACCGGTCGCTGTCTTCCGGCAGTAGTAGGACGTGGCTGTCATCGTCGCCCTTACCGACGTTCGAGGCATCGATCCCGGCGTTCGCCAGCACGTAGCCGTTGCGATGCGCGACCACGAGCACGTTCTTGCGGTGACGCACCACTTCGGTCGACTCCTGCAATATCAGTTCCACCAGCCGCGGGTCCTTGTCCACTTCGGTTGCTAGCGTTTGCGCGCGTACCGAGGGTGTCACGCGCGCCAGCGCAACCAGGCGCCCCTCGGCCTTGGAAACGATCTTCTGCGCGATCACCAGCACGTCGCCGCTTTGCAGCGTCAGGCCGGCGCGTTGCAGCGCGTCCGTAATCAATGCGGCGATGTCGTCGCCCTCCCGCACGCGCGGAATCCCGGCGAGCGTCAAGGCATGAAGCTCACTAGCCATCGGCGGCGTCCACCGGCAGTCCCGTGATGCGGATGCCGGAATGCTTGATCTTGTATTGCCGGTTGATAGCGATGAGCGCCGATGTGAGCGCTTCCGCCGCGGCCGAATTGGCGAGCGGCCCGCCGTGAAACGCGCGCATCCCGGCGTCCCTGGCGAGCGCAATCACTTCGGCGCGCGCATCCTTGTCGTCGCCGCAGACCAGCACGTCGCAGTCGATGGCGTGCCCGAGCACGCCGAGATGTTCGGCAGAGACGTTCTGGAACGCCGATACCACGCGCACGCCGTCGCCGAGCAGCCTCTGCGCGTTGAGCCCGGCCGAGCCGCCTTCAGGCAATTGCACCCGGCTGACCTGCGGCGGAATGAGCGGCACCGTAACGTCGATCAGAATCTTGCCGGTGAGTGCGGTCTTGATGCCGTCCAACGTGGCAAGTTGCGCGGCGTAGGGCACGGTGAGGACGGCGATATCGCCGCCCTGTGCTGCGGCAAGATTGTCGGAGCCTTCGGCGCGTTGCGCGCCGATGCGGTCGTTGATCGTCGCCGCAGTTTCGCGGGCACGCTCCGCCAAGCGCGAGCCGATCAGCACGCGATGCCCCGCGTGCGCCCATCGCAGCGCCAGGCCGGAGCCTTCCTTGCCGGTGCCGCCGATGATGGCGATGGATCGCGACTGCATGGGCCGACGTAATCACAGGGCGATGCGGCGCGCAATTTGACAGCCCTGTCTTGAGTTCGGCGCGTCCGGATGACACAACAAGGCCGCGACTTATGAGGTGAACCGATGATCCAGGCCAAGCGGATCGGACATGCCAGCTTCACGACCCCCGATCTCGACCGGCAGATCGACTACTACCGGCAAGTGATCGGCCTCGGGCTGGTGGCGCGCGAAGGCAACCGGGCCTTCCTGGCGACGCCGACCGGCCAGCTTGCGATCGTGCTGGAAAAGGGCGGCGAGCCGGACTGCGCGCGGATCGCGTTCGAGGTGTCGCCGTCGCTGAGCATGGCCGAGATGGCGAAGCGGCTCCAGGCCGAGGGCCTCAAGAGCGAGGAGCGTAGCGACGCCATCCCGGGCATGCCGAAGACGCTCGCCTTCACCGACGCCAAGGGCACCGCCATCGAGCTGTTCTCGGAATGGAAATTCCTGAGTGGCGAAGCGCCCGTGGCGGGGAGCGTGATGCCCAACAAGCTCGGGCACCTCGCTTACGTAACGGAAGACCCGAAGGCGATCTTCGAGTTCTACGCCAAGGTACTGGGCTTCCGCCTGTCGGACTGGATCGGCGACTATTTCGTGTTCCTGCGCTGCGGCACGGACCACCACACCGTCAACTTCATCCGCGGGCCGAACTCGCGCATGCATCACATGGCGTTCGAGGTGAAGGACACCAGCCAGCTTACCAGCGCCTGCGATCTGCTCGGCCGCAAGAACGTGGAGATCGTCTGGGGGCCGGTGCGGCACGGGCCGGGCCACAACATCGCAGTCTATCACCGCAATCCCGACGACCAGATGGTCGATCTGTTCACCGACCTCGACCGCATGGTCGACGAGGAGGGTGGCTACTTCGAGCCGAAGCCCTGGCACAAGGACCGGCCGCAGAAGCCGAAGATCTGGGACCCGAACAAGCAGCGCGACATGTGGGGCCTGCCGCCGGGGCCGAACTGGCGGCGAGGCAACGAGTAGCCGGATAGTCGGGTTTTCTCTCGGTCGCCATGCCCGGGCTTGACCGGCGTATCCATCTTTTTTGCAAAGCGATGGACGGCCGGGTCTCGCCGCCATAGCACATCTAAGACGCGCGTAAACGCGCTTACGGCGGCGGCCCGGCAATGACGAATTAGGGTTTCGGCACCACGTCCTTCACCGAGCCGGCCCAGCCGGTGTGCGTGAGATCGAACACGATGCCCCGCGGATCGCGGTACTTCGCCTCGTAGAACGATTTCGGCGACTCCGGCCGTCCGGACAGGTATTCGCCGCCGGCCGCGAGGACCTTCTTCTCGGCGGTGTCGAGATCGTCGACCCACATTCCGAAGTGGGCGATGCCGATCCGCTCGTCGTCCTTCTCCTTCTTGAGCAGCGCGACGTTCACGACGCCGTCGGACACGTGAATGCCGCGACGCGCGACGCCGCATCGCTTCATGTCGAACGCCTGCTCGAAGAATGTCGCCGCCGCTTCAGGATCGGGAACGATGACTGCGATGTGCCGAAGCTTCGCCATGGATTGTCTCCCTCAGTCGTAAACCGTATCGACGTAGTGGTCGGAATCGACCACCGCCTCGATCACCGTAGGGCCGCTCGCGGCCAGCGCCTTCTTTACCGCGCTTTCCAGCGCATCGGGGCTCCGAACGCCGAGGGCTGGCACGCCAAAATAGTGCTGCGGCGGCTCGGTGTATTCCTCGGATTGCAGCTCGGTGCCGTAGAGCGGGAACTGGCGCCTGATCTGCTTCACCTTGATCAATCCAAGCCATTTGTCGTCGAGCACGACGATGGGCAGGGCGAGGCCCATCCGCTTCGCCACCGCGACCTCGCCGCAAGTCATCTGGAAGCAGCCGTCGCCGATCAGGCAGGCCACCGGCAGGTCCGGCCGCGCCAGCTTGGCGGCGATCGCGCCGGGGAGGCCGAAGCCCATCGACGACCAGCCGTTGGTGATGTGGAAGGTCTTCGGCGCGTGCGCGGTCCACTGGCTGGCGATCTGGTGGGTGTGGGCGCCGACGTCGAAGGAGAGCAGGCCATCGCGAGGCAGCGCGCGGCGCACGGCATCGATCGCCGCGTGCGCCGTGAAGGCGCTGCTCGCCGGCCGCAGCGCTGCGTGGAAGGCCTTGCGGTGCGCGGCGAGGGCCGCCGGCGTCCAGGAATTGGTGCTTGCCGGCAACGCGGCGAGGCGGGCGAGCGAGGCGTCGAGATCGCCGGTTACCTGATGCGCGAGGCTTACGGAGGCCGCGATGTCCACCGGTTCGATGTCGATCTGCAGCAGCGGCACATCGCCGATCCAGGCCTCGTATTCCACCTCGACCGTGTCGTAGCCAAGCCCGACGATGAGATCGGCGGAGTGCAGGAGCTTGCGCTGGATCTGCCGGCAGGAGCGCTCGATGCAGCCGATCGAGAGCGGATGATCCTCGTCGATCATGCCCTTGGCCATCGTGGTGGTGGCAAACGGCAGGTTGTGGCGCTCGATCACCTGGCGCAGCAATTCCGGTTTGGCGATCCGCATGGCGGTCGAGCCGAGCACCGCGATCGGCCGCTTCGCCTTGGCGATCAGCTCTCCGGCTTGAGCGACGACGCCGTCCGGCGCTGGCAGGATTTTGGACAACGCCTTCATCGGCGCGGCGTCGCCCTTCGCGGGCGCCAACGCCACATCCTCAGGCAGGTCAAGATGCACCGGGCCGCGCGGCTCGCTCATGGCGAGGCGGATCGCCTCCTTCACCGTCTCGGTGATCTTGCCGTTCTCCAGGCGGAACGTGCCCTTGGTGATCGGCTTGAACAACGCGTGATGGTCAATCCACATCTGGATGCGGCGGCCGAGCTGATCGGTGTTGAGATTGCATGTAATCGCGATCATCGGCGAGCGGTCGAGCCAGGCGTTGCCGACGCCGGTCGCCAGATTGGTGGCGCCGGGGCCCAGCGTCGCGATGCACAGCCCCGGCGCGCCGCTGAGCCGCCCGGTGACGTCGGCGGCGAAGCCCGCGGAGCCCTCGTGCGCGGTCAGTACGAAATCGATCCCGCCCTTTCGCATCGCCTCCATCAGCGGCAGCACGTTGCCGCTCGGGATGCCGAAGCCGCGGTGGATGCCGGCGGCCTTGAGGGTCGCGACGATGAGATCGGCGTTGTTCACGGAAATGGGCCTTGTGGTTAGCTCTTGCTGCGCAGGTCTTTAACCCGGACCGCCTTGCCTTGCGAGCGCGGAACTTCGCCTGTGGACTTGACCGTGACGGCGCAGGTGACGCCGATGCGGGCCTTGATCTGATGCGCCACCTCGGCCGCGCTTTTGGTGCGTGTAGCGTCGTCCGGGGGCGAGCCGGGCGCCATCTCGACCTCGACGGTCATCGAGTCGAGCGCACCCTCGCGGGTCAGCACAAGCTGGTAGTGCGGAGCGATGCCGGGCAATCCCACCAGCACGGCCTCGACCTGCGAGGGAAACACATTGACACCGCGGATGATCAGCATGTCGTCGTCGCGGCCGGTGACGCGCATGATGCGCACATGGGTGCGTCCGCAGGCGCAGGGCTCGCGCGTGAGCGTGGTGATGTCGCGCGAACGATAGCGCACCATCGGCAGCGCTTCCTTGGTGAGCGTGGTAATGACCAGTTCGCCCGGCTCGCCTTCGGCAGCCGGCTCCAGCGTCTTGGGATCGATCACCTCGAACAGGAAATGATCCTCCCAGCCGTGCAAGCCGTTGCGCGCCACGTCGCACTCCACTGCGACGCCCGGCCCGATGATCTCGGACAGTCCGTAGAGATCGACTGCCTGCAGCCCGAGCCGCGCCTCGAGGTCACGTCGCATCGCATCGCTCCACGGCTCGGCGCCGAAAATGCCGATGCGCAGCGGCAGCTTGCGGACGTCAACGCCCATGCTCTCCGCGACCTCGGCAATGTTGAGCGCGTAGGACGGCGTGGCGCAGAGCACATGCGCGCCGAAGTCCTGCAGCAGCATCACTTGCCGCTCGGTCATGCCGCCCGACACCGGCACCACGGTGCAGCCGAGCCGCTCGGCGCCGTAGTGCGCGCCGAGCCCGCCTGTGAACAGGCCGTAGCCGTAGCCGTTGTGGACGATGTCGCCCGGCCGCGCCCCGGCGCAGGCCATGCAGCGCGCCATCAGGTCGGTCCACAGGTCGAGATCGGCTTTGGTGTAGCCGACCAC
>JBEVIJ010000213.1:0-8461 GCA_040510745.1 Xanthobacteraceae bacterium
ACGTGCAGAGTTCCGCGTTCGAGCCTATACCGATCAGGACGATTGGCCGCGGATGGCGGCCCCACGCGTCGGGGTTCATCTAAAAAACCGTCGGGACCGCGCGAGTGCAAATCTACCTCCCAATCGCCGACCTCCCGGTCAACATTTTCCTGATCCTGGGCATGGGGCTGGCGGTCGGCTTCATCTCGGGGATGTTCGGCATCGGCGGCGGCTTCCTGATGACGCCGCTCCTCATTTTCGTCGGCATCGCGCCGGCCGTGGTGGTGGCCAGCGTCGCGAGCCACGTCGCCGCGTCCTCGATGTCGGGAGCGATGGCCTACTGGCGGCGCAACGCCGTCGACCTCGCCCTTGCACTGATGCTGCTGGCTGGCGGCATATTGGGTACCGCAGCGGGGGTGTGGCTATTTACCCTGCTTCGCTCGCTCGACCAGTTGGACCTCGCGATCGCGCTGTCATACGTCGCGCTGCTCACCGTGGTGGGCGGATTGATGATCAACGAAAGCGTGCGCGCCATCATCCGCGAGCAGAAGGGCCAGCCAGTCACGCCGCGCCGCGCCGGCGCCCACAACTGGGTGCACGGCCTGCCGCTCAAGATGCGCTTCAAGCGCTCGAAAATTTACGTCTCCGCTATCCCGGTGTGGACGATCGGATTCATTATCGGCTTTTTCGGAGCCCTGATGGGTATCGGCGGCGGCTTCCTGCTGGTGCCGATGCTGATCTATTTCCTGCGCGTGCCGACCGCGACAGTGATCGGCACTTCGATGGTGCTCACCCTCATCACCATGGCCTCGGCCACCGTGATGCACGCCTCCACCAACCACCTAGTCGATGCTGTGCTGGCGCTGATCCTGATGATCGGGGGCGTGGTCGGCGCCCAGTTCGGCGCACGCGCCGGACAGAACATGCGCGGCGAACGCCTGCGCCTGTTGCTCGGCCTCCTGGTGTTCGCAGTGGGTCTGCGCTTTGCCTACCAAGTCATCGTGCAGCCGGGCGATCTCTATTCGATCCGGCTGATAGGGGGCATGTGATGAGGTGTCACATCACAGCCTTCGCCGTGCTGATCGCCGTTTCCGTTTTCGGCGCGCAGCCCGCCGCCGCCGAGAAGCTGATCGTCTCGATCTCGCGCCACCAGGTGCTGGTGACATCAAGCTTCACTGGCACGTCGATCGTGCTGTTCGGCACCGTGGAGCCGGACACGCCGACCTTCCGTATGAGGAACGCTTACGACATCGTCGTCACGGTGACCGGACCGCGGCAAACCCTGGTCACGCGGCGCAAGGAGCGCATGTTCGGCATCTGGGCCAACGCCGCCTCGCGCACCTTCGTCAACGTGCCGAGCTACCTTCACATCATGGCCAACCGCCCGTTCGACCAGATCGCCAACACCGATACCTTGCGGCGGCTTCAGGGTGGCATCGACTATTTCCAGCTTCCGCAGCAGATCGGCACCGACGTCGCCGATACGGTTCGAGAGGACCCTTTCCGCGTCAACTTCGTCCGGCTGAAAACGGAACAGCAGCTCTATGGCCAATGGCCCAACGGCGTCACCTTCCTCACGCCGACCTTGTTCCGGGCCGAGATCCGGCTGCCGGCGGAGGCGCCGTTCGGCAACTACGATGCCGACGTCAAATTGTTCGGCGGTGGCAACATGATCGTGCGCGTCAATTCGGCGTTCGAGGTCGTCAAATTCGGCTTCGAGCAGTTCGTCGCCAACGCGGCGCGCGACTACGGGCTGCTGTACGGCATCGCAACGGTGATGATGGCGCTGGCAACCGGCTGGTTCGCCAGCGTGGTGTTCCGGCGGGACTAATTTCCGGGCGGATCAAGGCCTTTTGCCCTGAGCACGGCGGTCGCCGCCGCCGATGTCAGGAACGTCAACAGTGCGGCAACGGCCTCCGGTTCCCTGCTGGTCGCGGACACTCCGGCCGCGAACGGAATGACCATTTGCAGTTCCGGCGGCAGCGGGATCGGCACGACGCCGGCAACGGCATGGAGCTCCGGCATCTGCTGCGCGGCCATCTCCACCTTCCGGTCGGCAACAAGCTGAGCGACGTAGCCGGTGTTGACCGGCATCGCGATCGTCTTGGCCTTCATCTCCTCGACGATGCCGAGGCGCTCGAACACGCGAAGCATATGCCTGCCGCTCTCGGCGCCTTCGTTGCGGGCGAAGGTCTTGGCCACGAGCAGCGTGCGCTTGACGGCGTCCGCGGAGCTCACGTCCGGCTTTGGCGCACCGGCCAGCACGGCGATACCGATGCTGGAGCGCGCCATCTCGACGCGGCGAGCCAGCTTGCCCTGCTTGATCAGATCGTCGCTTGCATGCGCCGTGAGGATAGTGACGTCCACCTCCTCGCCGCCGCGCACCCGCTCGATGATGAAGCGCGACGGCGTGTGCACGATCTTGACCTTGTGCAGGGTGGCCCGCTGGAACTGCTCCACAAGCTCAACGATAGCCGTGCGCATCGGCGCCGGGCACATCAGCTTGATCTCGGCGGCGCTCTTCATGGTGCGCTCCCGGACCCGCATGCGAAATCGTAGCGCCAATTGCCGAGGCAAAACAGCCGATAGAAGCGGCAGTTGTTAGTCTGGCAGGCACCGCTTGGCCGCGACCGCATAGATCCGCTGCTCGCCCATCATGTGCGCGGTGAAGGCAAGCGTATCGAACACGTTGGCAAAGGCGCGGTCGCGCACATTCAGCCCGCCCGCATAGGCGCCGAACGCCGGCATCACCATGCGACGTCCGTCAGTGGCAAAACAGCGGCGGCTCACCGCGCGGCCGCGGCCGGCAACCCGCGCAACCGGATGCAGATGGCCGGCGACCTCGCCGCGGGCGCCATCCTCCGGCGCGTGACGGAAGGTCAGCGCGCCGAGCGCCAGCGTCACCATGAACCGCCCGCCGATGTGTTCGGCCGGCTCCGGATCGTGATTGCCGGCGATCCAAATCCAGTCGCGGCCGCGCTGCAAGCCGAGCAGCGACGCCCGGTCGGTGTCGGCAAGCCGCGTCGGGCCGCGGCCATCATGGAAGCTGTCGCCCAGCGCGACGACCACGCGCGGCGCATAGCGTGCGACCGCTTGCGAAAGCCGCGCCAGCGTCGCGGCGGTGTCGTAGGGTGGCAGCAGCACGCGGCGCTCCGCGTAGCTCGAGCCCTTTTCGAGGTGAAGATCGGCAACCGCCAGCAACTCCTGCTCCGGCCAATAGAGGACGCCGGAAACATCGGCGACCAGTTCGACCCCGGAAACCGTGAGCTGCCCGTCGAGAGATGCAGGCTGTGCTTGGAGTGCAAATGCCGACAAGGAAATTCTTCCGTTAGCTGGCGAGCGCGACAGGAGGCTACTTAGCCGGTTTTTTCTCCGGATGCTTGTCCGCGCCGCCTGCCGTCAACAGCAAACGCGCCGCCTCGCCTTCGATGATCAGCCTGTTCTTGTCGTCGATCCGCCAGCGTTGCGCCGATTTCAGCGTCGTGAGAAATGCTTCTTCCGTGGTCATGCGTGGCTTCGGGCACATTTTCCGGGTGGTCGCAACATTCATGATATCGATCTGATCCTCGCGGATCACGACGCCGGCGGTCCAGTTGTTGCACCCGGCGTTGCCGCCGCCGACCCAGCCTTTGCTTTGCAGCTCCGGTGTGATGGTCAGCGTGATGCCTGCCTTCTGGACATCGAAGCCGCTGATCGAAATCACCTTGAACGGCTTGCCCAACGGAAAATTGCGGGCCGCATCCTGTGCCGCCGCGGGCAGTGTGAGGGCCGCCAGCACAAGTGGGACGTGGAGCATACGCATCATCCCATCGCCTCCTTGATGAGCTCGTCGGCCGCTTCGGCCATCACGGTTTCGGATGCCTCGCCGAAAACCGCCTCGCGTCCAATTTCCAGCATCACCGGCACCGCGAGCGGCGACACCTTTTCCAATGCTTTATGAATGATTCGGCCCCGGACGCGCGACAGCATTTCGCCGAGCCGCCGGATGTCGAGCAGCCCCGTGGCGGCGTCGGCGCGTGCCGCGCGCAATAGCACATGATCGGGCTGGTGTTTGCGCAGCACGTCGTACACCAGATCGGTCGAGATCGTGACCTGTCGCCGCGACTTCTCCGCGCCGGGAAAGCGCCGCTCGATCAGCCCGGCGATGATCGCGCAGGTGCGGAAGGTGCGCTTCATCAGCGCGGATTCCAGCAGCCACGCTTCAAGGTCATCGCCCAGCATGTCCTCGTCGAACAGCGCGGGCAGCGACAGCTCGCCGCGCTCGATACGCAGCCCGATATCGCCGAGGCCCCAAACCGCCAGTGCGTATTCATTGGCGACGAAGCCGAGCGGCTTGAGCCCCGCGCGCTCCAGCCGACGCGTCAGCAGCATGCCCAACGTCACATGCGCCAGCCGGCCTTCGAACGGATAACAGATCAGGTAGTGCTTGCCGGCGCGCGGAAAGGTTTCGACGAGAAGCTCTCGCCGGCCCGGCACAATCGAACGCCGTTTTTGAATCTCAAGCCAGTCGCGAACCTGCTCGGGCAGCGAAGCCCATTGCTTCGGCTCCGCCATGATGCCGCGCACGCGGTCCGCGAGGTAAGTCGAGAGCGGAAACTTGCCCCCCTCGTAGGACGGCACCTTCGGATCGGTCGCGTTGGAGCGCGACACATATACCTCGTTCTCGACCAATGCCTCATATTTCAGAATCTCGCCAGCGAACACGAAAGTGTCGCCCGGCGTGAGCATCTCGATGAAATATTCTTCGACCTCGCCGAGCACGCGGCCACTGCGCGCGATCGGTCCGGTTCGGCCGGCGCCGCCACCGCGCGAGCGCACCAGTCTCACCTTGAGCATGTCGGCCTCGACGATGGTGCCGACATTCATGCGATAGCGTTGCGCCACCATGGGATGACTGACGCGCCAGCGGCCGTCCTTGGTCCGCCTGATCTTGGCGAAGCGCTCGTAAGCCTTGAGCGCGTAGCCGCCCGTCGCGACGAAATCGACCGTGGCGTCGAAGTCAGCACGGCCCAGCGCGGAATACGGCGCCGCGGTCGTCACCTCGCGATAAAGCTCGTCGGCGATGAAAGGCTCGCCGCAGGCCGAGCCCAGCACGTGCTGCGCCAGCACGTCGAGTGCACCGGTGCGCAGCGGCGGCGTGTCCTGCGCGCGATCCGCCACCGCGCCGATCGCTGCACGGCATTCCAGCACCTCGAATCGATTGGCCGGAACGAGCACGCCGCGCGAGGGCTCGTCGAGCCGGTGGTTGGCGCGGCCGATCCGCTGCAATAGGCGCGACGCGCCCTTCGGCGCCCCAACGTTGACGACCAGATCGATGTCGCCCCAGTCGATGCCGAGATCGAGCGACGAGGTGCAGACCACTGCGCGCAGCTTGCCGCCCGCCATTGCATTCTCAACCCTGCGGCGCTGTTCCACGTCGAGCGAGCCATGATGCAGGGTGATGGCGAGTGAATCCTCGTTGAGATGCCAGAGCGCATGGAAGATCATCTCCGCCTGGCTGCGGGTGTTGACAAACACCAGCGTCATCTTGTGCTGCTTGATCAGCTCGTAGATTTGCGGAAACGCGTGGCGCGCCGAATGTCCGGCCCACGGCAGATAATCGCCGGGCTCCATCATGGTGACCTGCGGCTCCGTGCCGCCGTCAGCGATCACCAGGTCGGATCGTGCTTGCCCGTGCTCCGGCTGCGGCACGAGAAAACGCGACAGGTCCTCGGGCTCGGCCACTGTCGCGGAAAGCCCGATGGCCGCAAGCCCCGGCGCCAGCCGGAACAGCCGCGCCAAGCCGAGCGACAGCAGGTCGCCACGCTTGCTGGTGACCAGCGCGTGCAGCTCGTCGAATACCACGCGCCGGAGCGAGCCGAACAGATAAGGCGCGTCGGCCGAGGCCAGCAGCAGCGCGAGTTGTTCCGGTGTGGTCAACAGGATGTCGGGCGGATCGCGGCGCTGGCGCTGGCGCTTCGAGGTGGGCGTATCGCCCGTGCGCGTCTCGATGCGAATCGGCAGCTTCATCTCGGCAACCGGGGCTTCCAGGTTGCGCGCGATGTCGACCGCCAGCGCCTTGAGCGGGGAGATATAGAGCGTGTGCAGGCCCTGCGAGCGGCGCAGCTCCTTGCCGGTCGAGTGGAGCCGCCGCGGCCGCGCGCCGCTTTCGTAGAGCTCGACCAGACTCGGCAGGAAGCCGGCGAGCGTCTTGCCGCCGCCGGTCGGCGCGATCAGCAGCACCGAGCGGCCGTCGCGGGCGCGCGTCAGCAGTTCAAGCTGGTGCGCGCGCGGGGTCCAGCCGCGCTGCGCGAACCAGCGCGAAAAGGTTTCGGGCAGGAGCGGCAGCGCGGCGGCGCGTTCCAGAGCGGTCACGACGCCAACCTAAGGGCTGGATAGAGGCGGCGCCATGGCGACCGCCACCAGACCGGCAACCCACTCGCCCTTTTCCTTGCGGGTCGACACCGGCTCAAGGTGACGAAGCTGCAATCCCGCCGCTTCAATCGCCGACCGTACGTGCGCCGCGCCGTGCGCATGGCGCAGCGTCGGTTGCAGCCGAATGCCGGAGCCGTCGTGGCTCTCGACCGTGAAGGCGAACCAGCCGCCCGGCGCCATGACGCGCACCACCGCTGCGGCAATCGGCGCCAGGTCGCCGCAATAGACGAACACGTCGGCGGCCAGCACGAGATGATGCTGCGCGCCCGCTTCCGTGGTGAGGAATTCGGAAAGTTCGGCGACAGCGAGCCTGTCATAGACGCCCTTGGCCCGTGCTACCTCGAGCATTCCTGACGACAAATCCATCCCGACAAGCCGGTCGCAGAACGGCCGGATAGCAACACCCGCCAGTCCGGTTCCGCATCCAAGATCGAGCACCGAGCCGAACTCCAGCGGCTTGCCAGTAGCCGCCTTCAAAGCATCCAGCAGGATCGCGGGACCGCGATAATCCAGCCGCCGCATCAGCGACGCCTCGAAATCCGGCGCGTGCTGGTCGAACAGCCGCCGCACGTAGGTCGCGGTCATCGCCGGCGTGCCTTCCATCGCACCGAGTCTGGCAAGATACAGCCGCGCGCCGTGGTAGTCCTCGCGATCGGCATCGCTCGCCGCCAGGAATGCGGCCACCGCTCCGTCACGGTCGCCGGCCTGCTCGCGGATCACCGCGAGCGCAAACCAGGCGGTGGCGAAGCCAGGCGCGGTTTCCACCACCTGTTCCAGAATATCGGCGGCCGCCGCGGGATCGCCCTTCTTGAGATAATCGAGCGCCCAGCCGTAGCGGCGGTCGACGACCAGATCGCCCGATGACACGAATAGCGGTTGCGCGGCCATGCTGCTCTTTTCTCGGTCCCGATATGGCATATCTGAGCGCCATGCGTCCCGAAGAACTGCTGGCGCCCACGCCGTCCGGCGTCTGCTGCAAGCCCGGAAACTTCTTCATCGACCCGACCCGGCCGGTCGACAAGGCCGTGATCACGCATTGCCATTCCGACCATGCGCGGCCCGGTCACGGCGCGGTGCTGGCCACGCAAGAAACGCTGGACATGATGCGGCTGCGCTATGGCGAGAATTTCGCCGGCACCACGCAGGCGGTGCGCTACGGCGAGACCCTGACGCTGGGCGGCGCCACCGTGACGTTCCATCCAGCCGGCCACGTGCTTGGCTCGGCTCAGGTGAAGGTCGAATGCAAGGGAATGCGGATCGTCGCTTCCGGCGACTACAAGGACAAAGCCGACCCGACCTGCGCGCCGTTCGAACTGCAGCCGTGCGACGTGTTCATCACTGAAGCAACATTCGGCCTGCCGGTATTCCGCCACGGCGACGCCGATGCCGAAATCAAAAAGCTTCTGCACTCGGTCAAATTGTTCCCCGAACGCGCGCATCTGGTCGGCGCCTATTCGCTCGGCAAGGCGCAACGCGTCATCGCGCTGCTGCGGCGGCAGGGTTACGACAAGCCGATCTATCTGCACGGCGCGATGGAGAAGATAACCCGTTACTACGAGAGCCGCGGTGTCGCTCTTGGCCTACTCGAACTTGTCAGCGGCGCGAAGAAAGCTGAGCTCGCCGGTACTATCACGCTCTGCCCACCGTCCGCGATGAAAGACCTGTGGGCGCGGCGCTTTCCCGACCCGGTCACCTGCTTTGCTTCCGGCTGGATGCGGGTGCGCGCACGGGCGCGCCAGGGCGGTGTCGAGCTGCCGCTCGTCATTTCCGACCACGCCGACTGGGACGGCCTCACCGCCACCATCGCTGCGACCGGCGCCTCAGAAATCTGGGTGACTCATGGCCAGGAGGATGCCCTGGTGCACTGGAGCGAGACGCGCGGCCTCAAAGCGCGGCCGCTCGCCATCGTTGGCTATGGCGACGAGGACGAAACCGACGGCGTCAGCGACAGCGCGACTGGCGAACCGGCATGAACGACTTCGCCCAGCTTCTCGACCGCCTCGCCTATGAGCCGGGCCGCAACAACAAGCTGCGGCTGATCGCCGACTATCTGCGCTCGACGCCGGAC
>JBEVIJ010000214.1:0-23143 GCA_040510745.1 Xanthobacteraceae bacterium
AGTCGAGCGCCTCGCCGTCGATGTTCTCCTTGAGCAGGCCCTCGCGCATCATCAGGCCGAGGTTCTTGCGGGCGCGCCGCCACGGCGCGTCGGCCGACTTGTAGATGATGTGGCGCAGATCGTTGAGGCGGCCCGGATTCGGCGGCTTGCCGGCGGCGAGCCAGCTCTCGCGCGACGAGCCGCCCTTCCAGGCGCGCGTGGTGAAGCCGAGGATCTCGACCTTGACGCCGCAGCGCTCCAGCGTGCGCGCCAGGATGTCGGCGCAGGTCGCCGCCACCGTGATCGGGCGGCCGCGCATCGAGCCTGAGTTGTCGAGCAGCAGCGTCACCACTGTGTCGCGGAAGTTGGTTTCCTTCTCGGTCTTGAAGGCGAGCGGGTGCATCGGATCGATGATGATGCGGGTCAGCCGCGCCGCGTCGAGCATGCCCTCTTCGAGGTCGAACTCCCAGGCGCGGTTCTGCTGCGCCATCAGACGGCGCTGCAGCCGGTTGGCGAGCCGCGCCACCACGCCCTGCAGGTGCGAGAGCTGCTTGTCGAGATAGCCGCGCAGCCGGTCGAGCTCCTCCGGCTCGCAGAGGTCCTCGGCGGCGACGGTCTCGTCGAACCGCGCGGTGAACGGCTTGTAGTCGGGCCCGCGCGGCTCGTTCATGCGGTTGCGCGGCCGCCAAGGCTCGGCGGCCTGCTCGCTGTCGCCCATTTCGGTGTCGTCGGACATGTCGCCGGCGGGCGAATCGGTCTCTTCCTCGGCGGTTTCGGCGGCGTCGGCGGTGGCGTCGGCCTCCTCCATGCTCATCTTCTCGAGGTCGTCGGATTCGGAGGCCTCGCCCTTCTCGCCCTGCTCGTCCTTCTTGCGATCCTGGTCGCCGCTCTCGCCCTCTTCCTCCTCCTCGGAGGTCGAGCGGTCCTCCCCCATGTCGAGCGATTCCAGCAGGTCATGCACCGCATCGCCGAACTTGCGCTGGTCTTCCACCAACCCGTTGAGCCCGTCGAGGCCGCGGCCAGCGCGCTCCTCGATGAACGGCCGCCACAGGTCGACCAGCTTGCGCGCGGCGGGCGGCGGCGCTTCGCCGGTGAGGCGCTCGCGCACCATCAGCGAGACGGCGTCCTCGATCGGCGCGTCGGCGCGGTCGGTGATCTCGTCGAACTTGCCGCGGTGAAACTTGTCGTCGAGCATGGCGGAGAGATTGCTCTTCACGCCGACCATGCGCTTGGAGCCGATTGCCTCGACGCGCGCCTGCTCGACCGCCTCGAACACCGCGCGGGCCTGCTGGCCGCCCGGAATGAGCCGCCGGTGCACCGCCGGATCATGGCAGGCGAGCTTGAGCGCCGCGGCATCGGCATGGCCGCGCACGATCGCGGCGTCCTGCCTGGTCAGCTTGCGCGGCGGCTCGGGGAGCCGCGCCTTGCCGCCGACGAGGCCCGGCCGCTCGGCGGCGAACGACACGTCGAGCTCGGGTTGGCGCGCGATCGCGCGCAGGCAGCTCGACACCGCGCGCTTGAACGGCTCGGTGGGCGAGTCTTTGGCCGACGTCTTGGGCTTGATGTTGGAGGACATCGCCTCGTGACTTCAGCTCAGCGCCACGTTCACCGAAGATTCCGGCAGCTCGACGCCGAAGCAGCGCTGATAGAATTCGGCGACGATCGGACGCTCCAGCTCATCGCACTTGTTGAGGAACGTGAGGCGGAACGCAAAGCCGACGTCCTTGAAGATGTCGGCGTTCTCCGCCCAGATGATCACGGTGCGCGGGCTCATCACGGTGGAGAGGTCGCCGTTGATGAACGCGTTGCGAGTCAGGTCGGCGACGCGGACCATCTTGTTGACGATGTCGCGGCCAGCGTCGGTCTGATAGTGCTTCGCCTTGGCGAGCACGATCTCGACCTCGTTGTCGTGCGGCAGGTAGTTCAGCGTGGTCACGACCGACCAGCGGTCCATCTGCGCCTGGTTGATCTGCTGCGTGCCGTGATAGAGGCCCGAGGTGTCGCCGAGACCGATGGTGTTGGCGGTGGCGAACAGCCGGAACGCCGGGTGAGGACGGATGACGCGGCTCTGGTCGAGCAGCGTGAGGCGGCCGGACGACTCCAGCACACGCTGGATCACGAACATCACGTCCGGGCGGCCGGCGTCGTATTCGTCGAAGCACAGCGCCACGTTGTTCTGGTACGCCCACGGCAGGATGCCGTCGCGGAATTCGGTGACCTGCTGACCGTCCTTGATGACGATGGCGTCCTTGCCGATCAAGTCGATACGGCTGATGTGGCTGTCTAAGTTGACGC
Source organism: Xanthobacteraceae bacterium (assembly GCA_040510745.1). Lineage (GTDB taxonomy): Bacteria > Pseudomonadota > Alphaproteobacteria > Rhizobiales > Xanthobacteraceae > Z2-YC6860. The sequence continues at coordinate 2,275 of JBEVIJ010000214.1, forward strand.
GCACGCACGGCCAGTTGAGCCGCGCCGCCACCTGCTCGACGTGGGTCGACTTGCCGGTGCCGTGATAGCCCGAGACGATGACGCGCCGGTTGTGCGCGAAGCCGGCCAGGATCGCGAGCGTGGTCGGGCGATCGAAGCGGTAATCCGGATCGACGTCGGGCACGTAGTCGTCGCCCTTGGAATAGGCCGGGACCTCCATGTCGCTGTCGATGCCGAAGACTTGCCGCACCGACACCTTCATGTCGGGCATTCCGGACGCAGTCGATGTTGCAGTTGCCATTGCTACTCCGTGGCCCCGGAACGGCGCGGGGCCGCGTGAATTTGCCGGGATTACTCAGGGATTCGGAATTCGCGGCAACCTAGCAGAAACAATGTGCGCTGCGAAAGCCGCCCGGCGCATAGCTCGAATGCTATGAAATATATGGAGAATTAGCGGGAAGGCGAGCCTGCCCCGCAGGCCAGCAGCCGAGGCCTTCGGGAGTTCGGGCGGCACACAAAGGTGCACGGCGAGGCGCGCAGGAGTCGACCACAGAAAGCCAATTGGATCGGCGAACCGGCGAAGGCTGACGGCGACGCACGTCAAGGTCCGCGCACGCCGACACTGATCAGGCGATCGATGTCGCTTGGGGCCAGAAGACGACATCGAAAGAACGAAGGGGGCAATATAAAGCTTGGCGCGGCAGGAGCCGCGCCAAGCTTTTTCGCGATCCGCAGCTTAGTTGAGATCGTAGATGACGCGGCGGTCTGCGGGGTCAACGAAATGCACACCTTGGTCAGTGTGATAGTAGCGGTATCGGCTCACGGACGGACCCCAATCCGAGGGGACGGCTCGCAGCTCGACATCAGCGGGCACGCTGCTGCCTACGGTCACCCGCTCTCTGACCACCGTGCGCGGCACCTTCTCGCGCACAACATACTCTTTGATACGGGTGCGCTGTTCGGGCGCAAAAGTAATCCCGGCGCCTACCGGTCCGACCTGCACGCCCACGCCCTGGGCAAACGAAGGGCCGGACGCGCTGATCGCGAGGACGGCCACACCAGCAAGTAACATACGTTTCATGAGACTCTCCGAAAGTTTTGGGCATATGCCCATTTTAGGCAATCGGAGTTGCAAAGATTCGTTCCGAGAATTCAGCGAAAAAGGCCGCGTATCCGCCTTAAGCCGCGGAACTTTTAATCGATTGGTTTGTTCTTCAGCCGGCACGACTGCGAAAGAGAAACCATGCCTGTGCTTCTTGTCCCGCTCCTGGTCGGTATTCCCGTCGTGATTGGCGGGGGCTGGGTGATCTACAAAATCGTAGGCGGCTAGTAGGAAGAAGAAGCTAGCTCGCTAACGAAAAAGGCCCCGCATATGCTCTTTTTCGCTTTCTCGGCAATAACGCAACCTCGGGAATGACGCGGCGCGATGTCCCCCGGCGCTCGCTCCAATCGAGGCAGGGCCGGCACACCGGCCGAAGCCACTCAGCAGAACTTGACCGACTTCAGATAATTGTACGCGGTGATGATCTCGCGCAATTTTTCTTCGTAGACGCGGTCGCCGCCGTTGGCGTCGGGATGGTGACGCTTCACCAGTTCCTTGAAGCGCGCCTTGATCTCGACGGCCTCGGCGCTGACCTCGAGGCCGAGCGCTTCGAACGCCTTGCGCTCGGCGTTCCGGATCGTGCGCTTCGGCTCGACGCGCTCGGACTTCTTTCGCCAGCCGGCGCCGCTGTTGAACTCGCGGAACAGGTTGAGCGGATCGGTGGCGTTGAACTCCATGCCGCCCGGCGTGTTGCCGGTGCCCATCTTCCAGGTCGGGCGATGGCCGGTGAGCGCATCCTTCTGATACTTCGAGACGTCGTCGGCGCTCATGCCCTTGAAGTAGTTGTACGACGCGTTGTACGCGCGGACGTGCTCCAGGCAAAACCGCCAGTGCTCGTTCGCGCTGTCGCGACCCTTCGGCGCGCGGTGCGTCGAGGCGTTGTTGCAGCCCTTCCACTCGCAGCACGGCGTCTCAGGCGCGCGCGTCCGCCGGTCTTCGCCGGGCTTGACCCGGATTTTGTCGAAAAGAGGTGAGTTGAGTTTCATGACCGATCATTATGCGGACTTGCGATAGGCAGCTTCAAGTCTTGACAGACTGGATTTCCATCAAACGGTAACGAACCTGACCGATCATCCCCATTGATTCTCGGGCGGGGTCTTTCTACTCAAGGGCCATGTCGATGAAGAATCTCATAACCGACAAGCTCAGCGCCGCCTTCGCGCCGCAGAGCCTCGATGTGATCGACGAATCCCACCTGCATGCGGGGCATGCAGGCCATCGTCCGAGCGGCGAGACCCATTATCGGATACATATCGTGTCGGAGGCGTTCCGGGGGAAGAGCCGCGTCGACCGCCACCGAATGATCAACCAGACACTTTCCGGTGAACTGGCCTCGACGGTGCATGCGCTGGCGATCAACGCGCGGGCGCCGGGGGAAGGTTAGGCGCTATTCTCTCCGTCATGGCCGGGCTCCCCGGCCATCCACGCCTTGCTTCGTGTACCAAAGACGTGGATGCCCGGCACCATAGGCGAGCGAAGCGACGCTGTTCTTCGAACGGCTATGGCGGGGCATGACGTGGAGAGCGCGAGTGCTCCGGCCGATCACTCCGCCTTGATGTTTGCCGCCTTGATGATCTCGCCCCAGCTTTTCGACTCGGCGCGGATCTGCGCGGCGAACTGCTCCGGCATGTCGCCGACCAGCCGCGCCCCGGATTTGGCGAAACGCTCCTGCATCGCCGGCGTGCGGACCCCGTCGGCGATCGCCTTGTGCAGCCGCGCGATGACGGGTCCCGGCGTGCCGGCCGGCGCGGCGATGCCGAACCATGACGTCGCCTCGAAGTTGGCGAGGCCCGCCTCGGCCGCGGTCGGCACGTCCGGCAACAGCGGCAGCCGTTGCTTCGCCGCGAACGCAAGCGGGCGCAGCTTGCCGCCCTGGATGTGCGAGATCACGGTCGGCGGATTGTCGACCACGCCGTCGATCTGGCCGGCGATCAGGTCGGTGACGGCGGGCGCGGCGCCGCGATAGGGCACGTGGGTGATCTGGATTTGCGCGGCGTGCATCAGCATGGCGAGCCCGAGGTGGCCGGTGGTGCCGATGCCGGGCGAGCCGAAGTTCAGCTTGTTCGGCACCGATTTGGCGAGCGCCACGAACTCCTTGAGATTCTGGGCCTGCACCTTGGGATGCACGACCAGGATCATGTTCATCTGCGCGACGTTCGACACCGGGGTGAACGCGGTGACGGCGTCGAACGGCATCTTGGCGTAGAGGTGCGGATTGGCGGTCAGGATGCCGGCCGACGACATCAGCAGCGTATAACCGTCGGGCACGGACTTGGCGACGGCGTCGGCCCCGGTGTTGCCGCCGGCGCCGGCGCGATTCTCCACGATCACCGGCTGGCCGAGCGACTTCGACATCTCGTCGCCGATCGCGCGGGCCAGCACGTCGGCAAGTCCGCCGGCCGGGAACGGCGCGATCAGACGGATCGGACGGTCGGGATAGGCCTGGGCCCGCGCGGCGGTGGCGATGAAAGCGGCAGCAAAGGCGACAGCAATTCCGCGCAGCATTGAGACTCCTCCCGAACATTTCCGTCATGGCCGGACATAGCCGTCCAAAGGACGGCGTCGCTCCGCTCGCCTATGTCCCAGCCGTCCACGTCATGAGGCGGCACCTTAAAGGCGTGGATGGCCGGGACAAGCCCGGGCATGACGTAGAGAGAGCGTACGCAAGAATGCCGAGACTACCCCGCCTTCGCCAGCGTCGCCGGCTTCCGTTGCAGCGGCGTGATGCGCAGCGCGGTGATGCGGTTGCGCGACTTGCGCAACACGTTGAAGCGGAAACCGTGGAACGTGAAGCTCTGCCCAACGTCCGGGATCGAGCGTGCCTCGTGGATCACCAGGCCGGCCACCGTGGTCGCCTCGACGTCCGGCAGTTGCCAGTCCATCGCCCGGTTTAGGTCGCGGATCGGCACCGCGCCATCGACGTTGACCGAGCCGTCCGGCTGCGGCCGCACGCCGGGCACCGGGATATCGTGCTCGTCGGAAATGTCGCCAACGATCTCCTCCAGGATGTCTTCCAATGTGACCAGCCCCATCACCTCGCCGTACTCGTCCACCACCAGCGCGAAGTGCGTCTTGCGGCGGCGGAACGCCTTAAGCTGCTCGGACAGCGGGCGGATGTCGGGCACGAACCACGGCGGCAGCGCGATCGACACGATGTCGACCTTGTCGAGATCGCCGTCGGCGTCCTGGATGGCGCGCAGCAGATCCTTGGCGTGCAAGATTCCGACGATGTTCTCCGGCTTGCCGCGCCAGAGCGGAATGCGGGTGAATTCCGCGGCGAGCACCGCGTTGACGACCTTCTCCGGCTCGTCGTCGGCGTTGACGGTCACCATCTCGGTGCGATGCTTCATCACGTCGGAGACCTGAAGCTCGCCGAACCGGAACACGTTCTGGATGTACTCGGCCTGCCCGAGCTCCATCTTGCCGTGCTCCGCCGACTCCTCGACCAGCCCCTCGATCTCGACGTCGGTGAGAATTTCCTGGTTCGAGCCTTCCCTCGCGCCAAACAGCCGCAGGATCGAGCGCGACGCGGCGTTGAGCAGCCAGTTCAGCGGATACAAAACCAGAAACGACACCTGCAGCGGATAGGCGATCCATTGCGACACCGCGATCGGCTCGCGGATCGCCAGCGTCTTGGGCACCTGCTCGCCGACCACGATATGAAGCGAGGAGAACACCAGGAAGCCGACCATGAACGACGTGACGTGCAGCGCCGATTCCGACATGCCGAGCGGCACGAGGACCGGATGCAGCAACGCAGAGACCGTGGGTTCGCCGACCCATCCGAGGCCGAGCGAAGCCATGGTGATGCCAAGCTGGCAGCAGGCGAGATACGCCTCGATGTTCCCCAGCATCTTCTGCACGAGGCGCGCGCCGAAGCGGTTCTGCTCCACCATGGCATCGACACGAAAGCCGCGCGCCTTCACCAGCGCGAATTCCGCGGCGACATAGAATGCATTGGCTGCAAGGAGCAGGACCGCCAGCAGCAGGTTACCGACCGTGGAATCCATCGCGTCCTACGATCGAAGTTTCTCGGCGAGGAAGGCCCGCACGTCGGCCGCGTCGACGTCGCGCGCGACAAAGCTCTGGCCGATGCCGCGCACCAGGATGAACGTCAGCGCGCCGCGCTTCACCTTCTTATCCTGGGCGATCAGATCCATCAGCGAATCGAGCTCGAATGTCACGCCGCGCACATCCTCGATATGGGTGGGCAGGCCGACCGCCGCCAGATGCCGGATCGCGCGATCCGCATCGGACTTCGGAAGCAAGCCGCGCCGCGCGGAGAACTCGAACGCCAGCGCCATACCGAGCCCGATCGCCTCGCCGTGGAGAAGCTTGTTGGAAAATCCGGCGGCGGCCTCGAACGCATGTCCGAAGGTGTGGCCGAGATTGAGCAGCATGCGGTCGCCGGTCTCGCGCTCGTCGCGGCGCACGATCTCGGCCTTGGCCTGGACGCTCTTGAGCACGGCGTATTCGCGAGGTGCCGGAGCATTGCCGCGCGCCGGCCCACCCTTGAACACGTCCTGCCAGTTCTGCTCCAGCCACTCGAAGAACTCGCGGTCGCCGAGCAATCCGTACTTCACCACCTCGGCGTAGCCGGCGCGGAACTCGCGCTCCGGCAGCGTGTCGAGCAACGCGGTGTCGGCGATCACCAGGATCGGCTGATGGAACGCGCCGATCAGGTTCTTGCCGTGGCCCGTGTTGATGCCGGTCTTGCCGCCGACCGACGAGTCGACCTGCGCCAGCAGCGTCGTCGGCACCTGCACGAAATCGATGCCGCGCCGCACCACCGAGGCGGCGAAGCCCGCGAGATCGCCAACCACGCCGCCGCCCAGCGCAACGATCAGATCTCCGCGCTCGATACGCGCCGCGAGCACCGCGTCGCAGATCTGCATGAGATGCGCGAAGCTCTTGGTGCCCTCGCCCGCCGGCACGACGATCGGCGCGGCGCCGAGACCCTTCAGCGCGGCCTCGGTGGTGGCGAGATGATGCTTCGCCACCGTCGCGTCGGTCACGATCAAGGCTTTCGCGCCCGGACGGAGCCTGGCGACACGTTCGCCGAGGCTGGCCAGCAGCCCGCGGCCTATCACGATGTCATAGGCGCGCTCGCCAAGCCCGACATTCACCTGGATCGGCTCGGCCGACTGGCCTGCTGCGGCGGCCGTCATGAAGCGCTCCCGCCGGGTTTCGATGCTGCGACGATGCGCGGCTGCGCGCACAAGCCCGCGATGATCTCCTCGACGATCGCCTCATGCGCCACGTCGCGCGATTCTACCGTGATGTCCGCTTCCGCATAGGTCGGATAGCGCGCTTCGATCAGGCGCCGCAGCGTTTCGATCGGATCGTCGCCCTTGAGCAGCGGCCGGTCGCTGCGGCGCTTGATGCGGCGCGACAGCACCTCGATGGTGGCGCGCAGCCAGACCGAAACACCCTTCGCGTGGATCGCCGCGCGGGTCTCTGGATTCATGAACGCGCCGCCGCCGGTCGCCAGCACCTGTGGCCCGCTCTCCAGCAGCCGTGCGATGACGCGGGTCTCGCCGGCGCGGAAATACGGCTCGCCGTGTGCGCTGAAAATTTCCGGGATCGACATGTCGGCCGCCTTCTCGATCTCGGTGTCGGCATCGACAAACGGCACATTGAGCCGGCTGGCGAGCCTACGGCCAATGGACGACTTTCCCGCGCCCATCATGCCGACGAGCACGACCGAGCGCTGGCCAAGCGCCGCCACCAGCGCGGATTCGTCGAGCGCCGCGGCGCCGTTATGCATGGCCACATCCGACATGTTATACTTGTAGCGAATAACGCGTGATTCATAAACCGCCGCGGCACGGTGGTTAACGCCGATCCGGGCCTATCGCTGAGTGGACAATGCCGAGCCTATTTCGATTCCTCTTGGTGGTGGCCCTGGTGATTGCGGGCGGCTACGGCGCGCTTTACGCCCTGGCCTACCACACCAATCCTCAGACGCGGCAAATCACCGTGATCATTCCACCGAACCAGCTCAACAAGCACCGCTGAGGCTGCGCCATCGCATGGCCCGCCGGCAGCGACAATCCGACGAGACGCTGATCGAGCTTTACCTCGACATGCTGTCCGCTGAGCGTGGCGCGGCGGCGAACACGCTGGCCGCCTACCGGCGCGACCTCGAGGATTTTTCCGCCGACCTTGCCAAGGCGGGTGTGGCGATCGCCGCCGCCGACAGCGAGGCGCTGCGCGCGCATCTTCAGCGGCTCAGCCAGCGCGGGCTTGCGGCATCGTCGGTGGCGCGGCGGCTCTCCGCGATCCGCCAGCTCTACCGGTTTCTCTATGGCGAAGGCCACCGCGGCGACGATCCGGCGGCCGTGATCGAAGGGCCGAAGCGCGGCCGCACGCTGCCGGAGGTGCTTTCGGTCAAGCAGGTCGACGACCTGCTGGCGCAATCGCGCAGCAACATGACGGCCGATTCCGTTGCAGAGCGGCTGCGCGCAGCGCGGCTCGCATGCCTGCTCGAAGTGCTCTACGCGACAGGACTGCGCGTCTCCGAGCTCATCGCGCTGCCGCAGACCGCGGCGCGTCCGGAGCAGAAGATGCTGCTGGTCCGCGGCAAGGGCGGCCGTGAGCGCATGGTGCCGCTCAATGACAGCGCCAAGCGTGCCATGGCCGACTATCTGGCGTTGCGCACGGAAGCGCAGAAGCGTGCGCCGAAATCCGACCAGACGAAATGGCTGTTTCCATCGTTTGGCGAGAGCGGTCACGTCAGCCGCCAGCATTTCGCTCGCGAGCTGAAATCGCTCGCCGCCGCCGCGGGCCTCAAGCCCGCGCAAGTGAGCCCGCACGTGCTGCGTCACGCCTTCGCCAGCCATCTCCTTCATAACGGCGCCGACCTTCGCGTGGTGCAGACACTGCTCGGCCACGCCGATATCTCGACGACGCAAATCTACACGCACGTCCTGGAGGAGCGGCTCAAGAGCCTGGTGCGCGACCTGCATCCGCTCGCCGACAAATGAGTGGCGAAGACGATCCCGAAGACCAGCATGAGGTCTCGGCGCACGAGCAGATCGCGCGGCTTGAAGCGAGGATCGAGGAGTTGGCGGAGGCCGTGGAGCGCTGCCGCAAGCTCGGCCTGTTCTCTAATGTGCTGCTGATCGGTGGCGCGCTGTGGCTGTTCGCAGGGATTTTCGGATTTGTGTTTTTCGGGCCTGCGATGCTGGGCGCGATCACCGCGATCCTCGGCGGTTTCGTGCTCAGCGGCTCGAACCGCAGCACGATGCAGCAGACTCGGGCCGCACTCGATACCGTCGAGGCGTCCAGGACCGAACTGATCGGCGCCCTTAACCTGCGCACGGTGAGCGATACGCCAGGAACAGTGCCTACGGGCCGCTGGCTGCACTGATTCGGAACGATATTCCGGCGTGTTGCTTGACTTGAAAGGCCCGCAAAGGCCAGTTTCGACCCCTCCATTCAGAGGCAACACTTTTTCTCAAATGCGCAGCTACCTCGATTTTGAAAAGCCGGTTGCCGAGCTCGAGGCTAAGGTCGAAGAGCTGCGCGCGATGCAGGAGTCCGGCGGCGCCGTCGCGATCACCGAGGACATCGGCCGGCTGGAGACCAAGGCGGCGCAGGCGCTCAGGGACCTCTACGCCGAGCTGACGCCGTGGCAGAAGACCCAGGTCGCGCGGCACCCGCAGCGGCCGCACTGCCTCGACTACGTCGGCGCGCTGATCGCCGATTTCGCGCCCTTCGCAGGCGACCGAAAGTTCGGCGACGACGATGCGATCATCGGCGGCTTCGGCCGCTTCCGCGGCGAGAGCATCTGCATCATCGGCCACGAGAAAGGCTCCACCACCGAAAGCCGGCTCAAGCACAACTTCGGCATGGCGCGGCCGGAAGGCTATCGCAAGGCGGTGCGGCTGATGGAAATGGCCGACCGCTTCGATATTCCGGTGCTCGCGCTGATTGACACCGCCGGCGCCTATCCGGGCATCGATGCCGAGGAGCGCGGCCAGGCCGAGGCGATCGCGCGCTCGACGGAAGCGTGTCTCAATCTCGGCGTGCCCAACGTCGCCGTCATCCTGGGCGAAGGCGGTTCCGGCGGCGCCATCGCGATCGCCACCGCCAGCCGGGTGCTGATGCTCGAGCACGCGATCTACAGCGTGATCTCGCCGGAGGGCGCCGCGTCGATCCTGTGGCGCGACACCTCGAAGGCACAGGACGCCGCGACCAACATGAAGATCACCGCGCAGGATCTGGAGCGGCTCGGCATCATCGACCGGATCATCACCGAGCCGCTGGGCGGCGCGCACCGCGACCCGACCACGATGATCGCGGCGGCCGGGGACGTCATCGCGGCGGCGTTCGCGGAGATCAAGGACCTGGATCGCGACGCCGTGCGGCGGCAGCGCCGTGACAAGTTCCTCGCCATCGGCCGGGGCCTCATTTAGCGATTCCGGACCGGAACTGTTGATATTGGGCGGGAACCCGACAAATCGTCCGGAATCGCGGAAAGTCGCCCGCAAACCCCGTCCCTGGCCACAATTTTACCTTTCGTTCATCTTACCCGTGCTCAATCGATCCGCTCCGATGCTAGGCTCTATCTTGCGGAGTCGGGGCCTTGGGTTTATCGATTTTCGTTGGACGCTCTGGACCCCTTCCTTGGGACAGCGGCGCTCCGGGGACAACGGCTGGGGAGTGTCGCGTTTGAGACCGCTCGTTCGATCGCTCCTGGCGTCGGCAGCTCTCGTCGCGGCGATCTCGCTTGGCGGGTGCAACACCGACGGCGTGACCCTCGCGACCAGCGGGAAGGCGTTAGCGCCGCTCTCGTCGCGCATGGTGTCCGACATCGAACAGAAGAACATGGACAAGGATTCGCCGATCCTGGTCCGCGTGTTCAAGCAAGAATCCGAATTCGAGGTCTGGAAGCAGGATCGCACCGGCCGCTTTGCGCTGCTGAAGACCTATCCGATCTGCCGCTGGTCCGGTGAGCTTGGCCCGAAGGTCAAGGAAGGCGATCGCCAGGCGCCGGAGGGCTTCTATACGATCACCCCCGGCCAGATGAATCCGAACTCGCAGTTCTATCTGGCGTTCGATCTCGGCTATCCGAACGCCTTTGACCGCGCTCACGGCCGCACCGGCGCACACCTGATGGTGCACGGCGATTGCTCGTCGCGGGGCTGCTATTCGATGACCGACGAGCAGATCCAGGAAATCTACGCGCTCGGCCGCGAGGCATTCTTCGGCGGCCAACGCGCGTTCCAGGTGCAGGCCTATCCGTTCCGCATGACGCCGGAGAATTTCGCCAAGCATCGCAACAGCCCGCACATGGCGTTCTGGAAGATGCTCAAGCGCGGCAACGATCACTTCGAAACCACCAAGCTCGAGCCGAAGGTGAACGTCTGCGAAAAGCGCTACGTGTTCGACGCTGAAGACCCGAACGATCCGCTGCGCCCGTTGCCGTTCCGCGCTGCCGACAAATGCCCGGTGTTCACCGTGGCCGACGACGTCGTCGCCTCGGTCAAGGAGAAGCAACGCACCGACGACATCAGGATCGCGCAACTCTCCAACCGCACGCCCGTGGCACCGATCCGCACCGGCGCCGACGGCGGCATGCACCCGGTGTTCGTCGCCGCGGTGAAGCGCAACGAAGTCGGCGTCTCGCCGAGCACCTCGGCTTATTCGACCGCTTCGATCCCGGGCACCATCCCGGCGACCGTGCGCCCGCCGCGCATCCCCGAATTGTCCGACGCGCCGCTGGTGACCGGCAATCCGATCGCGCCGCCGGCCGGCGGCTCGCACTCGATCTCCAACGAGTCCCCGATGATGGCGGCGGTCGGCGCGACGTCCGCGCCAGTCCGCGTCGCCTCGGCCGAGCCGATGGTGCCGGCGAGTACGCCCACGGAATCCAAGTCCAACTTCTTCAGCGGCCTGTTCGCGTCCAAGCCGAAGCCCGCCGACGAAAAGCCAAGCGTGATGGACCGCATGGCGCGCACGATGGGCCTGAGCAGAGCCGAAGACAAGGCGCCGCCGCCGCCCGCCGCCGCGGCGCCGAAGCCAAGAGTTGCGGCCGCGCCTGCAGTTCCCAAGCCGGCTCCGATACCGGCCACCGCCAAGCCTGCGTCGGCGCCCGCGCCCGGCGCGATCCGGCCGAAGCCGGCTGACGAGCCCAGGACTGCTGCGCCTGCGCCGGCTGCTCCTGCGCAGCAGGCTCCGGCAGGCGGCACAATGGCCGGCGCCGCGCCGGTCGTGCCGGCCGGCAACTTCGACAACCGCTGGTCGGCGTTCCGGTAAATTTCAGTCACTCATCCCAAAACGCATCGTCATGCCCCGCGACAGCGGGGCATTCAGTAATCACCATTCGAGCTGCGGAGTACTGGATCATCCGCGTTCGCGGATGATGACAGCGTGCCAATAGGTTCCGCCGGGGCTACGCGTATCGCCCGTGGCAGTGCTTGAACTTCTTGCCGGAGCCGCACGGGCACGCCTCGTTGCGGCCGACCTTGCCCCAGGTCGATTGATCGTTCGGATTGCGGTCCACGGCGGGGCGCGGCGTGATGCCGGCGCGCGCCAGCGTCTCGGCGCCCGCCTCGGCCAGCGCCAATTCGTCCTCGCCGGTGTTCGGATTGAAGTGATGCGCCTGCATCGGCGGCAGGCTGGGCACTTCCTGGTCCTGCGGCTGCTGCACGATCTCGACGCGCATCAGCTGCGACGTCACGGCCTCGCGCAGGCTCGTGGTCATCGCTTCGAACAGGTTGTAGGCCTCGGCCTTGTACTCGTTGAGCGGATCGCGCTGGCCGTAGCCGCGCAGGCCGATCACCTGGCGCAGGTGCTCCAGCATGATGATGTGCTCGCGCCACAGATGGTCGAGCGTCTGCAGCAGGATCGACTTCTCGACGTAACGGAGGACGTCCGGTCCCCACTGCGCGACCTTGGCCGCCATATGCTCGTCCGCGCGGCGGGTGATGCGGGCGAGCAACTCCTCGTCGGCAATGCCCTCTTCCTTCGCCCACGCGTCGATCGGCAGGTCCAGGCCGAGCACCTTGTTGATGTCCTCCTTGAGGCCGGGCACGTCCCATTGCTCGGGATAGGCGTCCTCGGGGACGTGCTTCGAGACGGCTTCCTCGATCACGTCGTGGCGCATGCCGGAAACCGTTTCTGCCACCGCCTCGTCTTTCATCAGCTCGACGCGCTGGTCGAAGATGACCTTGCGCTGGTCGTTCATCACGTCGTCGAACTTGAGGATGTTCTTGCGGATGTCGAAGTTGCGCGCCTCGACCTTCTGCTGCGCCTTCTCGAGCGCCTTGTTGATCCAGGGGTGAACGATCGCCTCGTTCTCCTTGAGGCCGAGCTTGGTGAGCATGCCGTCCAGCTTGTCTGAGCCGAAGATGCGCATCAGGTCGTCTTCCAGCGACAGGAAGAACTTGGAGCGGCCCGGGTCGCCCTGGCGGCCGGAGCGGCCGCGGAGCTGGTTGTCGATCCGGCGGCTTTCGTGGCGCTCGGTGCCGAGCACGAACAATCCGCCGGCCTTCAGGGCGGTTTCCTTGAGCCGCGTCACCTGGGCGCGGATTTCGTCCGACTTCTGCATGCGCTCTTCGTCGGAGGCGTCCTTGAGCTCCTGACGGATGCGCATGTCGGCGTTGCCGCCGAGCTGAATGTCCGTGCCGCGGCCCGCCATGTTGGTGGCGATGGTGATCGCGCCCGGCACGCCGGCCTGGGAGACGATGTAGGCCTCCTGCTCGTGGTAGCGGGCGTTCAGGATCGCGAACACCTTGGTCTTCTTGGCGCCCTCGTCACCGCTGTAGAGCGCGGCGAATGCGTTGGGATCGGTGAAGTCGTGCTGCTCCCAGCCTTCCTTGCGCAGCAGCTCGGCAAGGCTCTCGGACTTCTCGATCGAAGTGGTGCCGACCAGAACCGGCTGGCCGCGGACCTTGCAGTCTTCCAGCAGCGCGATGATCGCGCGGTATTTCTCGGCGTTGGTGCGATAGACCTCGTCGTCCTGGTCGTCGCGCAGCATCGGCATGTTGGTCGGCACCTCGAGGACCTCGAGGTTGTAGATGTCCATGAATTCGTCCGCCTCGGTGAGCGCCGTACCGGTCATGCCGGCGAGCTTCTCGTACATGCGGAAGTAGTTCTGGAACGTGATTGAGGCGAGCGTCTGGTTTTCCGGCTGGATCGGCTGGTGCTCCTTGGCCTCCAGTGCCTGGTGCAAGCCTTCGGAATAGCGGCGGCCCGGCATCATGCGGCCGGTGAACTCGTCGATAATAACGACCTCGCCGTTGCGCACGATGTAGTCCTTGTCGCGCTGGAACAGCTTGTGCGCGCGCAGGCCCTGATTGATGTGGTGCACGACGGAGACGTTCTCGACGTCATAGAGCGATTCGGCCTTGAGCAGACCTGCGGCTCGCAGCTGCTGCTCCATCTTTTCCATGCCGATTTCGGTCAAGGAGGCGGCGCGCTGCTTCTCGTCCACCTCGTAGTCCGACTTTTCGAGACCGAGGATATACGTGTCGATCGTGTTGTAGAATTCGGAGCGGTCGTCGAGCGGGCCGGAGATGATCAACGGGGTGCGCGCTTCGTCGATCAGGATGCTGTCGACCTCGTCGACGATCGCGAAAATGTGCCCGCGCTGGACCATGTCCTCCAGCCGGTACTTCATGTTGTCGCGCAGATAGTCGAAGCCGAGCTCGTTGTTGGTGCCGTAGGTGACGTCGCAGTCGTAAGCCTTCTTGCGCTCCTCGTCGTCCATGCCGTGGACGATGTTGCCGACGGTGAGCCCAAGGAACTTGTAGATCTGGCCCATCCACTCGCTGTCGCGCGAGGCGAGGTAGTCGTTGACGGTCACGACATGAACGCCGCGGCCGGCCAACGCGTTGAGATAGACCGGCAGCGTCGCGACCAGCGTCTTGCCTTCGCCGGTCTTCATCTCGGAGATGCGGCCTTCGTGCAGGATCATGCCGCCGATCATCTGCACGTCGAAATGGCGCTGCCCGATGGTGCGCTTCGCCGCCTCGCGGACCGTCGCAAAGGCCGGCACCAGGATGTCGTCGAGCGACGTGCCGTCGGCGACCTGTTTCTTGAACTCTTCGGTGCGCGCGCGAAGCTGCTCGTCGGTGAGCTTCACAAGCTCCGGTTCCAGATCGTTGATCTCTTGAGCCCGCGGCTGGTATTTGCGGACGCGCCGGTCGTTGGATGAACCGAACAGCTTGCGGGCAACGGCAGTCAGCATCGTGCGGTCCTTATCTCGTCACCTGTGCGGGTCCAAACTCTGCGGACCAGGTGGTCGGCAAGCAATCGAAATACGGCATTTTCGAGCAATTGCACCGCTGTGGCGGGCGTTTGGCGGACCTGGACGTTCGAGACATAGGAGGGGGTCCAAGCCTTGTCAATCGGAGCCGTCCCGTTCACGCGCTCGTTAAAAATCCCTCATCATTCCGGCATTGCCAAGGCCCCCCGGATGGGCGACAAGGCGCCGCTGCCGGCCCCTGACGCCCGCTTCGCCACTCCAAGGATCGCATCATGAAACGAGCCGCGCCTTGCGTCCGTACATCCTTTGCCCTCGCCCTGTTCGGGGCGCTCGCGTTTGCGCTTTCGGCCGCGCCGGCCTTCGCGCAGTCGGGCGATCCGGTGATCGCCAGGGTTGACGGCGTCGAGGTGCGTGAGAGCGACCTCGCGCTCGCCGAAGAGGACCTCGGCTCCAACATTCCCCAGCAGCTCGCCGGCGACGCGCGGCGCGATTTCATCCTGTCCTATCTCACCGACATCATGCTGGTGGCGAAGGCGGCCGACGGCAAGAAGGTCGCCGACACCCCGGACTTCAAGACCAAGCTCAACTTCATCCGCAGCAAGCTGCTGATGGAGACGATCCTGCAATCGGAAGGCAAGGCTTCGGTCACCGAGCAGGCGATGAAGAAGGTCTACGACGACGCCGTGAAGCAGATGGGCGGCGACGAAGAGGTTCGCGCCCGCCATATCCTGGTGCAAACCGAGGACGAGGCCAAGAAAATCCTCGCCGACCTCAAGAAGGGCGCCAACTTCGAAACCGTCGCCAAGGAAAAGTCGAAGGATCCCAGCGCCGCGGCGCAAGGCGGCGACCTCGGCTTCTTCACAAAGGACCAGATGGTCCCGGAGTTCGCCGACGTCGCGTTCAAGCTGCAGAAGGGCGAGCTCTCCGACCCGGTGAAGTCGCAGTTCGGCTGGCACATCATCAAGGTCGAGGACAAGCGCACCAAGGCGCCGCCGCCGTTCGAGCAGGTCAAGGACCAGGTCGAGACCTTCGTGCAGCGCAAGGCGCAGGCCGAATACGTCACCAAGCTGCGCGAGGCCGCCAAGGTGGAGCGGCTGGACAAGCCGGCGGAAGCCAAGCCGGCCGATAAGAAATAGGCGCTTTCTCGCCGCACGTTTCCTGTCACGACGTCATGGCCGGGCTTGTCCCGGCCATCCCGCCTATGAGATGACGGTGGTCCGATAAATCGGGATCACCGGGACATGCCGCTGCGCGGCGGGCCGGTGTGACACCGGATAAATTTCATGGCGCCACCCGTTCCCGTCTCTCCCCTCGCCCCGACGTCGGTCCCCGACATGCCGGCAATCCCCGGCGTGAAGCTCGCGACCGCCGCCGCCGGAATCAAATACGCCAACCGCACCGACGTACTGCTCGCGCTGCTCGATCCCGGCACCGTCGCGGCTGGCGTGTTCACCCAGTCGAAGTGCCCGTCGGCCCCGGTGGAATGGTGCCGCGACAATCTCAAGATCGCCAAGCCGCGCGCGCTGGTGGTCAACTCCGGCAACGCCAACGCCTTCACCGGCAAGACCGGGCGGCAGGCCTGCAAATTCACCGCCGAGTTCGCGGCACGCGCGATCGGCTGCAAGCCGAAGGACGTGTTTCTCGCCTCGACCGGCGTGATCGGCGAGCCGCTCAACGCCAAGGCGTTCGACGGCGTGATGGAAGGGCTCGTCGCCGCCGGCAAGGAAGAGTTCTGGCATGACGCCGCCAAGGCGATCATGACCACCGACACGTTTCCGAAGATGGCGACCGCGAAGACCAGCATCGGCAAGGCGGCGGTGACCATCAACGGCATCGCCAAGGGCGCCGGCATGATCGCACCCGACATGGCGACCATGCTGTCGTTCGTGTTCACCGACGCGCCGGTCTCCGCCCCCGTTCTGCAAAAGCTTTTGAGCGAAGGCGTCAAAGACAGCTTCAATGCCGTGACGATCGACGGCGATACCTCGACCTCAGACACGCTGATGGCGTTCGCGACCGGCGCCGCCGCCAAGCACGGCGCGCCGAAGATCAGCAAGCCCAACGATCCGCGGATGCGCGGCTTCAAGCAAGCATTCAATATGGTGCTGTGCGATCTGGCCGAGCAGGTGGCGCGCGACGGCGAAGGTGCGCGCAAGCTGGTCGAGATCAAGGTCGAGGGCGCGGTGTCGGACAAGTCGGCGCGCCGGATCGCCATGTCGATCGCCAACTCGCCGCTGGTGAAGACCGCGATCGCCGGCGAGGACGCCAACTGGGGCCGCGTCGTCATGGCGGTCGGCAAGGCCGGCGAGCCCGCCGACCGCGACAAGCTGTCGATCTGGTTCGGCGGTATTCGCGTCGCGCACAAGGGCGCGCGCGATCCGGACTACGACGAGGCAAAGGTTTCGGAGGCGATGAAGAGCCCGAACATCGCACTCAGGGTCAACATCGGGCTGGCCAAGGGCAAGGATCGCGTCCTGACCTGCGACCTCACCAAGGAGTATGTCGCGATCAACGGCGACTACAGGTCGTGATATTTGTGCACGCTCTCTCGGCCTCAACTGAGGAGCCACTCATAACAGGCGCAGCCTGCGTACTCGCTTCCTCAGGATGAGGCGGTGAAGGATGCCCGCTAACGTCTTGTTAACCGGCGCGGCAACACCGAGACTTTAGTCAATTGCATTGAACCCGCGTTAACCCGCGGTTGCCTACGTTTTGGGGGACGGGCCGTGAGCGTCAAGATCGTACTGGTTGCCGCTTGCGCCCTGATCGACCCCGACGGGCGCGTGCTGCTCGCACAACGTCCCGAAGGCAAGTCGATGGCGGGCCTTTGGGAGTTTCCGGGCGGCAAGGTCGAGGCCGGCGAGCGGCCGGAGGACACGCTGATCCGGGAACTGCGCGAGGAACTCGGCATTGTGGTCCGGGAAGAATGCCTGGCGCCGCTGGCCTTCGCGAGCCACGGCTATCCGGACTTCCATCTGCTGATGCCGCTCTACGTGTGCCGGCGCTGGGAGGGGACGGTGACGGCGCAGGAAGGCCAGGCACTCACCTGGGTTCGGCCAAACCGGCTCAGGGACTACAAGATGCCGCCGGCGGATGAGCCGCTGGTCTCGCATCTGATGACACTGCTGTAGCCGCGGCGCGGCGCGAAAATGGGAAGGTGGCCATGACCAAGCTGCAAGCGCTTTGCGAAAACGCCGGACAGCAATTCCGCCGCTTCTGCGCCAACGAGAGCGGGGCCACCGCGATCGAATACGCGATGATCGCGGTCGGCATCGCCGTCGTCCTGGTCGCCGCGGTGTCGTCAATCGGCTCGTCGGTCAAAGGCGCCTTCATCTCGGCGTCGAACGGCCTGAACTAAGTCTCACCGCCCCGTCTTCTCCCCCGTCGAAATCTCCGTGGTGCGCAGCACATCGGCGAGGCGCGACTTTGCCGATCCCGGCGCCAACGGCTGCTGCTGGCTCTCATGGGGTGCCCAGCCCGACAGCCAGACGATCTCGAACGTCGCCGCGATGCGGCCGTCCGCGCCGGCGAAGCGCTCTGCATAAATCTCCATCATGCGCTTGAGCGTCGCGCGCCGCAGCGGGGTGCGGCGGCGCTCAGCCAGTGCGTTGCCGGCGCCCATCCTTCGCAAATCGTGCATCAGGTCGAGCGGCGAGGCGTACCGCACGATGACGCGATCGACGTCGGTGACCGGCAGCGCGAAGCCGGCGCGCTGCAACAGCGCGCCAAGGTCTCGCAAGTCCACGAACGGAGCAACACGCGGCGACACGCCGCCTTCGATCTCGGACTCCGCCGCCGCGAACGCCTGGCGCAGTTCGGTGAGGCTTTCGCCGCCGATCAAGGCGCCAAGAAAAAGCCCGTCCGGCTTGAGCGCGCGGCGGATCTGGATCAGCGCGCCCGGCAGGTCGTTGACGAACTGCAGCGCGAGCGCCGACACCACCAAGTCGAGCGAGCCCGGCTCGAACGGCAGCGCCTCCTCGTCCGCGACCGCGCCGGCAAACGCGCCAATCTTGCCGGCGAGCGCGCGGCGCACAGCGTCGGTTGGCGTGCCGATATCGGCGGCCAGGCTGAACGTCCGCGTCACCGCGGAAAGACGCTCAGCCATCTCGTCCGCGACCCGGTCGAGCAGGAACGTCGCGGGGCCGAGCTTGCGCGCGCGGGCCTGCCGGGTGGCGATCAGCTTGCGGTCGAAGATTTGCGGCGCTTGCGGCATTCTCGTTTGTCATGCCCGCGACAGCGGGCATCCAGTAATCACCGCGTTATCAGGAACGATGGATCGCCCGGTCAAGCCGGGCGATGACAACCCGGTGGTGCGGCGCTAGCGTACCGCCATGTCGCTGTCAGGGACAGAAGCGAAAGTCTCGCGATTTGGCCGCCTCGCGGCGCCGTTCCGCGCCGCGTTCGGCGCGGCGCTCAACGTGGCGCTGCCGCCGCTCTGCCCGGCCTGCCGCGAGCTGGTCGGCGGCAGCGGCCTGTGCGCCTCGTGCTGGTCCAAGCTGTCGCTAATCGCACCGCCCTATTGCGAGCGGCTCGGCATCCCATTCGTGTACGACCCCGGCCCGGGCGTTCTTTCCATGCAGGCGATCGCCGATCCGCCCGCATACCACCGGGCGCGCGCTGCGGTGCGCTACGACGAGATCGCGCGCACGCTGGTGCATTCGCTGAAATACGGCGACCGGCTCGACCTCGCGCCGACCGCCGGCCAATGGATGGCGCGCGCCGGCCGCGAGCTGCTTGAGGGCGCCGACGGGCTGGTGCCGGTGCCGCTGCACTGGCGGCGGCTGTGGACGCGGCGCTTCAACCAGTCGGCGCTGCTGGCGAAGGCGATCAGCGAGGTCTCCGCCGTGCCGGTCGCCGACAACGCGCTCCAGCGCGTCAAGGCCACCCCGCAGCAGGTCGGTCTCTCGCAGAAGGAGCGCGCCAGCAACGTGCAGGGTGCATTCCGCGTGCCGTCCGACGGCAAGGCCGAGGTCCATGGGCGGCGGCTGGTGCTGATCGACGATGTGCTCACGTCCGGTGCAACGGCTGACGCCTGCGCGCGCAGCCTGCTGCGGGCGGGAGCAAGCACCGTCGACGTCATCGTATTCGCCCGGGTTGTCGATACCGTGCGAGCGCCCATATAGTGGCGGCGGCGCATCGGGCGCCGCTATTCGTGCCGTCATGGTCCAGATCGAGATTTACACCACGCCTTATTGCCCCTATTGCATCGCGGCGAAAGAGCTTCTGACCCGCAAGGGCGCGGCGTTCAAAGAGATCGACGTGTCCCGCGACGGCAAGCTGCGAACCGAGATGACCAAGCGCGCCAACGGCGGCTACACGGTGCCGCAGATTTTCATCGGAACGACGCATGTCGGCGGCTGCGATGACCTTTACGCGCTGGACGGCGAAGGCAAGCTTGATCCTTTGCTTAACGAAACATTGAGCCGCCGCGCATGACCGCGAATACCGGCAAGTTTCGCGCCGGCCTGATCCAGATGCGGACCGGCCGCACCCCGCAGGACAATCTCGATACCGCCGCCAAGCTGATCGGCGAGGCGAAGAGTGCCGGCGCGGACTATGTCCAGACGCCCGAGATGACCAACATCATGGAGGTCAACCGGGAACAATTCTTCGGCGCGATCGTCGATGAGGACGCCGACACCGGCCTCGCCATATTCCGCGAATTCGCCCGCTCCCTCGGCATCTATGTTCACATCGGCTCGCTGGCGATCCGCGTGTCGCCCGACAAGGCGGCGAACCGAGCGTTCCTGATCGATCCGCGCGGCGATATCGCCGCGCGCTACGACAAGATCCACATGTTCGACGTCGACCTGGCGAACGGCGAGAGCTATCGCGAGTCGCGCAACTACCGCGCCGGTGATCTCGCGGTGGTCACCGACCTGCCATGGGGCCGGCTCGGCATCACGGTGTGCTACGACCTTCGCTTCCCGGCGCTCTACCGCGCGCTGGCCGAGGCCGGTGCGTCGTTCCTTGCCATTCCATCTGCCTTCACCAGGCAGACCGGCGAGGCGCACTGGCACATCCTCAACCGCGCCCGCGCCATCGAGAACGGCTGCTTCGTGCTGGCCGCCGCGCAGGGCGGCAAGCACGAGAACGGCCGCGAGACGTTCGGCCATTCGCTGGTGGTCGACCCGTGGGGCCGCATCCTGGCCGAGGGCGGCACCGAGCCGGTTGTGGTCATGGCAGAAATCGATCCGGCCGAGGTGGTGGCGGCGCGCTCCAAGGTGCCGTCGCTGCAGCACGGCCGGCGCTTCGAATTGGTAGAGCCGATGGCGGAGCCGGCTCACCTGCGCGCGGTGCGGGGACCGGCATGATCCGCTACTCCCTCATCTGCGACCGCAAGCACGACTTCGAAATCTGGTTCAAGAACTCTGCCGACTACGACAAGCAGGCGAAGCGCGGACTGGTGTCCTGCCCGGCCTGCGGCTCGGTAAAGGTCGATAAGGCGCTGATTGCGCCGTGGCTTTGACGCTGTGCCAGGAAGGGCGCAGGCGAGCCGATGCCGGAAGCTGCTTCCGAAGCCCCCGCGCCGGACATTGCGTCGCCAGCAGAGAACAAGACGCCCGTCGCGA
>JBEVIJ010000215.1:0-4966 GCA_040510745.1 Xanthobacteraceae bacterium
CCCGCGCAACCCGTCGCGGGAACAGGGAGAGATTTGAAATGCTCGAGCGCCGTAAATTCCTGCGTATGTCCGCACTCGGCCTTGCCGGCCTTCCGCTGGCCCGGATCGACGGCGCCTTCGCGCAGAGCTTTCCGACCAAGCCGGTGCGCTGGGTGGTTGGTTATGTGCCGGCCGGCTCCACTGACATTCTCGCGCGCCTGATGGGCCAGTACCTGAGCGAAAAGCTGCACCAGCAGTTCGTCATTGAGAACAAGCCCGGTGCCGGCAACAACATCGGCACCGAATACGTCATCAACTCACCGCCCGACGGTTACACGGTCTATCTGGTCAATCCGGCCAACGGCATCAATGCGTCGCTCTACAAGAAGCTGAACTTCAATTTCGTGCGCGACATGGCGCCGGTCGGCGGCATCATGCGCGTGCCAAACGTCATGATCGTCCACCCCGACATGCCGGTGAAGACCGTTGCCGAGTTCATCACCTATGCAAAAGCCAACCCGAACAAGGTGAACCTCATTTCGTCCGGCAACGGTACATCGGTGCATCTCTCGGGCGAGCTGTTCATGACGATGACCGGGATCAAGCTGACACACGTGCCGTACAAGGGATCGAACCCCGCGCTTACCGACATGGTCAGCGGCCAGGTTCATGGTGTGATGTTCGACAACATGCCGTCATGCCTGCAATTGGTGAAAGCCGGCAAGCTGCGGGCGCTTGCCGTGTCGACCGAGAAGCGCTCGGATCAGCTTCCTGATGTCCCGACAGTCGGCGAAACGGTGAAAGGCTACGAGGCCAGCGCTTGGTTTGGCATGGGCGTGCCGGCCAAGACGCCGCCGGACGTCATCGCGATCCTCAACAAGGCGATCAACGAAGGCCTCGCCGATCCGAAGGTCAAGGCTCGGCTGACCGAGCTCGGCGGTGCGCCGATGGGCGGCACACCCGCCGACTTCGGCATGATCATTGCGTCGGAAACCGAAAAGTGGCGCAAGGTGGTCGAGCTCTCCGGCGCCAGCGTGGAATAGCACTCTACACCAAGATTTTCGCGACGGCCGGGCGCTGCCCGGCCGTTTCGTTTCGCGGCGAGCCTCAGTCCGCCTTGATGCCCATTTCGGTGACAAGCGTGCCGTAGGTGGCGTGGAAGCCGTCGATGTGCTGTTTGACGCTCGCGATTGTGTTCTCGGCCGGCACCGGCACGGTGTGGCCGAAGCTCTCCAGGCGCGCACGGACTGCCGCGTCGCCGAGTGCGGCAGCGACCTCCTTGTTCAGATAGCTCTGAATTGCAGCCGGCGTTCCCTTCGGCGCCAGCACGAAATTGGTGATCTGGATCGCGACGTCCAGGCCGCCCTCGCGGATGGTCGGTACATTCGGCAGCTTATCCGAACGTCGTTCACTCGCGATGGCGAGGGGGACGACCTTGCCGGCCTCCATCTGGGGCAGCACGAGCGTCTGCGTGTCGAACGTCGCCTGAACTTCGTCGGCTACCAGCGCCTGCATCATTGGCGCGTTGCCGCGGTATGGCACATGGATCATCTCGACCTTCGCCAGTTTGATGAATTGCAGCCCCGTCAGATGCTGCGGACCGCCCAGGCCCGATGAGCCCCAGTTCACCTTGCCGGGATTGGCGCGGGCGTAGGCCAGGAAATCGCCGAGTGTCTTGAAGCGAGAGGAGTTGGCGCTGTTGGTTATGAATACGAACGGATAGGAGTAGACCGCCGCGACCGGCACGAAGTCGTTGCTCGGATGCCAGGGAAGCTTGCTCAGTGCCGGCAGCGTGGCGTGCGAGCTGGTGGTCAGCAGCAGCGTGTAGCCGTCCGGGTCCGAGCGCATCAGCTCGTTGACGGCGATCGCGCCGCCGGCGCCTGGTTTGGCCTCGACGATGATGGGCTGGCCGACCTGCTCCGAAAGACGCTGGCCGACGATGCGGGCCACCACATCGGTGCCGCCGCCTGCCGCGAACGGAATCAGAATCCGGATCGGCCGAATGGGATATTTTGCCTGTGCCGCGCTGTCCGGCGCCTGCGCCGCGAATGCAAAGGCGACAAGGCCAATCCCCAGCCAGGACTTGATCGGCAACATGGGTCTGATCCTCCTCGAAAGTTTTCCGCTTGGGCCTAGGACGCCAAGCTTTTTTCCGCAGGTTCGAATTGCGTCAGCGAGCGCAGGTAGTCTGCATTTTTGCCGGCATCCTCGCGCGGCGTGCCCAGAGAGGCCTGATGGACCGTGACGTATCCTTCGTATCCGATCTCCGAAAGCGCGCGCATGATCCCCGGAAAGTCGATGCCGGTGCCGTCCCAGAGCTGAATCTGGTCGAATGGAACGTCGCCACGGCACCACGTCTTCATGATGGTTTTTCCTGCGGGGTCGAGCCGCTGGTTCTGCAAATAAACATTCATGATGTGGGGGGCAAAGCGCTTGATCGTTTCGGCGCCGTAGGGCTGTCCGCAACACTCCAGATTGGCGGGTTCATAAGTCAATCCGAAATTCGGCCGCCCGATTTGGCGTAGCACGTCAAGCGTCTCATCGACGCGCTCGAACAGCGAGCGGTTGTGGCATTGATGGGCGAGCCGCATGTTGCGTTCGCGCGCGGCGTCGGCGGCTCGTTGCGCCCACACGATGTCCTCTTCCTTGCGCAGCGCGACACGCAGGAGATCGCAGCCGAGCGCGTCGGCAAGGTCGAGATAGGGGGCGATATTGCGCAGAGCCATCGGCCCTTCGTCGGTGTTTTCGGGGATCGGGAAGTCGCCGGTCACCATGGACACGGCGATGCCGCGTTGGCGCAGGAGGTTCGCCGCCGCGGCGACCTCGCTGCGCGGGGTGTGGATGCCGATCTGCGAGGCCCGCATGCAAAGCGCGTGATAGCCGCTGGACGCGGCGATCTCAGCAAGCGCCGCGAGCGGCAACGCCGCTTCGCGTTTGGCGAAGTACCTTTCGCCGATGCGTACGGAAAGGGAGAGCTTCACGGCAAAAGGCTCGTACCAATCCCGGAGGCTGTCAAGATTGCGAACCTTCCTCGCCAGGTTGGAAAGAGCCTATTATGATCGTCCGCGCTACGCCGATTGAAAGCAAGAGGAAGCGATGACCCGCAAGAAGCCTGAAGACCTGCGCAGCCACCGCTGGCTCGGCGTGTCCGACATGCGTTCGTTCGGCCACCGCTCGCGGCTGCGCCAGATCGGCTACGACGCCGACGATTGGACCGGCAAACCGGTGATCGGGGTCATCAACACCTGGAGCGACATCAATCCCTGCCATACGCATCTTCGCAGCCGCGCCGAGAACGTGAAGCGCGGCGTGCTGCAGGCCGGCGGCTTCCCGATCGAGCTGCCGGCGATGTCGTTGTCGGAAACCATGGTGAAGCCGACGACGATGATGTACCGCAACTTCCTCGCCATGGAGACGGAAGAGCTGCTGCGCAGTCACCCGCTCGATGGCGCGGTGCTGATGGGCGGCTGCGACAAGACCACGCCCGGCTTGGTGATGGGTGCGATCAGCATGGGCCTTCCGGCGATCTACATCCCGGCCGGACCGATGCTGCGGGGCAACTGGCGCGGCAACTACCTTGGCTCCGGCTCCGACGTCTGGAAATACTGGACTGAGAAGCGCGCCGGCAACATCAGCGACGACGACTGGAACGAGATCGAGGGCGGCATCGCGCGCTCGTTCGGCACCTGCATGGTGATGGGCACCGCCGCGACCATGATGGCGATCACCGAAGCGCTCGGCCTCGCGCTGCCCGGCTCGTCGTCGATCCCGGCGGCCGATGCCAACCATCCGCGCATGTGCGGGGTCGCCGGCCGCCGCATCGTCGAGATGGTTTGGGAGGATTTGACGCCCGATAAGATTCTCACGCCGGCTGCGTTCGACAACGCCATCAAGGTCCACATGGCGATGGGTGGCTCCACCAATGCGATCATCCACGTTGTCGCGATGGCGCGGCGCGCCGGGATCCCGGTCGACATAGAACGGTTCGACGAGCTGTCGCGCGAAATTCCGGTGCTCGCCAACGTGCGACCGTCGGGCAAGTATCTGATGGAGGATTTCTTCTACGCCGGCGGCTTGCGCGCCATGATGTCCGGCCTCAAGAGCAAGCTCGATCTCGGCTGCATGACCGTGACCGGCCAGACCATCGGCGAGAACATCGAAGGCGCGGAGGTCCACATCCCCGACGTCATCCACGGCCTCAACGATCCGGTGTACGGCGAAGGCGCGACCGCGGTGCTGAAAGGCAACCTCGCGCCGAATGGATGCGTCATCAAGCCCGCCGCGGCCGACCAGCGCTTCCTCAAGCATCGCGGCAAGGCGATTGCTTTCGAAGATTACAACCACATGCTGCGCGAGATCGAGCGCGACGACCTCGACGTGACGCGGGACCACATCCTGGTGCTCAAGAATGCCGGTCCGAAGGGCGGCCCCGGCATGCCGGAGTGGGGCATGCTGCCGATCCCAAAGCGCCTGCTCGCGGAAGGCGTGCGCGACATGATCCGCATCTCCGACGGCCGCATGAGCGGCACCAGCTACGGCGCCTGCATCCTGCACGTTGCGCCGGAAAGCTATGTCGGCGGGCCGCTCGCCTTTGTGCAGACCGGAGACGAAATCGAGATCGACGTCGACAAGCGCAGCATTCATCTGCACGTCAGCGATGCCGAGCTGGCCCGCCGCAAGGCGGCGTGGAAAAAGCCGCCGCCGCACTACACCCGCGGCTACGGCGCGATGTTCTCCGAGCACATCGGGCAGGCCGATCAGGGCTGCGATTTCGACTTCCTGCAGGGCACCGCGGCGACTGCGGAGCCGGAAATTCATTGATTCAAATCGTCGGGATCGGATTTCCGGTCTGGCATTGTGAATGCGGCATTCTCGCGGCATCGAGGTGCCGTGCCATGAATGTCGCAGTGCCTTTCGTCAATCTCGCTGCGTTGTTTCCGAGCCGCAAAGCGAGGTCGCACGCTGTTCGCGTGACGGCCATCTGCAC
>JBEVIJ010000216.1:0-6125 GCA_040510745.1 Xanthobacteraceae bacterium
AGGATCAGGAAAATGTTGACCGGGAGGTCGGCGATTGGGAGGTAGATTTGCACTCGCGCGGTCCCGACGGTTTTTTAGATGAACCCCGACGCGTGGGGCCGCCATCCGCGGCCAATCGTCCTGGTCGGTATAGGCTCGAACGCGGAACTCTGCACGTTTTTGTCGCCGCGCCGCGCCCGCCAATTCACGCTTTGGCTGACGTCGGACGTGGCGGCGCGGCGAAGGAGGAATGCGTCAGGGCGCGGCGCTTTTATCACGGCGCGGCGGGCGTGCGGGGGCGAGGCCTCGGCTTGACCGGCTGAGCCGCGGTGGCCGTGCGATCCCAGCCCCCCGGCGGGGTCTTGAGGCTGGTTGCCTCCTCGGGCTCGCGCTGAGCGGTGAAGGTCTGGACCGCCAGCTTGGCCGCCATGATGGTCTGCTGGTCGAGACGGGTCGCCACCTCGTCGCGCTTCGTGGCGGCGTCCTGGTCGCCCATGTTGGCGGCCAGCATGAACCATTTGTAGGACTCGGCGAGGTTCTGCTCGATGCCGATGCCTCGGGCGTAGAGAACCGCAAGATTGAACTGGCTGTCCGCGACGCCGTGCGCTGCCGCCCGGCGGAACCACTGGGCGGCGATCCGGTAATCCGGCTTGCCGTCGACCCCCTCGGCGTACAGCACGGCGAGATTGTGCATGGCCTTGGCGTGACCCTTTTCCGCCGCGGCCAGATAGAGCTTGCGGGCGGTGTTGATGTCTTTTTTGACGCCCTCGCCCTTCTCGTGGATGCCCGCGAGGCGGAACAGCGCCGGCACGAAGCCCGCGTTGGCGCCGCGCTCCAGCCAGCGCACCGCGTCGTCCATGTTGCGCGTAACGCCGCGGCCTTCGGCATAGCGGGCCGCGATCTCAAATTCGGCGCTGTGATCGCCAGTCACGGCAGCCGCGCGCAGCACCGGGCCGAACGAAGCCGGCAGCGCGTTGACTGCGGGGTCGGCTGTGACGGCCGGCGCCGGTATCTTGCGATTGATCGAACCCGTGAGATCGGGCTCCGCCGGCGGCTGTTGCCTGGTGGCCGACAGCACGGTGGTCGGATCGAACATCGAAGCGCGGTTGATCGACTGCGTCGTATTCGGCTCAGGCGCCGGGACGCCATCGGGCGTCGGCATCGGACGGCCGGGTGGACGCGCCGGTGAGGTGGCGGGAGCCGACGGCGTCGGAGTGTCGGGCGCGCGGTCTTCGGCGGGCTCTGATTGCGCCGGAGCCTCGGCCGGCGCCATGAAGAAATCCATCGCGGTCTGCAGCGTACCGAGGATGATGATCACGACGCTGACGGTGATCACCAGCGTCTTGAGTTGCTTGATGACTTTCTGGAGTGTCGTGAGCGGCGCGGCATCGGGATCAAGCGATGCCGGCAGCTTCTGCGGTTTGGGAGCCTTGGGCGGCTTAGGAACCTTCGCCGCTTTTGGCGGCTTCGGCAGCTTCGGCTTGTTGGATTTGAAGAAGGACAGCAGCGAGAAGAGCGAGCGCTTGGGTGCGCCGTCCTCGGTGGCCTCAGCCTGATAGCTCTGAGCCGCGTTGCGCGCTGCGGCGATTGCGGCGGACTTGCCGCCAACCTCGGCCATGGCAGGATGTGCGCCGCCCAGTGCGGCTTCGGACGCTGCGATGCGCGCTGCCGGCGAGCCGGGGTTGCTGCGCGGCACGCCGGAGCCAGGCTCCAGCGGCGTGTCGGGTGGTAGATTGGGATCGAGCGGCCGGCGCACGGCGGCGGGCGGCGGGGGTCTGTGGGGCGGAGGAGGAGCCTTCGCGACCGGCGGCGGCTCAAGAATTTCGACGGATGCAGGAGGCTGCACCGTCACCATCGGCGGTGCGTACAGTTGCGGCGCTGGCGGAATGGGCGGCGGTGCGGCAGCGGCCGGCGCGGGCTCGGCCAGAACCGGTGCAGGACGCGGGCCGCGTGCGTTGGTCTTGCGCATCTCCTCGAGATGCACCAGCACATCGCCCATGCCGCGCTGCAGTGCGTCGAGGCTGCCGAGCTTGGAGTCGTAGGAATCGAGCCGCTCGACCAGCTTCACGATGCGGTCTTCCAGGCCAGCCAGCGCGAGCTGGTCGCCTTGGCTCAAGTGCATGCGGTCGAGCCGCTCGTTGAGCGAATGGATGATGGCTTCGAGATCGGGCGGCAGGCTGCGGCCGCTCTCCATCAGTGACGATATCTGCGATTCCAGCCGCGCCAGCGATTGATTTCCCTGGGCGTTCTGCGTGGCGTGCTCGAACCGCGCCGCGAGGCCGTGCACCTCGGCGGCGAGCTGGGCCAGCGCGCCGTCGGAGGCGACGTGCGAGCCGACGTGGCGCATGGCAGCGATGGCTTCCTCGAGTTGATGGAAAACGGCGGGCTCCGGACCGGCGCCGCCGCCGCTCGCCGCCAACTGGTCGATCTTGTGGGACAGCCCACGCACCGCGTCCTCAAACCCGATCAGATTTTCCGCGGGCGCCAGATTGCGCAGGGCGTCGCGAACCTCGACGAGGCATTGCTCGAGATTGGCCAGCGCGGCGGGATCGCCGCCGGCCTGCCGGCTGCGGCCGATCCGCTCGGACAGCGCGCGGACCTCGGATTCGAGCGTCTCCACCGCCTGGCGCGGCATCGCGTCCTTGAGGGCGCGGCCGACCTCGGCAAGGTCGCTGCGCAACGCGGAGAGCGCGTCGTCGTAGGGCTGATGCAGCGAGGCAATTTGGGTGGTGATCTGGCGAAGCTGGTGCTCGAGCACGGATAGATCCTGCGCCGGCGCCGCCCAGGTGTGCGAGACAGTCTGTGGGGCAGCCCGCATGGCGCCGCCGTCGAGCGCATGTTGGCGGGCCGAAATCTCCGCGGCCCAGTTCGGACCGCTCGGCGCCGGTGGCGGGGGCGGCGGCGCAGCCACCATCATTGCCCGGCGCTGTGCCTCGATCGGCGCGCTGCGGGCCTCGGAAATAACCTGGTCGAGCCGGCGGTCGAGCCGCGCCAGGGCTTCGCTGACGTGGTCCGGGGAATTGTCGTCGCGGTCCCTCGACGACGCCCGCCGCTGATTGGATTGCGCGAGGCGGTCGAGATTGCGCGTCAGATCGTCGAGACGATCGTTGATCGCGGCGAGATCGTCGCCGATCGTCTCCTCGTCGTCTCCATAGTCGCGATGTGATCTGCGTTTATACCGCACGTCTTATTCGATCGCTGAAATCATGACGCCTGAGCCGGCAGCCCCGGACAGCGGATAAGCGGTGGAAGCAAGGCAAGAAACAGCGCGGTCCGATGTCCGGCTGCGACATTTGGCCAATACGGTAAACAAGCGGTTAACCCGCTGGCGTTCTTGACGGATTTCCCGCCTGGAGTGTGGCTTTTCGGGCCTTTAACGGCACCTCAATCGGGAGGCTGCAATGCTGAATGGATTCGAGGGCCGGGGAGCCGTAAATCCATGCCGAGCTACAAGGCGCCTGTCGACGAGGTGATGTTCCTGCTCAACGACGTGTTCCACATCGAGCGTTATTCCAATCTTCCAGGCTTTTCGGACGCTTCTCCCGACGTCGTAGAGGCGATCCTCGGCGAGACCGCCAAGTTCTGCGAGGACGTGCTCACCCCGCTCAACCGGGTCGGCGACATCGAAGGCTGCACCCGCAATCCCGACGGCAGCGTGACCACGCCGAAGGGCTTCAAGGATGCCTACCGGCAGATCATCGAAGGAGGCTGGGTCGGAATTTCTGCACCCGGCGAATTCGGCGGCCAGGGCCTTCCGATGTTCATGACCCAGCAGGTCAATGAGCTCCTGTCCTCCGCAAATCTGGCTTTCGCGATGTATTCGGGTCTCACCCAGGGCGCGATCGCGGCGATCCTGGTGCATGGCACCCCGGAGCAGAAGGCAACGTATCTCCCCAAGATGGTGGCCGGCGAATGGACCGGAACCATGAACCTGACCGAGCCGCACTGCGGCACCGACCTCGGCATGATCCGCACCAAGGCGGTGAAGCAGGGCGATGGCTCATACAAGATCACGGGCACCAAGATTTTCATTTCCGCCGGCGAGCACGACCTGTCGGGCAACATCGTCCATCTGGTGCTGGCGCGCATCGAAGGCGCGCCGGACGGCACCCGCGGCATTTCGCTCTTCATCGTGCCCAAGCTGATCCCCAAGCCCGACGGCTCGCCGGGCGCACGCAACGCCGTCACCTGCGGCTCGCTCGAAGAGAAGATGGGCATCCACGGCAACGCCACTTGCGTGATGAACTACGACGGCGCGACCGGCTGGCTGATTGCCGAGGAAAACCGCGGCCTGCACGCCATGTTCACGATGATGAACGAAGCGCGACTCGCGGTCGGCCTGCAAGGGCTGGCGATCTCGGAGGTCGCGTATCAGAACGCCGCCGCCTACGCCAAGGAGCGCCTGCAAGGCCGTGCGCTGGGCGGTGCGAAATTCAAGGACAAGCCGGCCGATCCTATCATCGTGCATCCCGACGTGCGGCGCACGCTGATGACGATCAAGTCATTCAACGAGGCGGCGCGTGCGCTGGTGGTCTGGACAGCGCTGGCGTCCGACCTGCATCACCGTTCGCAGGACGACAAGACACGGCAGGCTGCGGAAGACCACATGGGCCTGCTCACGCCGGTGATCAAAGGCGTACTCACCGACACCGGCTTCGCCAGCACCGTGATGGCGCAGCAGCTGTTCGGCGGTCACGGCTACATCGCCGAGCACGGCATGGAGCAGTTCGTGCGCGATGCGCGCATCACCATGATGTACGAGGGCGCGAACGGCATTCAGGCGCTGGATCTGGTCGGCCGCAAGCTGCCCAAGGATGGCGGGCGCGCGCTGCAGGCATTCTTCGCCGAGGTGCAGGGCTTCATCAAGGAGCACGGCACCGATGAAGCGATGAGGCCGTTCGTCGAGCCGCTCGGCAAGGCGCTCGGCGATCTCCAGCAGGCGACGATGTGGGTCATGCAGAACGCGATGGCGAAGCCCGACAACGCCGGCGCCGGCTCGACCGACTACATGCACCTGTTCGGCTTGGTTGCGCTCGGCTACATGTGGTGCCGCATGGCGCTCGCGGCGCAGGGCAAGCTCGAAGCCGGCCAGGCGGCCGAGCGGATGAACGCCAAGCTGGTCACCGGGCGCTTCTTCATGGAGCGGATGCTGCCGGAAACCGGCGCGCATCTCGCCCGCATCCAGGCGGGCGCAGGCAGCGTGATGGAGTTGCCCGCCGAGGCGTTCTAGCTAGTTGCGCGGTCCCGGACCGCCCACCTCTTCCATCACGGGTTCTGCGGGCTGCAGGCCCGTCGCGCGGTTGACCAGCACGGTCACCACCCACAGCACGATCCCGATGCCGAGCAAAACGCCCGCGATCTTGTACTGAACCGGATCGCGGCCGGTCCACGGCCCGGCCAGGAATGCACAGCTCAACGCGCCCAGCACGGGCAGGAACGTCGGGGTGCGGAAATGCTTATGCCCGACACCATCCTTGCGGAGCATCAGCACCGCAACGTTCACCACGGTGAACACGCACAGCAGCAGCAGCGCCGTCGTGCCGCCGAGTGCGGGCACCTCGCCGACGAACGTGATCAGCCCGAACGCCAGCAGCGTCGTGAAGCCGATCGCGATGTAAGGCGTACGCCGCGTGGCGTGCACCTTGCCCAGCACGGTGGGCAGCACGTGCTCGCGGCTCATGCCGTAAACCAAACGGCTCGCCATCAGCATGTTGATCAGCGCGCTGTTGGCCACCGCGAACATGGTGATGAAGCCAAAAACCCCGAGTGGAAAGTTTGGCGCGCCGGCTTGCACCACCTTGAGAAGCGGCGTCTCGCCTTCGCCGAGCTGCTCCGGCGGCACCAGCGTGATCGCCGAGATTGAAACCAGCACGTAGATCGCGCCGGTAATGAACAATCCAGCGAGCAGAATTTTCGGAAAGGTGTTGACGGGGTCTTTGGTTTCTTCGGCCATGTTCACCGAGTCTTCAAATCCGACCATGGCGAAGAACGCAAGTGTGGTGGCCGCGATCACCGGCCAGATGAAGCTGCCGTCCGGCGCCGTCTTGAATTGCATGACGCGCGACACGTCGCCCTGGCCCATGCCGTTCGCCCACAGACCGATAAAGATGATGATGAGAAGTCCTGTCAGCTCCACGCAAGTGAGG
>JBEVIJ010000217.1:0-12662 GCA_040510745.1 Xanthobacteraceae bacterium
GAAGCGCGCCGCCAACCCGCACGAAATTCTGCTGGTGGCCGACAGCCTCACCGGCCAGGACGCCGTCAACCTCGCGCGCTCATTCGACGAGAAGCTCGGCCTCACCGGCATCGTGCTGACCCGCGTCGACGGCGACGGCCGCGGCGGCGCGGCGCTGTCGATGCGCGCCGTCACCGGCAAGCCGATCAAGCTGATCGGCGTCGGCGAGCGCATGGATGCGCTGGAGGACTTCGATCCCTCGCGCATCGCCGGCCGCATCCTCGGCATGGGCGACATCGTCTCGCTGGTCGAGAAGGCCGCGGCCAACATCGACCGCGAGCAGGCGATGCGCGCCGCCGAGAAGATGCGCAAGGGTCAGTTCGACCTCGGCGACATGCGCGAGCAGCTTCAGCAGATGCAGAAGATGGGCGGGCTGAGCGGGCTGATGGGCATGATGCCCGGCGTCGCCAAGATCAAGAGCCAGATCGCCGAGCGCAACATCGACGACAGCGTTGTGAAGCGGCAGATGGCGATCATCGACTCGATGACGCCGAAGGAGCGCAAGTCTCCCGACATCCTCAAGGCCAGCCGCAAGAAGCGCATTGCGGCCGGCGCCGGCACCAAGGTCGAGGAGGTCAACAAGCTCCTCAAGATGCACCGCGGCATGGCCGACATCATGAAGATGATGGGCGGCGGCAAGGCGAAGGGGCCGCTCGCCGGGCTCGGCAGGATGCTCGGCATGCGGGACGGGATGCCGTCGCCGGAAGAGATGGCGAAGCTCGCCGAGCAGATGCCGGGCGGCATCCCCGGAATGCCTGGCGCGCCGTCTGGATTGCCGCCGGCGATGCCCGGCCTGTCGCCGAAATTCCCGGGCCTGCCCGGGCTCGGACCGAAACTGCCGGGACTTGGCGGCCTGCCGCCGAACTTCCCGGGACTTGGAAAGAAGAAATGACTTCAACCTTCACCGTCATTCCGGGTTCGCCGCTTCGCGGCCCCCAGAATGACATCTAGTTAGAGAAAGGAACTGCAATGCCTGTTGTTATCCGTATGGCTCGCGCCGGCACCAAGAAGCGTCCGGTCTATCACATCGTGGCTGCCGACAGCCGCTCGCCGCGCGACGGCCGCTTCATCGAGCGGCTCGGTTACTTCAATCCGCTGCTGCCGAAGGAAAAGACCGAGCGTCTCAAGCTCGACATGGACAAGGTGAAGGCCTGGATCGCCAAGGGCGCGCAGCCGTCGGATCGCGTGATGCGCTTCCTCGACGACGCCGGCGTCGCCAAGCGCGAGAAGCGCAACAACCCGGAGAAGTCGATCCCGCGCAAGGAGCGCAAGGCCGCCAGGGAGGAGAAGACCAAGGCACAGGAGGCCGACAAGGCCGCCGCAAAGACCAAGGCCGACACCAAGGTCCGGGAAGACGCCGCCGCCGCCAAGGCTGCGGCCGCGACTTGATGACTGCGGCCGTGTAGGGCGCCGTGAGCGAGCGCATCTGCGTTGCCCAGATCGGCGCCGCGCACGGCGTTCGCGGCGAGGTGAAGCTGCGCTCGTTCACCCAGGATCCGGCGGCCTTCACCTCTTACGGGCCGCTGGAGAGCGAGGACGGCAAGCGGCGTTTCGAGATCGAGACGCTGCGGCCGGCGAACGAGCACTTCGTCGCGCGCATCGCCGGCGTCGCCGACCGCGACGCGGCGGCCAAGCTGACCAACCTCAAGCTCTATGTGTCGCGCGACCGGCTGCCGCCCGTCGAGGACGACAACACGTACTATCACTCCGACCTGATCGGGCTTGCGGCGGTGACGCCGGACGGCGCAACGCTCGGCACCGTGAGGGCGGTGCTCAACTACGGCGCGGGCGACATCATCGAGATCGCAACCGCCGACGGCAGCCTGCCGCTGATGGTGCCGTTCACCTCCGCAGCAGTGCCGACGGTCGACATCAAGGCCAGGCGCATCGTCGTGGTGCCGCCGCCGCTGGTCGAGTGACGGTGATGTGGCGCGCCACCGTGCTCACGATTTTTCCGGGGATGTTTCCAGGGCCCCTCGGTGTCAGCCTCGCCGGCAAGGCGCTGGGGTCGGGCCTGTGGGCGCTGGACACGATGGACATCCGCGCTTTTGCGGCCGACAAGCACCGCACCGTCGACGACACGCCGGCCGGCGGCGGTCCCGGCATGGTGATGAAGGCCGACGTGCTGGCCCGCGCGATCGACGCGGCGCCGGCCGATCGCCGCCCTCGCCTGCTGATGAGTCCGCGTGGAGCACCTCTCACGCAACAGCGCGTCACGGCGCTGGCCAAAGGCGAGGGCGCGGTGATCCTGTGCGGCCGGTTCGAGGGGGTCGACGAGCGGCTGATCGCGGCGCGGCAGCTCGAGGAGGTGTCGATCGGCGACTATGTCCTGTCCGGCGGCGAGGTCGCGGCGATGGTGCTGATCGACGCCTGCGTCCGGCTTATCCCCGGGGTGATGGGCAAGGAAGCTTCCGGAACAGACGAGAGCTTCGCCGGAGGACTGCTGGAATACCCCCAGTACACGCGGCCGAGCACGTTCGAAGATCGCCCTATTCCGGATGTTCTGACCGGCGGCGACCACGCCAAGGTCGAGGCCTGGCGGCGCACCGAGGCCGAAAAGCTGACCCGCGAGCGCCGTCCGGACCTTTGGCGGGCCTACCAAAACAGGACCAAAAAGCCCCAATAGGCCGCTCAATTCTCAAGGGGTGACAAATACGCCCCCATGGCGTAGAAGCTCGCCCGAACCCGGAAAACCAGCCTTATTGCGCTGCCCAGCCTGCGCATATTGCCGACGGAGACATTCATGAACATCATTCAGCAGCTCGAGCAGGAGCAACTCGAAAAGCTCTCCGCCAACAAGACGATTCCGGACTTCGAGCCGGGCGACACGGTGATCGTGAATGTCAAGGTGATCGAAGGCGAGCGCACCCGCATCCAGGCTTACGAAGGAGTCTGCATCGGCCGTTCCGGCCGCGGCATTCAGGAGAACTTCACGGTCCGGAAGATTTCCTATGGCGAGGGTGTCGAGCGCGTGTTCCCGCTCCACTCGCCGATGGTCGACTCGATCAAGCTGGTGCGCCGCGGCAAGGTCCGCCGCGCCAAGCTGTATTATCTGCGCGGCCTGCGCGGCAAGTCCGCGCGCATCGCCGAAGGCGCGCACCATGGCGGCCAATCCGCGGACGTGGCGGAAACCCCGAAAAAATGAGCTCGGCCTTGCTAGGACACGTCAAAAAGGCCGGCTTGTCCGGCCTTTTCCTTGCGTGCGTTCTGAGCGCCGCGGCAGCGCAGCCGCTTGCGATCGAAATCGTCAGCGCTCATGCGGGCGCCGATCAGCGCACCGGCTTGCCGATCATCTCGTTCAAGATGAGCCAAGCATCCGGAAAGCAGTTCGCCGAACTCACCGCCAAAAGCGTCGGCCGCAAGTTCGAAGTGCGCATCGATGGCCGAGCGGTGATGGCGCCGGTAATCCGCGAGCCGATCCTGGGCGGGTCCGGACAGATCTCTTATCCGGAATTGACCGCCGAGACGGCCAAGGACCTCGCGCAACGGCTCTCGGCCGGCAATGCCAAGGTCGAATTCGATATCGTCCCATGACTGACGCCGCCATAGGCGTGCCACCATGCCTCATCCGCATGGTTGGCGAGCCCGCTTCGGACCTTTCCGCAGCGCCTCGGAATGATTACAAAAAGGCCTACACGCTTCAGCAGGATTGAGACATGGCCAAGCTGCGTACCTTCTACGACAAGATATGGGCGGACCACGTGGTGCACGAAGAGCCGGATGGCACCGCGCTGCTCTACATCGACCGCCACATCGTCCATGAGGTGACGTCGCCGCAGGCGTTCGAAGGGCTGCGGCTGTCCGGCCGCAAGGTGCGCGCGCCGGAGAAGACGCTGGTGGTGGTCGATCACAACGTGCCGACCTCGGACCGCAATGTGCCCAATCCCGATCCGGAGAGCGCGGCGCAGATCGCCTATCTCGCCGAGAACGCCAAGCTGTTCGGACTGGAATATTACGACGAGTTCGACATCCGCCAGGGCATCTGCCACGTCATCGGCCCGGAGCAGGGATTCACGCTGCCCGGCACTACGCTGGTTTGTGGCGACAGCCACACCGCGACGCACGGCGCGTTCGGCGCGCTGGCCTATGGCATCGGCACGTCGGAAGTGGAGCACGTGCTCGCCACGCAAACGCTGGTGCAGAAGAAGTCGAAGAACATGCGCGCCGTCGTCGACGGCAAGCTGCCGCCGAACGTGACCGCCAAGGACATCATTCTCGCCATCATCGGCGAGATCGGCACCGCGGGCGGCACCGGCTATTCGCTGGAGTACGCCGGCGAGGCGATCCGCGGGCTATCGATGGAAGGCCGCATGACGGTCTGCAACATGTCGGTCGAGGCCGGCGCCAAGGCCGGCTTCATCGCGCCCGACGAGAAGGCTTACGAGTATCTCAAAGGCCGCCCGAAGGCGCCGAAGGGCAAACTCTGGGACGACGCGATCCGCTATTGGGACTCGCTGCCAACTGAAGACGGCGCGCACTTCGATCGCGAGATCAAGCTCGACGCCGCCAAGCTGCCGCCGATCGTGAGCTGGGGCACCAGCCCCGAGCAGGTGATATCGATCACCAGCCGTGTGCCGGTGGCCGCCGACATTGCCGACGAGAACAAGCGCAGCGCCGCCGAGCGCTCACTCGCCTACATGGGCCTGAAGGGCGGCGAGAAGATCACCGACATCAAGCTCGACCGCGTGTTCATCGGCTCGTGCACCAACTCGCGCATCGAGGATCTGCGCGAGGTCGCGCGCATCGCCGCGGGCAAGCAGGTCAGCAGCAGCGTCTACGCGATGATCGTGCCTGGCTCGGGCTTGGTGAAGCAGCAGGCCGAAGCCGAGGGCCTCGACAAGATATTCAAGACGGCGGGCTTCGACTGGCGCGAACCGGGCTGCTCGATGTGTCTCGCGATGAACCCGGACAAGCTCAAGCCGGAGGAGCGTTGCGCTTCGACTTCGAACCGCAACTTCGAGGGCCGCCAGGGCTACAAGGGCCGCACGCACTTGGTGTCGCCCGCGATGGCGGCGGCAGCAGCGATCGCCGGGCATTTCGTCGACATACGAGAGTGGCGCTGAGACACAAGAGGCCACTCGCGATTCACTCACGCGCCGTTTTGATGCGGATGTCCGCTTTTCTGAGGGTAGGCGGCATCAGAAATTTATGCCGTCACGTCTTCTAAATGGGGCCAAGCGGATAGGAGCCAATAAACAAGAGCCCCGGCTCAGACGCCGGGGCAGATCGTGACATGCGAGGGATAGGAGTTGCGGGAAGCGGTCGGTCAGGCCGCGCGGCGCTCGTCGCCGAAAGCCGGCGCTAGTGGGTGGTCTTTCCCCAACTTCAGATCGGGCCGAGGCAAGTCATCGATATAGCGCTGGAGGCAGCCGGTATCGTGTTGCTCGACCACGAACGAACCGAAGGGGGAGTAAACTTGGGTTTTACCTTGCGTGTAGTACATAGCGACCTCCTATCTCGTATGCCTACCGTCTCGTATTCCTTCAACCATTGCTGTGATCCAACGTCACAAAATAGCGGATTAGACCGCGCAGCTCGCTGGCGAAGTGATCAAACAGCATTGAGAGTGGAACTAGCAAACAACAAAAAGGCCCGCCGGATGGCGGGCCTTTTTTTATTCAAACGCTACTTCGCAACAAGCACTAGAAACCGATGCCGAAACCGAAGGGGCCGACGCCGACGCCCACCCGCGGCCCGTAATACGGCTGATAGTACCGCGGGGCATAGGCGTAATACGGTGCGCGGTAGTACGAGCGATACGGCCGGTAATAACCATAACGCGGGCCGTAGGCACGATACCCGTAGCGGCGATATCGACGCTGCGAAGATACGTCCATCTGCTCGACATTGCGCACGCCGTCGGCGCGCTTCTCGGCCGCGACGGCCGGCGCCGGCAACGCAACCACAGCCGTCAAAGCGACAGCCGCACCGGTGGCGAAAAGACTTCTCATGGTACACCTCCACTATCCACTATTTCCTCGGTGGGGATAACGCGCGACAAGCGGATTGGTTGCATCGATTTTTACGCAGGCCCGGGCGTGCTTAACGCCACGCCCACCGACACCACATCCGCGGCACGATCACGGTTCCGCTCGGCCGATACTCCGGGACCAGCCGGGACGCGCATTGGCGCACCGCGTTGGGTCCCGGATAATCGATGCCATAAGGCAGCGGATAGAGCGTCGGGTACGGCCGTCGCGGATAGCGCGGATTAATCCGGATGCGAGGGCGCGTGCGAACGATGGTGGCCTGCGACGAAATTTCGATGCCCGCATTGGCATCGCGGCCACCAGCCGGCGCGGCCTGGGCCGGCGTGCCACCGAACATCAGCGCACTCATCATTGCCGCGATGGCGAACGCCATAATCGTGTGCATGACGCTACGCTCACCCATCGTCGCCGCGGCGTCAACCGCGCAATGGAACCGGCAATGGCGACCGCTTATGCTGCGCCGATGACCGACAACGCCCTTGCCGATCCACTCGCCTGGCGGCCGCTCAAGGCGCCCTCGCTCACCGAGTTCGAGGTGATCGCCACCGAGGCGTTCCGCCGCCTGCCGGCGCGCTTTCGCGAAAAATGCGAAGGCGTGGTGGTCCATGTCGAGGACTATCCGACCGATGAAGTCCTCAAGACAATGGGCATGCAGAGCGAGCTCGATCTGCTCGGCTTGTTCCAGGGCGTTGGCCTGCCGTTCCAATCCGACAGTGCGCCGGTGCAGATGCCCAACATGGTCTGGCTCTACCGGGTGCCGATCCTGCTCTACTGGGCCGAGCACGACGAAACGCTCGGTCAGATCATCACCCATGTGCTGGTGCATGAGATCGGGCACCATTTCGGATTGTCCGATGATGATATGATGGCGATCGAAGAGGC
The DNA here is from genome assembly GCA_040510745.1 of Xanthobacteraceae bacterium. Classification (GTDB taxonomy): domain Bacteria; phylum Pseudomonadota; class Alphaproteobacteria; order Rhizobiales; family Xanthobacteraceae; genus Z2-YC6860. The sequence continues at coordinate 6,912 of JBEVIJ010000217.1, forward strand.
GGCGGGTTAGCCGATCCACAAAGGGAACGATGCGATGAAGATCGAAGGAAGCTGTCACTGCGGCAATATCAAATTTGAGGCCGAGGCCGATCCCGCGAAGGCATCGATCTGCCATTGCACCGATTGCCAGAGTTCGACGGGCTCGGCCTTCCGCACCAACATCCCGGTCCCCGCGAAGGATTTCAAAATGCTCTCGGGAGAGCCGACGATCTACGTGAAGACGGCGGAGAGCGGAAACAAGCGCGCGCAGGCATTCTGCCCAAAATGCGGATCGCCGATCTATTCGACCCAGCCCGGCGATGGACCGAAGGAGTCCTATATGGTGCGGATCGGCATTCTCAAGCAGCGCGACCAGTTGGCCCCCAAGGTGCAGAACTGGCATCGCTCCGCGCAAAATTGGGTGACCGGCATCACCTCGCTGCCCAAGAACGAAAAGGGCGCGCCGCCGCCGCGATAGCGGCGCAGTCCAAACTTGGCTGGACCAGGATGGACTTGACCGGCGGCTTTTGAGCCGCCAATACCAGTGGCCTCAAGGAGCCGCCGAAATGGAAAAATTCACCAAGCTCGAAGGCGTCGCCGCGCCGCTGAAGATCGTCAATGTCGACACCGACATGATCATCCCCAAGCAGTACCTCAAGACGCTCAAGCGCACCGGCCTGGCCAAGGGCCTGTTCTCGGAGCTGCGCTACAAGGACGACGGCAGCGACAATCCGGACTTCGTGCTCAACAAGCCGGCCTACAAGAACGCCAAGATCATCGTCGCCGAGGACAACTTCGGCTGCGGCTCCTCGCGCGAGCACGCGCCCTGGGCGCTGATGGACTACGGCATCCGCTGCGTGATCTCCACGCAGTTCGGCGACATCTTCTACAACAATTGCTTCAAGAACGGCGTGCTGCCGATCAAGGTCAGCAAGGAAGACCTCGCCAAGCTGTTCGACGACGCCGATCGCGGCGCCAACGCCACGCTGTCGATCGACCTGGAGAAGCAGGAGATCCGCGGCCCGGACGGCGGCGTGGTGAAATTCGAGATCGACCAGCACCGCAAGCACCTGATGCTCAACGGTCTCGACGATATCGGCCGCACCAACCTCCAGAAGGACAAGATCGACACCTTCGAGGCGAAGTCGAAGTCTGCGCGGCCCTGGGCTTGATCGAAACCTAAGCGACCTTGCTCAGCACCACCTCGTAGAGGCAGGGCTCGACATCCTGCACCAGCTCACCAAACCGTGGCCATTTCTTGCGGAACTCCGGCGAGTGGTGCGCCTTCGCGAGCTTGTCCGCGCTGGTCCATTGGACGTAGTTGACGACGTGACTGCCATCCTGGCTGCGATGCAGGTTGACGGACACGAATCCGGGCTGCGTTGCCATAAAGCGGGCACGCTCCTGCATCAATTGCAGAACCTCGTCCTAGTTGTTCGGATTCACCTTCACCGTCGTGATCTGTGTGACGATGCCTTGATTCTCTGCGATATCGGTCATGGGCCTTTCTCCTGATTTCGCAGGATTCAACGCTTGGCTACCGATAGAGTTTCCGTCGCCCGACCGGGCCATCAATCCGCTGGGTTCAGGCCTGCGCCTTCTCGATGGCCTCGGCGATCGCCACGGTGCGCTTCGCCATCTCGGCGTGCAGGCGCTCCACCATGCGGCCGTCAATCTGCACCACGCCCTTGTCCTGGTTCTCCGGCAGGTCGAATGCCGCGCTGATCTCGCGCGCCTGCGCCACCTCGTCCGCGGCCGGCGTGAACGCCGCATTGCACGGCGCGATCTGGCTCGGATGAATGAGCGTCTTGCCGTCGAAGCCCATGTCGCGGGCCTGCTCGCATTCCTTCATGAAGCCGTCGGCGTCGCCGATGTTGTTGTAGACGCCGTCGAGAACGTCGATACCGTAAATGCGCGCAGCCGCAATGCAATCCATCAGCCAGCCGATCATCGGCCAGCGCCCCGGCACCAGCCGCGCGCGCGTATCTTTCGCGATGTCGTTCGTTCCCATCACGAAGCCGGCAAGCCGCGTCTCGAAATCCTTGGCGCAGGCCGCGATCGACTGCACATTGAGAACGGCAAGCGGCGACTCGATCATCGCCCAGATACGTGTTTTCTGATCGGTTCGCAGGTCGAGCAGCCGCTGTCCGATCTGCTCAAGTTGACTGGGCAGAGAAATTTTCGGCACCACGATGCCGTCCGGCGCGGCCTGCGCCGCCGCCGTCAGATCGTCGGAAAACCACGGCGTGTCGAAGCCGTTGATGCGGATGAACACCTCGCGGGCGCCGAAGCCGCCAGCCTTCACCGCCGCCGCGACCTGGGTGCGCGCATCCGGCTTGGTATCCGGTGCCACCGAGTCCTCAAGATCGAGGATCACGCCGTCGGCCGGCAGTGTGCGCGCCTTCTCGATCGCGCGGGCATTCGAGCCCGGCATGTAGAGCACGCTGCGGCGGGGGCGGATGGTGACGGTCATGCGATACCTCTTGGCGCCAACCCTAGCGATCAAGCGGAAGCCGTGCCAGCGTGACGGCCATGCAGACCAAAGGCGCAGAACCTTGGCTGGCCGGCGTGGATGGCTGCACGGGCAACTGGATCGCCGCTTTCGTTCGCCCTGACAGCGGCGAGGCGCGGATTCGGATCGTGCCGTGCTTTGCCGATGTGGTGGCGGCGCCGGAATCGCCCGCGGTGATTGCGGTCGATATGCCGGTCGGCCTGCCGGAGCGCACCGGCCTCGGCGGACGGGCCGCGGAGAACGCGGTGCGGCCGTTGCTTGGCGCGCGGCAATCGTCGGTGTTCTCGGTGCCGTCGCGAGCGGCGATCTATGCCGGCGGTTATGCCGAAGCCTGCGCCCGCGCCTCGGAGACGTCCGATCCGCCGCGCAAGATATCGAAGCAGCTCTTCAACATTGCGCCGCGCATCCGCGAGATTGACCTGTTGCTGCGCACGTTCCCAGCCGCAGCCAGCCGCGTGTTCGAAGTCCATCCCGAGGTCGCATTCTGGCGGTTGAACGGCGGCCGCGCGCTCGACGAGCCGAAGAAGGTCAAGAACCGGCCTTATGAACCAGGGCTGGCACTGCGCCGCGGCTTACTGATCGCCGCCGGTTTGCCGCACGAGACCGTCAACGCGACTCCGCCCAAAGGCGCCGCTCCCGACGACCTGCTCGACGCCCTCGCCTGCGCCGCCGTGGCGCGGCGATTGCATCGCGGGGAGGCGCAGCCGCTCCCCGATCCGCCGCCGCGCGATGCGTTCGGGCTGCGGATGGCCATCTGGGCTTGAAATTTCACGTCGCCACGGGCAACCACGACGCCATGTCATTCCCGCCGCATCTCCTCGAAGGCTACACCGCGTTCCGCGCCGGACGGCTGCGCATCGAGCAGGACCGCTACCGCGATCTTGCCGCGGCCGGCCAATCGCCCGAGGTTATGGTCGTCGGCTGCTGCGATTCACGGGTTTCGCCGGAGGTGATCTTCAACGCGCGGCCGGGCGAACTGTTTGTCGTCCGCAACGTCGCGAACCTGATCCCACCCTACGCGCCGGACGGCGGCGCGCACGGCGTGTCGGCCGCGCTCGAGTTCGGCATCGCTGCGCTGAAGATCAAGCACATCGTGGTGCTCGGTCACGCGCACTGCGGTGGCGTGAAGGCTTTTGCCGAGGACGCGGAGCCGCTGTCGCCAGGCGACTTCATCGGCAAATGGATGTCGCTGATGGCGCCGGCGCTGGAAAAGGTCGGGCCGCGCGGCGGGCGGCCTCACGCGGAATATCTCGAACGGCTGGAGCAGGCCAATGTCGCCAACAGCCTCGACAACCTGCTGACGTTTCCGCGGTTGCGTAAACTGATCGAGCGTGGCGCCGTCATGGTCCACGGCGCCTATTTCGGCGTCGCGACCGGCGAGCTATCCGTGCTCGATCGGGAGACGGGAAAGTTTAGATCGGTTTAGCCGAAACGACGCCCGGGGCCATGGAGGCGATGCAACCTACGCCGCCTTCTGCTTTGCCTGGATCAGCTTGCGGTTGATCAGGCACTCGGCGATCTGCACCGCGTTGAGCGCCGCGCCCTTGCGCAGGTTGTCGGACACGCACCACAGCACCAGCCCGTTGTCGACCGTCGGGTCGGTGCGGATGCGGCTGACGTAGGTCGCGTCCTCGCCCGCGCATTCGTGCGGCGTGACGTAGCCGCCGTCCTCGTGCTTGTCGATCACGATGACGCCCGGCGCCGCGCGTAAAATCTGACGCGCCTCGTCGACGCTGATCGGATTCTCGAACTCGATGTTGACCGCCTCGGAATGGCCGATGAACACCGGCACGCGCACGCACGTGGCGACCAGCAAGATCTTGGGATCGAGAATTTTTTTGGTCTCGACCACCATCTTCCATTCTTCCTTGGTGAACCCGTCTTCCATGAACACGTCGATATGCGGGATGACGTTGAACGCGATGCGCTTCGGAAACGTCTTGGTCTCGACATCCTGGAGCGAATAAAGCCCCTTGGTCTGGCGATCGAGCTCGTCCATGCCGTCCTTGCCGGCGCCCGACACCGACTGATAGGTCGCGACCACGACGCGCTTGATCTTGGCGTGGTCGTGCAACGGCTTGAGCGCGACGACGAGCTGCGCGGTCGAACAGTTCGGGTTGGCGATGATGCCCTTCTTGCGGAAGCCGGCAACCGCGTCAGCATTCACCTCCGGCACCACCAGCGGCACGTCCGGGTCCATGCGCCAGGTGGACGAATTATCGATTACCACCGCACCCTGCGCGGCGATCTTCGGCGACCATTCTTTGGAAACCGCGCCGCCCGCCGACATCAGGCAGATGTCGACGTCGCCGAAATCATAGTGCTCCAGGGTTTTGCACTTCAGGATCTTGTCGCCGTAGGACACCTCGGAGCCCATGCTCCTGCGCGAGGCGAGCGCGACCACCTCATCGGCGGGAAACACCCGCTCGGCGAGGATGTTGAGCATCTCGCGGCCCACGTTGCCGGTGGCGCCAACCACCGCGACCTTGAAACCCATGGAACTCTCCGGAAACGCGCGTTTGCGCCAGCTTCTAGGCGAAAAACATTGATAATTCAACGCTAGGCAGCCGCCAGCATCTATGACTTTTTCGGCTTAAATCCATCCGCGACGGCAATGATTTCAGCGCGGCGAAAACGGATTCTGCCAGCCGCGCCCTGCCGCCGGCGCCCGCGGCGGGTACGTTGCCTCTAGATAATCGAGCACGATCGTCTGATCCTTGTCCGACAGCGGCGGCATGTTGTGCCGGCGCACCATCAGCTCGATCGATTCTTCCCACTGCCGGCGGCTCATGCCCTGCTGGGCAATCAGCTTGAAGCCATGGCAGGCGGTGCAGGCGAAGAACGTATCGTCGCGCCCGGCGCCGGCGGGGAAGTCCTCCGGGTTCTCGTCGCGCGGCACGAACTGCTGCCCAGAAACGCTCGTCAGGAGCAATGCGGTGGCCAGGATAGTGCCAGCCGCCGTGAGTTTCCCGCGCATACGATCAGGCAACCAGCACCGCGACGCGGTGCATGGCGTTGCCGCCGTAACCCTGCGGATTCCAGAACCCTGCGCCTGGTGCGGCTGCATGTTGCGCTTGGTGTCGGTGCCGCGCGTCCAGATCTCGAAATAGCCGTCCGAGGGCAGCTTCAGGGTCCAGGTCCAGCGCTGCCAGTCGTATTTGTTCTTCGGCCTCTCCAGATTGACGCGCTGCCAAGTCGCACCGAAGTCGATCGAGACATCGACGCGGCTCACGCGGTTCTCGCCGGCCCATGCGGCGCCG
>JBEVIJ010000218.1:0-3274 GCA_040510745.1 Xanthobacteraceae bacterium
ATTTGCCATGCGCAGCGTGGTTTTTGCCCTCCTGATGACGGCGTTGGCAGTCTCGCCATCGCAAGCACAGACCGCCGCCGATTTTCCAACCTCGCCGGTGCGGCTGTTCGTGCCGTTCGCGGCCGGCGGGCCGACCGATGTGGTGGCGCGTATCCTCGCCGAGCAATTGTCGGCGCGCTGGGGCGGCAAGCCGGTGCTGATCGAGAACCGGCCTGGCGCCGGCACCATCGTCGCGACGGCCCTGGTGGCCAAGGCGCCGCCCAACGGCCACACCATGCTGGTCGCGACCAATTCGCTGCTGATCAACCCGGCGATCAACCATTCGCTGCCCTACGACACGCTGAAGGATTTCGCCTCGGTCAGCATGATCGCGACGCAGCCGGTCGCGCTGGTTGCGAACAAGTCGTTCGCGCCGAGCACCGTCCAGGAGGTGGTGGCGGAAGCGAAGAAATCGCCCGCGCCGCTGAATTACACCTCGCCGGGGCCGCGCGGCGTCGGGCACCTGGCCGGCGAAATGCTCAAGCAGCGCGCCGGCATCGAGATGGTGCACATCAACTACAACGGCAGCGCGCCGGCCCTCACCGACGTCGTCGCCGGCCGTGTGCCGTTGATGTTCGACATCTGGCATTCGGCCAAGCGCTACGTGGATGCCGGTCAGCTCAAGCTGATCGCCGGCGCGAGCGCCGAGCGCTTCGCCGATGCGTCGAATGTCGCGACCATGGCCGAGACCTATTCCGGCTTCCAGGTGACGGCGTTCAACGCCCTGGTCACCCCGGCCGGCGCGCCGCAGCCGGTGCTGGAGAAGCTATCAGCCGACATCCGTGCCGTGGTGAGTTCGGATGCGTTCCGCGAGAAGACCAAGCATCTCGGCATCAACGCCTACGGCAACACGCCGGCCGAACTTTCGGCCTGGATGCGGACCGAGATCGCGCGCTGGCAAGAGGTCGCTAAGGCCGCGAACCTCCAGGCCAACTGACCGGCATGACCGCTCCCGGCGCGATCGATTGCGACGTCCATCCGACCGTGCCGGACAACAAGGTGCTGCTGCCGTATCTCGACGCGTTCTGGCGCGACTCCGTGGTCGAGCGCGGCCTTACTTCACTGGAATCGATCAGCTACCCGCTGAAGTCGCCATTGACGTCGCGTCCCGAATGGCGCGGCAAGGACGGCTTCGCCGCGACCGACGCCGGCCAGTTGGGCGCGCAGGTGTTCGATCGTTGGAAGTCCGGCACCGCGATCATGAACTGCCTCTACGGCGTGCATCTGCTGTTCAGCGAAGACATGGCGAAGGCGTTCTGCCGCGCGGTCAACGACTGGCTCGTCAAGGAATGGCTCGACCGCGATCCGCGGCTGCGCGCCTCGATCATCATACCGATGCAGAACGTCGAATATGCGGTCGACGAGATTGAGCGCTGCGCCAAGGACAAACGCTTCGTCCAGGTGCTGGTGTTGGCGATGCAGGAGCTGCCACTTGGCCGCCGCCATTTCTGGCCGATCTATGCGGCATGCGAGCGTCACGGGTTGCCGCTCGGCATCCACGCCGGCTCCGCCTACCGCAACCCGGTCACGTCGCTCGGCTGGCCGACTTGGTACATCGAGGACTACGCCAGCCAGTCGCAAGGCTTTCAATCGCAGGTCGCGAGCCTGATCGCCGAAGGGGTGTTTGCCAAGCATCCCGCGCTCAAGGTGGTGCTGATCGAATCGGGCGTAACGTGGCTGCCCGGGTTCCTTTGGCGGTTCGGCAAATTCTGGCGGGGGCTTCGCACCGAGGTGCCGTGGGTCGACCGTGCACCTTGGGAGATCGTGCGCGACCATTTCCGGCTGACGATACAGCCGCTTGATGCTCCCGATACACCGGAGGCGGTGGAGCGGGCGCTCGAACACCTGCGTTCTGACGAAATACTGCTTTACGCCTCGGATTACCCGCATTGGCAGTTCGAAGGCGATGCGGTGATGCCGGCGGGGATTTCGCCGGCCTTGCAACGCAAGATAGCGTTCGACAATCCGCTCGCGACCTACGTCCGGCTCAACGGGTGACGAGGCGGTTCGGAATAGTCTTCCGCTAGTGTCGCGGTTTGGAAGTTCGCCTGAATTCACGGCTTGCTCCGAAGCGAACTTCCGAACCGAAGCGACACTAGCAGCTTTATGATTCTAGTGTCCCTTGGACCCGAAGTTCGCAAATGTGGTTGCTGAGCAATGTGCGAACTTCGGGTCCGGGACACTAGCGCGAGATCGTGGCATAAGGGCGCCGCAACTTTTCCGGTCCCCGCCCGCACATGATCCGCCTCGACACCATCAGCAAGCAGAACGGCCATCAGCTCCTTTTTATCGAGGCCTCCGCGGCACTCAACAGGGGCGAGAAGGTCGGCCTGGTCGGTCCCAACGGGTCCGGCAAGACGACGTTGTTCCGGATGATCACGGGGGAGGAGCAGCCTGACGAAGGGCAGGTGGCCGTCGATCGCGGCGTGACCATCGGCTACTTCAGCCAGGACGTGGGCGAGATGTGGGGCCGCAGCGCGGTGTCCGAGGTGATGGACGGCGCTGGCCCGGTAAGCGCCGTGGCGACCGAGTTGAAGGAACTCGAGGCCGCGATGGCGGATCCGGACCAGGCGGCCGATATGGAAATGATCGTCGCGCGCTACGGCGAGGTTCAGGGGCGTTTCGAGGAGCTCGGCGGCTACGCGCTGGAAGGGCGGGCGCGCGAAGTCCTGAGCGGTCTGAGCTTCAGCCAGGAGATGATGGACGGCGACGTCGGCGCGCTGTCGGGCGGCTGGAAGATGCGCGTGGCGCTGGCCCGGATTCTTCTCATGCGCCCCGACGCCATGCTGCTGGACGAGCCGAGCAACCACCTGGACCTGGAGAGCCTGATCTGGCTGGAGCAATTCCTGAAAGGCTATGAGGGCCTGCTGCTGATGACCTCGCACGACCGCGAGTTCATGAATCGCATCGTCACCAAGATCGTCGAGATCGACGGCGGCACGCTGACGGCCTATTCGGGCAACTACGAGTTCTATGAGCAGCAGCGCGCGCTGAACGAGAAGCAGCAGCAGGCGCAGTTCGAGCGCCAGCAGGCGATGCTCGCCAAGGAGATCAAATTCATCGAGCGCTTCAAAGCGCGCGCTTCTCATGCGGCACAAGTCCAGAGCCGGGTGAAGAAGCTGGAGAAGATCGAGAAGGTCGAGCCGCCCAAACGCCGTCAGACGGTGTCGTTCGAGTTCCCGCCGGCGCCGCGCTCCGGCGAGGACGTGGTCAGCCTGAAGAACGTGCACAAGGG
>JBEVIJ010000219.1:0-19221 GCA_040510745.1 Xanthobacteraceae bacterium
TGTGATCGCCAACGCGAAAAGACTGAAGATCATTGCGAAGTTCTCGCCTCAAGGAAAATCCAAGCCACTTCCAAAGGCTAACGTACCATGAAAGGGGCCCGGCTTCGGTTAGGCCGATGTCCGCTTGGTGCCACAAGCAGACATCGCGTCGCGCTTATTCGATTACCTCGTCGGCGCGGGCGAGGACGTTGGCGGATACGTCCAGGCCGAGCGCCTTGGCGGTTTTGTGGTTGATCACGGTTTCAAACTTAGTCGGAGCCTGCACCGGCAAGTCGGCCGGCTTCTCGCCTTTAAGAATGCGATCGACGTAGCTCGCCGCGCGACAGTACTGGTCTACGATGTCGGGCCCGTAGGAGATCAAGCCACCGTCACGGGCGAAGAAGCGTTCGAAGTAGATTGCCGGCAGCTTGTGGGTGGTCGTTTCGATCACGTCGGCGACGCGCAGCAGGACGGAGCCGGCATCGTGATGCTGAGCCGATTGGCGGCCTCGTTATTTCACCACGACGGTCGTACCGATCGATACCCGCTTATAGAGATCTGCCACGTCCGTGTTTCTCATCCGGAAACAGCCGGACGATTCCGCCTCACCGACCGAGTCCGCATCGGGCGAGCCGTGGATCCGGTAGAGCGTGCTGCCGAGGTACATCGCGTGTGTGCCGAGCGGATTGGTCGGATCGCCGCCCTTCATGCGCTTTGGCACATCCGGTTGCCGCGCGATCATCTCCGCCGGCGCCGTCCAATCCGGATTTTCTTTTTTCGCGGTAACCTTGTGCGTGCCCTTCCACTGGAAGCCAGTCCGGCCCACACCGATGCCGTAGCGAAGCGCCGAGCCGTTTCCTTGAATGAGATAGAGCCGCCGCTCTACCGTATCGACGACGATGGTGCCCGGCGCATATTTACTTTGATAGCTCACGGTGGTGCGGCCGAGGCCGGTGCCGTCGTAGCCAAAGATGTTGTAGATGCCCTTCTTGGTCGCACCGCCCCGCAGCATCTCTTGCTGCTCGTTGTCGAACTGGGCTTGCGCGAGACTGACGGGACCAATCAGGGCGGCGACGGTAACCAGGGTGGCAACACGACGTGTCAACACGAGCTCTATCCATGAAATGGTGCGACGCTGCAGGGATCGAATCTACGGTCTCTCCCGCGCGAAGGCAATCGGCGCCCATTTCGGGTCATGAGCGGACATCGCGGCTTTCCCGCCTCATGTCTGGTTTGCGCCTGAAAGCCCGCGCCAGCACGGGTTTCCGGCGGCAGGCCTAGACCAAAAAAATCACCGGGTCCCAAACGATCGAGTGATCGATATCCATCACCTCGATCGCCAGATCGACGCTGCCGTTTGTGCCGGCGTCGAGCTGCACCAGCCAGCCGGCGCCGGTTGTCATGACGCGAAGATCGCCTGGGAAGGTTTGGCCGAACTTCGAATTTACGCCGATGAAGAACATCGTGCCCCCGATGGTATCGTTGATCGCGGTGAAATCGAACAGGGCGACCCCGTCCTCGAAGTTTTCGATGATGTCGCGGCCCGAAACGCCAGGCGTGCTGTCGCTGAGCTTTCGGTAATGGAAGGTGTCGGTATCGCCGTCGTTGGCCAGTCCATCGTTGCCGTCCAGAATGTCGCTGCCCGCGCCGCCGACAAGATCATCGATGCCATTGCCGCCTTGAAGAATATCCTTGCCGGCGAGGCCCAAAAGATTGTCGTCGCCATCGTTGCCCCAGAGCTCGTTGGCTGCGGCCGAGCCGAAGATGCTGTCATGACCGGAGCCGCCGTCGACATCCTCAAAGTTGAAGACCTTGTCGGTTCCGATGTCCGCGGCGTCTCCGATAGCCCTGTTCGCAGGGTTGAACTGGCCGAAGATGAAATCCTTTTATTGCACCGTATCGAGATTGATGCGCAAGTTGCCCGTCGCATCGGACACGTCGTACCAGTCGATGCCGCCGCCGCCGTTGACGGTATCAACGTCTGTCGCGCCGCCGACGGCAAAGAAGTCGTCGTGACCGCCACCAAGCATGTAGGTGTCGTTGCCGGCGTCGTCCACGACGGCCTCAGAGCTGCTTCCGCCAGTGAAAGAGGTCGTTGCGGATCCCATAGAGAAGCCGTCCACCGTGCCGACGTTAGTGAATTTGTCGTCGTTATCGCCGAGTAGGACGTCGCCGAACACCGAGCGTTGTTCGTGACAACGTCGTTGCCCAATCCCGTGAATACGTCACCGGTCACAAAGCCAGCTGCGGCGTTGGTCAACGTATCGTTGTTGTCGCTGAGGAGGATATCGCCACCGATCTCGCTGTTATTGGTGACGCGCTCAATACTGCCGCCTTGGGCAAATATCGCGTCAACGTCACCGAACAGAAAACCCGTTGTTGACGATGGTATGTATGCCGCTGTTATTGGCAAATATGCTGGTGTCGAGACCGACGATTTCACTGGTGATAGTGTTGGTTATCGTCCAATTGCCGTTGCCGCATTGATAGATCGCGTCCGTCTCCGCCTCGACCCGGCCTGCGTTTTGATGTTGGCCGGCCGAAATGCCCCAACGCCCGTTTGCGTGCCAAAGACGTGGCCGCTAGAACCGACCATCAGCTTTGCGGGGTCCTATCTCGCTGCTGAACTCGATGCCGTTTCCGGCAGGATCGACAACGCTCGTGCCGACAATCCCAAGTACATTGACGACGTACGGCCCAGCGCCAAAAAAACCAACGCTGATTTGTAGAGATTGGGACCGTTCGCGTTGAAATTTAGGACAAAGCCCGCAGCCGTGACGTTGACCGTCTGGGCTACATCGACGTCGAAGAACCTCCACCGTCAGAAACGCTGTTCGAGTTGTTGTAAGTGAACGTCGGCATTGACCACCCTTCCGTTTGGCACGCTTTTTTCCGCTACCCGGGGCCTTAAGGAGGGAGTATGGTCGAATGCGACCGGCCCGCCTAGTACGGGCTGCATCCGGAGAGTTCTACACTCTGGCCGTGTAAACTCAGCTCGTCGAGCGCTGCCGCATTCCGACCAGGAACACCGCCGCGATCGCGAGGCCGACGACCAGCCCTTGCGAGAAGTCCGGCGTCGCCTTGATCTCGGTTTCGACCAGCTTCGACGTTGCGATCAGCGCGGCGGTCCCGCCCTGCAGGTAGAGCAGCACGACCGCGCCGGCGGCGATCGCCAGCGCGACGTTGCGGAACAACGACGATGCGACCAGGGCGCTGATGACGATGGCTGCGACCGCGACGCCAACGATGAATTCGTTGCTGAGGGTCGCCAGGCTGAAGTTCAACACATCCACCTCCACATCGCGATTTCTCGCGTCGGTCTTGAGGTGGCCTCCTCGTACCCGTTAATCTGTATTGATAAGTGTTACCGCCGCAAGCCTCGATAGCGTGCCGCTGCACCGAAACATACTAGAGTGGGGTTCGAGGCGTTTAGGCTGAACGTTAAGCTTCGGCGTGGTTAACGCCGCCGGGGCGGAAAAGTCAGGGTGATGGGAATGGCCGACACCAAAGTCACGTTTGTTTCCGAGGGCCGCAAGCTCGCCGGCACCGTGCGCGTTCCGGACGGCGTCAAGCCAGGCGAGCGGCGTCCTGCGTGGGTCGTCATGCATGGCTTCGGCAGCAATTCGAGTTCCACCACCGTGCTCGAGCCCTGCAAGATGTTCGAGAAGCTCGGCTACGTGACGCTGCGCTTCGACATGCCGGGCTGCGGCGAAAGCGAGGGCCCGCGCGGCAACCTCATTTGCCTGGAGCAGGTGCAGGGCGCGCGTGATGCGCTGAGCTTCCTCGCCAAGCACCCCAACGTCGAGGGCGACCGCATCGGCATGATCGGGTCGAGCTTCGGCGCGGCGATTGCGGTCTATGCAATCGGCGTGGACAAGCGGGTGGCCGCCGCAATCTCGTCGGGCGGCTGGGGCGACGGCGAGCGCAAGTTCCGCGGTCAGCATCCGGGCGCCGAGGCGTGGAAGAAGTTCACCGACATGCTGACGGAAGGCAAGCGTCACCGCGAGAAGACCGGCCAGTCGCTGATGGTGCCGCGCTACGACATTGTGCCGATCCCGCAGCATCTGCGCAGTCATCTGGCGCCGGGCTCCATCCTGGAGTTCACCGCCGAGACGGCGCAGAGCATGTACGATTTCCGCGCCGACGACGTGATCGCCGGCGCCGAGGGGCGGCCGATCCTGCTGCTGCACTCGTCGCTCGATTCGGTCACGCCGACCGAGCAGTCGGTCGAGATGTTCAAGCGCTCCAAGCAGCCGTGCGACCTGCACCTGTTCGCCGAGACCGACCACTTCATGTTCGCGGAGAGCAACACGCGGGTGCGCACGGTGATCTACGACTGGCTGGACAAGTATTTCCCGGTTCAAGCGCGCGCGGCCGCGGCGTAACTCATGTCCAACGCCCGGTATTCGATCGCGGCAATGACCGCGTTCACCTACGACGCGCTTGTCGCCAATGGCGTGCCCGAAGCCGACGCGGGGGTCGCCGCCAGGCAGATGATCGAGGCGGACATCACCGGCTTCGATGCGCACGGCATCTTCCGTCTCGGCATGTATTGCAACACGCTGAAGTCCGGCCGCTGCAATCCCAGGCCGAACATCCGCACGCTGCAGCGCTCGGCCGCGACCGCGCTGGTCGATGGCGACGACGGCATCGGCCATCTTGTGATGACCTACGCGACCAATCTCGCGATGGAATTGGCGCGTGAGAGCGGCATCGGCTGGGTCGGTGCGCGCAACAGCAACCATGCCGGCGCGGCGGGCATCTATGCCGAGATGCCGACCAGGGAGAACATGGTCGGCATTTATGCCGCGGTGTCGACCGCCAATCACATGGCGGTGTGGGGCGCCGCCGAGGCGCTGCTCGGCACCAACCCGATCGCGATCGGCATTCCGGCCGGCAAGGAGCCGCCGGTGGTGCTCGACATCGCCACGTCGGTGTCGTCCTACGGCACCATCCGGCAGCATGTGGTGTCGGGAAAACCGATGCCGGACGGCTGGGCCGTGCACAGCAAGACAGGCACGCCGATCAACGACCCGAAGCAGGTCGGCGAGGGCGTGCTGCTGCCGATCGGCGACTACAAGGGCAGCGGCCTCGCTCTGATCATTGGGCTGCTGGCCGGCGTTCTCAACGGCGCCGCGTTCGGGCGTGACGTGATCGACTTCACCGCCACCGGCTCGGAGAAGACCAACACCGGGCAGTTCGTGGTGGCGATCGACGTGAAACGTTTCATTCCGCCCGGGATGTTCGCGGCCGAGATGGACCGCCATCTCAACGATCTGCGTTCGTCGGCGCGGCTGCCCGGCGTCGACGCAATCCGGCTGCCGGGCGAGGATCGCCGCAAGCGCCGGGACGATCGCACCAGGAACGGTGTTGCGCTGCCGGCGGGTCTGGTGAAGCAGCTCGACGATCTGGCGGCGAGTCTGAAGATCAAGCCGCTGGGCGCGCGTTAGGCAGCGCGAAAAAATTGACGGCGTCCGACCGAGTCGGACGCCGTCAAAAATCTTTTTCGCTCAGTGCGCAACGCGTTTGCGCGGCGGCGTGCGTACGACCTGTTGTGGTATCGCCGGATCGGCGTAACAGGTGCCGGTCACAGTGCCCCAGACGGCATCGAGGCATTGCTGCAGCGAGACGAAGCCGCAGGTCTGGCCGAGTTCACCGTCGTGGCAATAAGAAGCAGCCTCGGCGCGAGGCGCAGTCATCAGGCTTGCGGCAACCAATGCCGCAGCAGCGATCATGAAACGCATGTAGAAGTTCCCTGAATTCAGGCATTTAACCCAGAATCGCCCCTGCGTCAGATTGCCGCAATAAAGGATGCGGAGTCAACCGACGTCACGGGTTGTTGATTGGAGCGGCGGCGTGCGAAGGAATGCGGCAAGGAATACCAGACGGCTATGGCGTGAGGCCGTTCGCCTTCGTAACAAACGCCCGCACCTCCGGCAGCACCTGCGGCAGTACCGCCTGCACATCGGCGCGCGTCATGCCCGCTTTGATGTTCGGGTGGTACAGGATGTTCAGGACGTACTGGTCATACACGCCGAAGAATCCCATGTGGACCTTGTCGTTGAACATGCTCCAGCGCACGGTGGAATCGTCGTTGATCGGCCCAAGCGCCTGCAGCAGCTCTTCGTAGGCGCAGTCGTAGAAGATGAAGTCGCCGGCATCCGCCACCAGGATGACGTTGGCGGACACGATCCGGAAGCTGTCGTCGCGCTTGAAGCTCGACAGGCATTGCGGCTCAAGCGATTTCTGGATGCTGCGTGCGCGATCGGCGCCGTAGATGGTGCGGATGGTTTGAGCCAGGTCGCGGTCGCGCACCAGGCTCACGATTGTGGTGGCTTCCGCGCGCTCCTCGGTCATGGCGATGTCGAGATGCTCGATGCGCCGCTTGATGTCCGCGACAGTTGCGGCGACCTGGCGGCTGCGATCCGGCTTCGCCTTGTTGTCGATGAAGACGCGCACCGGTCCGTCGAATTTCCGGATCCGGTCGGCTCGCCCCGCGACCTGAAACTCGGCGCCCAGCGTCAGCTTGAAGAACCCTTCCGTGATCTCGGTGTCGGTGAAGGCCTTGCGCTCGGCGGCGCGGCGCTTCGCGATCTCGGGATGCTCTGCGGTGGCCGGAACGCTGATGCACGTCAGTGCAAGCAGCGCCGCGGCGATGCCGCAGATGCGTGCCGAGCGATGGAGGGAAAGCGCCATTCCGTCACATATGTGATGGCGCGCACGTGGGCGCAACGGCGATGCAGCTAGTTCGGCTGCTGAACCCGCGACGCCCGGGTTTGCAGGGCGCGGATGCGGTCCGCCAGATTGCCCTTGTTCTCGTTGTCCGGCGTCGCGGTCGGGGCTTCGCCGAAGCCGTTGGCATCGACCGGCACGCCGGCCAGCATCGCCTCGATCGGCGAGGCCTGGCCTTCGAGCGTGGCGGTGAGCCGCGCGATTTCGGCGGCGATGTCGTTGATGCGCTCGCGCAACAGGGCGTTCTCGACGCGCTCGGCGGCCCAGGTCTGCTCGGCCTCCCGCTTGAGGGCGGCAAGCTGTTCCTGCGCACCGGAGTGGTCTTTCTGCGAACGGGAAAGCTGTTCGGCGACCTGCGTGCGCTCTGCCTTCAGGCTTTCGGTGGCGTCGCGGTGCCGCGTCTCGCTCGACGCGATATCGGCGCGCAGGTCGGCCTCGGTTTTCTCGGCATTGGCGAGCTTGTCGCGCAACTGGCTGCATTCGAATTCGCGCTCGGCGAGAACCTTCATCTGCTCCGCCAGCCGGCCTTCGAGCTCCTGCACGCGGCGGCCGAGGATTTCGGCTTCTGTGGTTTGCGCGATCAGCGCGCGTTCGAGCAGGCCGACGCGGTCGCCAAGCTGCTCGACCTTGGTGCGCTCGTCGTTGAGCTCGGTGGTCGCATCGCTGGCGTCCTTGCGCTCGCGGTCGAGCCGGTCGCCGATCTCGCGGGCTTCCTTTTCGTATTCGTCGATGCGGCTTTTGAGCGCGTCCACCTGAGTGCGCAACGCCACGACCTCGATGCGCTGGCTGTCGGAATGGACCGAGCGCTCGTCGAGATCGGTGCTGAGCTTGACGAGCTCGGCCTGCTTGTCGGCGAGCGAGCGCTCGGCCTCGCGCAGCGAGCCGATCTTGACGGAAAATTCGTTCTCGGTGGTCTGCAATTGATCGCGCAGCGACTTCTCGCGCGCTTCGAGCGCGAAAATCGCTGCGGTCTTCTCGCCAAGCTCCAGCTTGAGGCGGTTGATGGCGTCGGTCTTCTTGCCGAGCTCCGCGAGCTGGCTGGTGGTCTTGCTCTTCATCTGCTCGACGGAGAGCTCGAGCCGCCGCGTCGACATGGCGAATTCGGCGCGGAGTTGGTCCTTGTCGGCCTGGATCTCAGCCATCGACAGCGGGGTCGCCGCTTCGAGGCGCTTCATGGTGAGCCGAACCGCGCGATTGTGAACGAGCGGAAGCAGCACGAGCCCAAATAGGCCCGCCGCCAAAAAGCCAATGCCAAAGAACATGATCGGCTCGATCATGCCGGGGGCCTCCCACCCAAATGACTGCCGAGATGCCACCATGCCACGCCCGGCCGGGCGCGGCCATAACAACCCATCGGTAACCTAAACCGGCAGGCGGCCGTGGAGGCGCGCCTTAAAGCGGGTTCCAGGTCGGCTTGGGGGTGAATTTCAGATAACCGACGTTGGCGCCGAGGCGCAGTCCGACGCCGGAGCGGATCGGAACCACCACCACGCTGGCGTTGGTGAGCGCCGTCATGCCGAACCCGGCCACGAAATAGGCCGAGCCGGCGACGCCGCCGAACCGCTCATAGATCGCCTCGGTCGCCGGCAGGTTGTAGATCAGCATCATGGTGCGGGCGCCGTCGCCGCCGAAATCCCAGCCGACCGACGGGCCCTGCCAGTACACTTTCAGATCGCCGGCGTTCTTGGTGTAGAGCACGCCGTCGCCGTAACGCAGGCCCGCGACGATCGCGCCGCCGGCGTCCTCGCCGAGCACGTATCCATTCGGCAGGCCCCATTGGCTGACCGCCTTCTCGATCACCTGGGCGAGGCCGCGCGACACGCTGCCGAAAAACGTGTGGCCGGAGTTGACCAGTTCGGTGACGGTGAAGCGGTCGCCGCCATGGGGCGGCGCGGCGCCTTGTGCGCTCGCGGATCCGAAGCCGAGGCCGGTCAGCACCAGCGCCACTGCGGCAAGGCGGATAACTGCTCGCATGAATGTGCTCCCCAAGGGTGATGCGCTTAACCCGTTGCTCACGCGACTGCCGTAGGGTCCGGCAGACCACCCGAATCGGACCACCAGAGGCGTTGAATATGACCACAGCGCGGCGGCAGCGGAAGTCGCGGCGGGAATTGATTTTTTTCCTGGCGCTGGCGGCGGTCGGCTGGTGCCCGCGCCGGGCCGCCCGATTTTTGCCGCCACCACCGAACGCGTCGTGTCCGACCCGGCCTCGGGCCTCGCCATCGGCGGGTTCGATTCCGTGGCCTATTTCACCGATGCCGCACCCAGGCTCGGCAATTCCGACTTTGAGCTGAGCTTTGCCGGCGTGGTCTGGCGGTTCCGCAACGAGGGCAACCGCGCGGCCTTCATCGCCAACCCGGACGTCTATATGCCGCGGTTCGGCGGCTACGATCCGGTCGCGGTGGCGCGCGGCGCCAGCGCCCCCGGCCATGCCGAATTGTGGGCCATCGCCGGAGAGCGGCTCTATCTGTTCTACAGCGCGGCGGCGCGCGACGCCTTCGCCGGCGATCCCGGCTCCGCGATAGGTGCCGCGGAGCGGGTCTGGCCTGCCGTGCTGCGCAAGCTGTCGCCCTGATATTTCCCGCCGCCGGCCGCTCGAATCGCTTAAACGCTTGGTTCGCAAATCATCCGACCGGAGGCTCAACCGATGTCCGCCCTGATCGCCCTTGAAGGCCTCGACCTCGCGGCCTTGCTTTGCTCGCGGGTCTGTCACGATCTGATCAGCCCGGTCGGCGCCATCATGAACGGCCTCGAGGTGATGGAAGAAGACAAGAACGACACCGAGACCCAGACCTTCGCGATGGACCTCATCAAGAAGAGCGCGCGCACGGCTTCCGCCAAGCTGCAGTTCTGCCGGCTGGCGTTCGGCGCGGCCGGCTCGGCCGGCGCGCAGATCGACTCCGGCGACGCCGAAAAGGTGACGCGCGGGTTGATCGAGGACGGCAAGACCAGCATCACCTGGAACCTGCCGCGCGTGCTGATGCCGAAGAACCGCGTCAAGCTGCTGCTCAACATGGTGTTCATCGCGGCCCAGACGATCCCGCGCGGCGGCATGATCAGCATCGATCCGATCGGCGAGGGCGAGGCGATGAGCTTCAAGGTGAAGGCCTCCGGCACCAACGCCAAGCTGCCGCAGGCCGTGCCGGCGCTGCTTAAGGGCGAGGCCGGCGACCATGCGGTCGACGCCCACGCCATCCAGCCGTTCTACACTGGCCTCCTCGCGCGCAATTGCGGTCTCACGGCGGGGATAGCGGCCGAGGGCGAGGCGATCGTCGTCAGCGCCCAATAGAACGGGCTGCGCGGTCGCGGGTGCCCAACAGTTAACGAGCGATTAACGGTCCCTGCGGGCCGGTCCGCTCGCAACTGAAATTAAACGCTTCCACAACACATTGACCTTCCCCAGGGCGGCCCGATGGCGCGGGCCCGCCGGGCGAAGGCTGTTTCATGGACGACCTGCTGCGGGAATTTCTGACCGAGACCAACGAAAGTCTCGACACGGTCGACGTCGAGTTGGTGCGCTTCGAGCAGGAGCCCAACAACACCGAGATCCTCGGAAACATCTTCCGTCTGGTCCACACCATCAAAGGCACCTGCGGCTTCCTCGGTCTACCGCGCCTGCAGATCCTGGCGCACGCCGCCGAAACCCTGATGGGCAAATTCCGCGACGGCAGCATGCCGGTCACCGGCGAAGCCGTGACGCTGTTGCTCTCCGCGATCGACCGCATCAAGAACATTCTCTCCGAGCTCGACAAGAACGAGCGCGAGCCCGCGGGGGCCGACGACGATCTGATCGGCGCGTTTGAGGCGATGGTGCTGAGGGGCGCTGCTCCGAACCCGGCCGTCGCGAAGGCCGCCGGCACGATGCCTGCCCAGGTTCTGGAACGGCCGCTGCGTCCCGGCGAAGTGTCGCTCGAAGAGCTGGAGCGCGTGTTTCGCGAAACGCCGGGGCCCGCGCTGGCGAAGCCGGTCGCGCCTGCCAAGACTGCGCCTGCCAAGCCCGCCCTGGCCAAGGCCGAGAGCGAGGACGAGGAGCGCCCGGAGGCCAAGACCGCGCACCAATCGATCCGCGTCAACCTCGACACGCTCGAATACCTGATGACGATGGTTTCTGAGCTGGTGCTGACGCGCAATCAGCTTCTGGACATCATGCGCCGGCAGGCCGATTCCGATTTCAAGGTGCCGTTGCAGCGCCTCTTCAACGTCACCGCCGAGCTGCAGGAAGGCGTCATGAAGACGCGCATGCAGCCGATCGGCAACGCCTGGCAGAAGCTGCCGCGCATCGTGCGCGATCTCTCGGCCGAGCTCGGCAAGGACATCGAGCTCGAGATGCACGGCGCCGACACCGAGCTTGATCGCCAGGTATTGGAGCGCATCAGGGATCCGCTCACGCACATGGTGCGCAACTCGGCCGACCACGGTCTTGAGTCGCGCGCCGATCGCATCGCTGCCGGCAAGCCCGACAAGGGCACCGTCCGCCTCTCCGCCTATCATCAGGGCGGCCACATCATCGTCGGCGTGGCCGACGACGGCCGCGGCCTCGACACCGACCGCATCAAGGCCAAGGTGTTGGCCAGCGGGCTCGCCACCGAGGCCGAGCTCGACAAGATGTCCGAGGCGCAGATCCACAAGTTCATCTTCGCGCCCGGCTTTTCCACCGCGGCCAAGGTGACCGGCGTGTCCGGCCGCGGCGTCGGCATGGACGTGGTGCGCAACAACATCGATCAGATCGGCGGCAGCATCGACGTCAGTTCGATCCGGGGCGAAGGCCTGAGCTTCACCATCAAGATTCCGCTGACGCTCGCGATCGTCTCCGCGTTGATCGTGGAAGCCGGCGGCGATCGCTTCGCCATCCCGCAGCTTTCGGTCGTCGAGCTGGTGCGCGTCCATGCCAAGTCCGAGCACCGCATCGAGCGCATCAAGGACGCCGCGGTGCTGCGGCTGCGCAACAAGCTTCTGCCTCTCGTGCAGCTCAAGACGCTGCTGAAGATGAACGGTGGCGACTCCGCGCCCGAGCGCGGCTTCATCGTGGTCACCCAGGTCGGCGCCCAGACCTTCGGCCTGGTGGTGGACAACGTGTTCCACACCGAGGAAATCGTCGTGAAGCCGATGTCGACCATGCTGCGTCACATCGGCATGTTCTCGGGCAACACCATCCTTGGCGACGGTTCGGTGATCATGATCGTCGATCCGAACGGCGTCGCGCAGGCGACCGGATCGGTCGCCGCCAACACCCTGGTGCATCACGACACCGCGGCCGAAGCCTCGCGCCATTCGTCCGGCAACGCCACGCCGCTGCTGGTGTTTCGTGCCGGCTCGCCCGCGCCGAAAGCGGTGCCGCTCTCGCTGGTGACGCGGCTGGAAGAGGTCGACGGACGCAAGATCGAGCTCTCAAACAATCGGCACATGGTGCAATACCGCGATCATCTCATGCCGCTGGTGCGCGTCAACGATGAAGTCCGCCTCAAGGACGAGGGCAACCAGCCATTGCTGGTGTTCTCCGACGGCGGCCGCTCCATGGGCCTGGTGGTCGATGAGATCGTCGACATCGTCGAGGAGCATCTCGACATTCAGGTCGGCAGCGACCGGCAAGGCATCCTCGGCTCGGCGGTGATTCGTGGCCAGGCGACGGAGATTCTCGACGTTGGCCATTTTCTGCCGCTTGCCTACGAAGACTGGTTTATGCGCAAGGACATCAGGTCGCGCCGACCGCCCGCACGCTGCTGCTGGTCGACGATTCCGCGTTCTTCCGCAACATGCTGAGCCCCGTGCTCAAGGCCGCCGGCTACGAGGTGACCCCGGTGCCGAGCGCGCAGGAAGCCTTGACGCTCCTCAAGAACGGCCGGACCTTCGATGTGCTGGTGACCGATCTCGACATGCCAGGCATGGACGGCTTCGCGCTTGCCGAGGCGGTGCGCGAAGAAGCCCGCTTCGCCAATATGCCGATCATCGCGCTGTCCTCACACAGCTCGCCGGAATCGATCGAGCGGGGCCGCGAGGTGGGTTTCCACGACTACGTCGCCAAGTTCGACCGCCAGAGTCTGGTCGCGGTTCTCAAGGAGCAGACCGCCGACGTGAATCAGGCGGCATAGCCATGACACAAAAGAACGAAGGCAATAGCGGAGAGTTCACCGAATACGTCACGGTGGTGATCGGCGCGCAGCTGTTCGGCCTGCCGATCGGACGCGTGCAGGATGTGTTCGTGCCGGAACGGCTGACGCGCGTGCCATTGGCCCCCCCGAGGTGGCCGGCATTCTCAACCTGCGCGGCCGCATCGTAACCGCGATCGATATGCGCGGCCGGCTCGACTTGGACAAGCGCCCTGAGGGCCAGCCGGTGATGGCGATCGGCATCGACCTGCGGGGCGAGTCCTACGGGCTTCTGGTCGATGCGGTCGGTGAGGTGATGAAGTTTCCGAACAGCGCTTGTGAGGCTAGGCCGGCCAATCTGGACGCGCGTTGGGCCCGTGTTGCCTCAGGCGTCATCCGGCTGGAGGGCCAGTTGCTGGTTGTTCTCGATGTCGATCGGGTTCTTGATATGCGAAAGCCTGCCGTCGCTGCATGACCGCAGCGGCGGGAGAGCGGTTCAACGCGGGGGATTTCCGCGGCGTAACGTAGCGAGTGTGAGGGTGAAATGAAGATTTGTCTGGTGGTTGACGACTCGAGCGTCATCCGAAAGGTGGCGCGGCGTATCCTCGAAGGTCTGGATTTCCAGATCGTCGAGGCCGAAGACGGCGAGCAGGCATTGAGCGCGTGTCAGCGCCAATTGCCGGACGCGGTGCTGCTCGACTGGAACATGCCAAAGATGGACGGCTACGAGTTCCTCAAGGTGCTGCGCCGGCTGCCGGGCGGCGACCGTCCGAAGGTGGTATTCTGCACCACCGAGAACGATGTGGCCCACATCGCCCGTGCGCTGCACGCCGGCGCCAATGAGTACATCATGAAGCCGTTCGACAAGGAGATCGTCGAAGCGAAGTTCCAGGAGGTTGGGCTGATCTGACCGGCTTGTCCGGTTGGGATCGGTGACTGCATCTGCCCCGTTCATGTGAGTACCGCGCCACGATGAGCGCATTTGTGTCAGTCCCGTCTGTCGCACCCGCCCCCGCGAAACGCGATCTCCGCGTCATGGTCGTCGACGACGCGGTTGTCGTGCGTTCACTGATGTCGCGCTGGATCGGCGAGCAGCCCGGTCTCACCGTCGTCGCTGCATTGCGCTCGGGCCGCGAAGCTGTCGATCAGTTCGAGCAGCACGATCCCGACGTGGTGGTGCTGGATGTTGAGATGCCGCATCTCGACGGTATCTCGACGCTACCGCTGTTGCTCGAGAAGAAGCGCGATCTCGTCGTCATCATGGCGTCGGCCCTGACCCGCGACAACGCCGAGGTCACGATCAAAGCGCTGTCGCTCGGCGCTGCCGACTATATTCCAAAGCCCGATACCGAAGGCGGCGTCATCACATCGGCGAGCTTCCAGACCGATCTGATCGCGAAAATCCGCGCGCTCGGGCCCCGCGCCCGCAGGGCGCCGCGGCCGCCGGCCTATGCGCGGCGCATGCTCGCGCCCGCGACCCGCAGGCTCGCTGGCGCAATCCAGCGGGTCGGCAGGTGGCGCGTCGCAGCGCCGGCCGACCAGCCGGACTTTGAGCTGCGCCCGTTTTCCCAGGTCACGCCGCGGGTGCTGCTGATCGGCGCGTCGACGGGCGGTCCGCAGGCGCTGACCAAGCTGGTCAGCCAGCTCGATGCCGTCACCGATTCCGCGCCGGTGCTGATTACGCAGCATATGCCGATGACGTTCACGGCGATCCTCGCCGAGCATCTCAGCCGCGCCAGCGCCAAGAACGTGCGCGAGGGGGTAAACGGCGAGCCGGTGCTGGCGGGCACGGTCTATCTGGCGCCGGGCGGCAAGCACATGAAGGTGGCGCGCCGTGACGGCACAGCGGTGATCGTGCTGGATGACAGCGCACCGGTGCATTTCTGCAAGCCGGCGGTCGATCCGCTGTTCGCGTCCGCGGCCGAGGTGTGGGGCGCCTGGAATCTGGCGTTGATCCTCACCGGCATGGGCACCGACGGCACCGACGGCGCGGCGGCGATCGTCGCCGCCGGCGGCAGCGTGATCGCGCAGGACGAGGCATCCAGCGTGGTATGGGGCATGCCCGGCTCGGCAGTCGAGGCGGGCGTGTGCGCGGCGGTGCTTCCGCTCGACCAGATCGGGCCGAAGGCGGTCCGGATGTTCCTCGGAGCGCGCCCATGACGCCGCTCGACTACGAATTCCTGCGCAAGCTGCTCAAGGCGCGCTCCGGCCTCGTGCTGTCGGCGGACAAGCACTATCTGGTCGAAAGCCGTCTGCTGCCGATCTCGCGCAAGAACGGCTTGTCCAATCTCAGCGGACTGGTGGCCAAGCTGAAGAGCGCCGATGCCGAGGCGCTCACCGTCGAGGTCGTCGAAGCGATGACCACGAATGAGTCGCTGTTCTTCCGCGACAAGACCCCATTCGACCAGTTCTGCGACACCATCGTGCCGGCCATGCTCGCCGCGCGCACGTCGAGCCGGCGCGTCCGTATCTGGTGCGCGGCCTCGTCGACCGGGCAGGAGCCTTACACGCTGGCGATCTGCCTCAAGGAGATGGGCAAGGAGCTGGCCGGCTGGCGCTTCGATATTCTCGCCACCGACCTGTCCACCGAGGTGCTGGAGAAGGCGAAGAGCGGCATCTACAGCCAATTCGAGGTGCAGCGCGGGCTGCCGGTCACGATGCTGATCAAGTATTTCTCGCAGGTCGGCGAGATGTGGCAGATCGCGCCGGAAATCCGCGCGATGGTGAAGTTCCAGCCGTTCAACCTGCTGAGCGATTTCTCGTCGCTCGGCACGTTTGACGTGGTGTTCTGCCGCAACGTGCTGATCTACTTCGACCAGGAAACCAAGATCGACGTGCTCAATCGCATAGACAAGGTGGTTGAGCGCGACGGCTTCCTGACGCTGGGCGGCGCCGAGACCGTGGTGGGATTGACCCATGCGTTCAGGCCGGTGGTCGACAAGCGCGGCCTCTATGCGCCCAATCCGGGAGGCAAGTCGCCCGCTTTTCCAGCGAGCAACGTGGTGCGGCTGGTGCCGGCCGCGGCGCGTATCGCCAGCGCGCGGTAACGCGCGGTCCCGGACAAGATTGCGCGACAAGTATTACGGTTTCAGCACGATCTTCCCGATCGCGCGGCGCTGTTCGACGAGGTCGTGCGCGCGTGCCGCGTCCGCGAGCGGGAACGCGGCCGCAATCGCCGGCTTGACGCCGCCGGCCAGCAGTTCGACCGCGGCCTGCATCGCCTGACGGCGCGGCTCCGGCATGTGATCGTAGGTGTGCATGGTGAAGCACCGCACCGCCGGGCTCACCTCGATGTTGCCGCGCATCGCCTTGAACAGGTCGTCCTCCGGCACGCCGTCGAGCACGGCGTAGGACACGATCATGCCGAGCGGCGCGATCATCTTCAGCCCGTCGGTGAACGCCTTGCCGGCGATGTGGTCGAACACGATGTCGGCGCCGTGCATCGTCAGCGCGTTGACCCGCTCGACCACGTTCTGCGTGTTGGTGTTGATGGCGTGCGCCGCGCCGCGCTTGACGATGAACTCGCATTTCTCGTCCGAGCCCGCCGTGCCGATCACCTCGGCGCCGGCGTGACGCGCCGTGTCGGTCAACGCCGAGCCGACGCCGCCCGCCGCGCCATAGACCACCACGGTCCCGGCCTTCACGCCGCGCGCGGCGTGGTGCAGCAGAATATGCGCGAGCTGGTAGTTGGTCAGCGAGGTCGCCTCGTCGTCGCCGATCGAATCCGGCAGCGGCACTGCCGCGTCCTCCGGTACCGCGGCGAATTGCGCGTAGAGCCCGCCGCGGTTTCCGATCTCGTAGCCGGCAATGAACACGCGCTGGCCCACCGTCAGCTTGCCCGCGCCATCGCCGAGCGCCGCCACCCGGCCGCTCATTTCATTCCCTAAGATAAATGGCAGCGCCGGCATCCAACGGTAGCGTCCGGTGCGGATCAGCAGATCGAAGTAGTTCACGCCGATCGAGGAGGCTTTAACCAGCACCTGGCCGGGGCCGGGCACCAGATCGGGCACATCCACCAGTTCCAGCACGTCGCTGCCGCCGGTGCGGCTGATCTGCACGGCCTTCATGTGCTCCCCCGGTCGCTATCGTGCATCGAGGCGCCGCTTGCGCGGCGCCTCACGTTAGACGCACAAACCCGCGCGGGGGAGGGCTATTCCGCGGCTTCTGCCCCTGCGACATCGATGCACGCGAAGCAGATTTGCTCGACATGGCGATGGTCGGTGCCGCAGCAGCCGCCCAGCACGTTAAAGTGCCGGAAGCTGTTGCGCAGCGCGCGGTACTGGTGGCCGAGCTCGACCGGATTTCCGTCGTCGAGGTCGGGCGCGGCATCGAGCTCGGCGTGGCTGCGGACCGACGCGTTGGCGCGGATGCCGCGCACCCGCTCGACCCAGGCCTCGCCCTTCGCCAGCGCCTGCTCGAAGTGTGTCGGGTGCGCGCAGTTGATCATGTAGTACGCGGGCGCCGCCCCCGTCGCGGCGTCGACCGTCTCGATCGCCTGTTTCAAGGTCTGCCCGGATGGCAGTCGGCCGTCGGTCTCGACCGTGAAGGCAATCACCACCGGCATGCCCGCCTTCACCGCGGCGCGCGTCACGCCGATCGCTTCGTCGGTGCTGGTCATGGTGAAGGCGCTCACCAGGTCGGCCTGCGTCTTCGCAAACGACCGGACCTGCGGCGTGTGCAGGCGCTCCGCGTCGTCGGCGCTCATCTTGCCCGCGACATAGCCGTCGCCGAGCGGGCCGATGTTGCCGCTGATCGGCATCGGCGAATCCGCCGTCTCCATCTCGTCGCGCACCTGCGCCATCAGGTCGATCGACTGCCGGTTGATCGTGTCGAGCTGGTCCGGCGAATAGCCCATCTTGGCGCCCCAGTCCGCGTTGCTGCGCCAGGTCGCGCTCTCCAGCACGAAGCCCATTCCGGCGTCGACCGCGGTCTGCGCGTGCTGGCGGAAGTAGTCGAGCAGGCGGCGGCGTCCGTTCTCGGTCTTGATCAGCTCGAACGAGGCGAACTGGTTGAGCTCGATCCCGTCCTTGAAGATCAGCGTGGTCTCGAGCCCGCTGTCGGTGAGGAAAAGGCCGCCTCCAAGCTGCGGCAGGTTGTCTCGATATTTCGGCATCTGTCGTCCCACTTTTCGGTGATTGAGATGGCCGGACCATACCTGCGGCCCGTGACGGGGCTAGGCGACTCGTGGTCCAGCTATGGAAAATTGTGAGGTCACATGAAAAATCAATGTGTTGGCGGCGATGCTGCGGCGGATTGCGGCGGCACTGGGGCTGTCGCGGACCGCAACTGTACTCATGGTACACCAAGCCCCATGTCAGCCCGTATTTGGTGTGCTGATTAGTCCGGAAATACATGGCTTTTCCGTATCTCACTGTTGCTGCCGTACCGCGCTGTAGTGGCCCGTGCCAAGCAGTTGGGTAGCAAAATGGTAGCAAACAAAAACCGCCCGGTGGTGAGCCGGGCGGCTGGGCCGCAAACCTTTCAATTCACCCTGCCCAAACTTTGTTTCCAGAGTTTGATTACTCCAGGCGGAAATTCACGCCTTCCGACCCCGGTGCGTCGGCAGGCTTCCGGCCACATCTCAAGCAAGGAGTGATCTTCGCGGAATAGTTCGCTCTGGGAAACCTGGTCAACTTCAGAACGCGGCCGTCGCTCGGCTGCCATTTTCAACAGCTCGATGAGCGTAGCGACGTCTTTGTCGGTGTTCATGCCACCCCCCTTCTTAATGGGTGGATTGTCACACTAATTAAGGATGTCGCTGTGACGGGCATCACGAAAAGTTGCATTAGCGCGGCGGTAGACTAATTCCGAATTTGGTTACAATAGTAACTGGGAAGAGGGGGTTGCGGAGGGGGCCCTAATGAAATCTTCGGTTGTTAAACGCTCCATCGCAATTGATGGACACAAGACCAGCATCAGCCTTGAAAATGCTTTCTGGACTGATCTGAAAAACATCGTGCATACCCAGCAAACGACGCTGTCGGAATTGGTCACCAAGATCGACCAAACGCGCGAGGGCAATCTATCCTCGGCGATCCGCCTGTTTGTTCTTGACCACTTCCGTAATGAAGACAAACGAATGAAGTTGGCGACAGCTCATCTTTCCGGTGCGGCAAGCCAGTCTTAGTAAGCTTCAGCGGGCTATGCGTGCTTGTGAGGAGGTTGGCATGAGTGAGGCGCGAGCATTTGCCTATCGTGAAAAGGCGTCGCAGGCCCACGACAAAGCAATGCGTGCTGGCATCCCGGAGACAACGCGGCGAGCTTGGCTGATCGTCGAGCGGGACTGGACCCGGATGGCCGAGCGGGAAGCGGCCAAGTTGGACGACGCGGTGTCTCGGCATCCCTGGACGGACGACGCAGCCCGCAGCAGCGGTCGGCAGGCGGCTATGCGGCAAAAGGCGTGCACTCATGAATTGCGCTTGTT
>JBEVIJ010000220.1:0-6010 GCA_040510745.1 Xanthobacteraceae bacterium
GCTGACGCTGGCGCTGCCCGCCTTCGATGCGACGCGGGCCGACTGGCGCACGCAGGGCGACTATTCGATCACCATCCTCGACCGCTACGGCACCGAGATCGGCAAGCGCGGCATCCGCCAGTCCGACGCCGTGCCGCTCGAGGAGTTCCCCGATCACCTGATCAAGGCGACGCTCGCCACCGAGGACCGCCGCTTCTACGAGCACTTCGGCATCGATCCGTCCGGCACGTTCCGCGCGCTGCTGTCGAACGCGCGCGCCGGCGGCGTCGTGCAGGGCGGCTCGTCGATCACGCAGCAGCTCGCCAAGAACCTGTTCCTGTCGAACGAGCGCACCATCGAGCGCAAGGTCAAGGAGGCGTTCCTGGCGATCTGGCTGGAGACGCGGCTGACCAAGAACGAGATCCTGAAGCTGTATCTCGACCGCGCCTATCTCGGCGGCGGCGCGTTCGGGGTCGATGCCGCGGCGCAGTTCTATTTCAACAAGTCGGCCAAGGACGTCACGCTGTCGGAGAGCGCGATGCTGGCCGGCCTGTTCAAGGCGCCGGCCAAGTTCGCGCCGCACATCAATCTGCCGGCGGCTCGCTCGCGCGCCAACGTCGTGCTCGACAACCTGGTCGAGGCCGGCTTCATGACCGAGGGCCAGGTGTTCGGCGCCAGGCGCAACCCCGCCATCGCCATGGATCGCCGCGACGACCGGTCGCCCAACTACTATCTGGATTGGGCGTTCACCGAAATGCAGAAGCTCGTCGTCACGTTGCCGAAGACGATGACCGAACGTGTATTCCTGGTGCGCACCGCGCTCGACAGCGGCCTGCAGCGCGCCTCCGAAGAGGCGGTGGAGAATTCGCTGCGCCAGTACGGCCGTGACTATCACGCCAGCCAGATCGCAGCGGTGGTGGCTGACCACGACGGCGCGGTGCGCGCGATGGTCGGCGGCCGCGACTACGGCCAGAGCCAGTTCAACCGCGCGACCGACGCGCTGCGCCAGCCCGGCTCCTCGTTCAAGCCGTACGTTTATGCCACGGCGCTGATGAACGGCTTCAAGCCGACCTCGGTCGTGGTCGATGGCCCGATCTGCATCGGCAACTGGTGCCCGCAGAACTACGGCCGCTCCTACGCCGGCTCGGTCACCCTCATCACCGCGATCACCAAGTCAATCAACACCATCCCGGTCCGCCTCTCGATCTCGCTCGGCAAGGGCAACGCCCGGATCGGCCGCAACATGATCGTGAAGACCGCGAAGGACATGGGCCTACGCACCCCGCTCGCCGACACGCCGTCGCTCCCGATTGGCGCCGGCGAAGTGACGGTGCTGGATCACACCGTGGCGATGGCAACGTTCCCGAACGAGGGCAAGGCGGTCGCCCCGCATGCGGTGCTCGAGGTGCGCACCGCCACAGGCGAAGTGGTCTGGCGATTCGACCGTGACGGGCCGAAGCCGCGTCAGGTGATCCCGCGCCAGGTCGCGCTCGACATGAACGCTATGTTGAACAGCGCTGCTGAACAAGGAACGGGACGGCGGGCGATGCTCGACGGCGTGCGCATCGCCGGCAAGACCGGCACCACCAACGCGCACCGCGACGCTTGGTTCGTGGCTTTCACGGGCAATCTGATCGCCGGCGTGTGGGTTGGCAACGACGATTACCAGTCGATGCAGCGCATGACCGGCGGTTCGCTGCCGGCGATGACGTGGCGCGCGATCATGACCTACGGCCACCAAGGCATTGAGTTGAAGAATATTGCCGGCATCGCGCCGAACCCGCCGCTCGGCTCGGCGCCGCAAGCCAAGGTCGCCGCGATCCCGGCCGCGGGCGACGCTTCGCAGCGCCCGGCCGTGCTGACGGGACGCGGGGCGGCCGTGCTGCTACGGGTCGAAAAGATGATGGAAGACACCATGCGCGGCCTCACGATCGCGGACACACCGGCGCAGCCGGCGACGGTCGGCCGGCAGAGCGCCGCGCAACGGCCAGACGCGCTCGCCGCACAAAGCTCGACCCCTGCAACGGTGCGGTAACTAGAGTTCGGCTGCCTTGCCAGGCGGCATTCAAGCCACCGACACTTTCGACCGGATCAATCGTGCGACTGATTTTCGGATGTCTGCTCGCCTTTGTGATCGCGGCCGCGATCGGCCTCGGCATGACATGGCTGACGCTAAGTCGCGGTACCGCGTTTGGCGCGATTCCGATCGGAGCCTGGACCGCCTGGCCGAAAACCGGTACGCAGGATGCCGACCCCTACTCCCGCGCCACCATCGCACGCAGCGGCGAATTGCCGGTCGGCTCCGGCGACGGCGTCGCCTTTCTCGCCCGCGCTGACGACAACGGCAAGGCGCTCGACGGCCGGTGCGACGTGCTCATCAACGGCGTCACACCGCAGGCGCGATTCTGGACCATCACACTGTACGACTCGCAGGGCCAGCTGGTTGCCAATTCGATCGAACGGCATGGCTTCACCAGCCAGGAAATCCTGCGCCACGCCGACGGCAGCTTCGAGGTCGCCGTCGCGCCGCGGGCGCGGCCGAGCAACTGGCTGCCCACCGGCGGCATCGAGAACTATGTGCTGATGCTTCGGCTCTACGACACGCCGGTCGGTGTCGCGACACGCGCGGCGCGCGAAGCGCCTATGCCGGCGATCCAAGTGAGATCGTGCCCATGATGCGCTGGGCTCTCTGGCTTCTTGCCGGCGCGCTGCTGGGCGGCATCGTGCACCTGGTGACGGTGCTGATCCTGCCGGCCACCGCGACGCAGGACGCCTATTCGCGATTCTCCACCATGAGCGAAGTCAACACGGTGACACCGGTGCCGCCGCCGACGCCGCAGAATGCAGTCATTCCGTTCATGGATCCGGCCTTCGCCGCCGCCGTTTGCCGCTACGACCTTTCGGCGGGGCCGATCAAGCTCAACGTTCCGGTCAGCATCGCCTATACGTCGGTGTCGTTCTACACCCGGCGTGGCGTCGCCTATTACGCCATCAACGACCGCGCGGCCGGACGGCGCGCCATCGAGCTCGATTTGATGACCAGCGCGCAGCGGAGCAACCTGCCGGACGATGAAGAGGTCACCGCCGCCGACCGCCTGATCGTGGAATCACCAACCTCGACCGGACTGATCATGGTCCGCGCGCTCGCCCCCGAGGCGGGCCTCATGCCGGCGGTGCGCAATGCGCTCAACGCGGCGCGTTGTCGGGTTGACGTGAAATCCTAGACGCCGTAGGCGCCGGCGCGTTGCTGCAGCAGCGTCAGGGCACGCTCGGCGTCGACCGCCATCGGCGACGGCGCCGCTATCACCATCCGCTCCAAAGCGACGCGATAAGATTCGACCCGCTCGTGCACCGATTCTCGCACCCAGCGCTGAATGGCGTCGTTCTCGCGGATGCGGGTGACCGTGTTCGCAAGCTCTTCGTTGCTCAGCCCTGAGACGTAGTTCAGGCTCTTCTCGCGCTTGCGGTCCAAGTCGGAAACAATCCGGGCGCTATCAAAGAACGGCTCGAGCCGCGTCACATCGTTGCGGATGTCCTCGATCAGCTTGCTGTAGCGGCCGGTCTGCGAGCGAGCAGTCTGGAACAGGTGCGACGCGTAGGCCGAGCGATCCGGATATGGCCACGGCCGGTTGCTCAATCCGTATTCAGAGATCGCGCTGTACCAGCGATTGCGGTCATACGGCGGCTCGATCAACGGATAAGCGTAGTCGCGCAACCGACGCTCTTCGTCGGTGAGCTGATGCTTCCATGGCGGCTGCGCCGGCGGCCGGTAAGCGGCTGGGCCGAGCCATGCGTGAATATCGTCGTCTGGAGCGACTGGCGCACCCGGCCGAAGTCGCCGTTGGTGCTGCAACCCGTCAGCAGCGTGAACGCGAACGCGGCAGCGGCTGCTCGTTGGCGCCGCCTGCAAATCGAATTGCCGATGGGCGCGACGCCGGCGGTCACGGACGCGAGGCGCGCCTGCGCCGGCGGCGGCCCGACGCCGCGCCGGCTCCGCCTTCAAAATCGTCGGAGGGATGATCGGGCTTACGCTCGATCCGCACCACCGGAAGGATGATCACGTCGGCCGGCTCGGAATGCGAATCCACGTACCGGCCGCTGCCCAACGGACGTTGCCCCTCGGGAAATCTGACAATCGTTCCCATGCCCTTTATCTCCACTGGGCACAGCGCGCCGCGATACGGGCGGCCGGCCCAGCTCACCCGGCGATTAAGGGGGCTTATGGTTAACGGTCTGCTAACGAGGGCATGCATACGCTCCGTCAACCGTTGCATTTTCGGCCTGTCACCGGAGCCAGCCATGGTGGAGCACGTGAAAAATCCGAATCTGGATGGACTGACCGAACTCGCGAACCGCGATGGCGTCGATATCAAGCCAACCTTGCTGCGGGTGATGACCGACCTCTACGCGCAAAAGCCTGTGCATACGGTCGAGGAAGAGAACCACTACACGGAACTTGCGCTACGTCTGATCGACCAGGTCGACGCCGGAACGCGGGCGATGGTCGCCAACCGGCTGGCGAATTATCCTGGAGCACCGCCAACGATCGTGGAGCGCCTTGAGCACGATCGCATCCATCGTGGCGAGGCCGAGGCCGAACCGGCAGCAACGCAGCAGCCGCAGGCAGCGCAAGCGCCGCCAGCAACCCAGGAACCGCACTTAGAAGCCCCGCCGCTGCCCAGGCAGGCTGCAACGCTGACCGAGCGAGCTTTTCCTGACCGATGATGGACAGGAGCGACGGATGATCCTGTTGCATCTCGATTATGCCAACCTGCCGCCGGCGGCCCCGATCACCCCGCAGGTCGCGCAGGACGCGATCCGCCGTCTGGAAATGGCGGCGCTCAGCCACAACAGCGAAGGCTTCGCGCAGGAAATCGAGAAGTCGCTTCACATCGACCGCGTCTTGGCGCGGCGGCTGATCGAAGACGAATCCGGCGAACCATCCTGGTGGTGGCGCAGGCGCTCGGCATGCCGGCCGACGTGCTGCAACGCATTCTTCTTTGCCTCAATCCGGCGATCAGCCATTCCGTGTTGCGGGTGTACGAGCTTTCCACACTCTATGAGGAGATGGAGCCGCAATCGGTCTCGCGACTGGTCGCGATCTGGCAGGCGGCATATCAGGCGACGCAGCGGCCAGCCGCGCAACGTGCTGCGTATCAGCCGCATCATTACGACGACGGCAAGGACCATCCCGCATTGCCCGCGCGGCCCCCCATCCGCTGGGAAGAGCACGCGCTGCGACGAGCGGGTGAAGGCTAGCTCACCACGAGATCGAGGAAATTGCGCCCGGCGCGGTCTTCGACCTCGACGATCCAGCAATCCGGATCAAACTTGATCTGACGCCCCAAGTAGGCCTCCGCGTCCGCTTCGGGCACCGGCTGTGTTTTCAGGGCTGGGGC
This sequence comes from Xanthobacteraceae bacterium, assembly GCA_040510745.1. Taxonomy (GTDB): domain Bacteria; phylum Pseudomonadota; class Alphaproteobacteria; order Rhizobiales; family Xanthobacteraceae; genus Z2-YC6860. Next base: position 5,379 of record JBEVIJ010000220.1, read on the forward strand.
GAAAGCCCTGTCGGACGGACGCGCCTCGTCAAACGCGGTCTGCGGCGCGGGTGCAAACACCTCCGCGGTGCCGTCAAGCCGGGCGACCTTGATGAACACCGCGCCCGCTTCCTCGGCGCCACGCCGGCGCAGCAGCGCCTCGGCGCCCTCGGTTCGGCAGCGCCGCAGATAGGCCGCAACCCAGATGCCAGATTTGAGACGCATCGATACTGGATGCCCCGACGCCTCTCCCCGCGCAAGCAGCGATAAGGAGTGGCTAATCCAAAGGCCGGCCGGTCAGCGCAGTCAGTTCCCGCGTCAGCCGGTCGGAGACCCGGCCGGTCACCGGCAGCTTGCGCTCGCGCTCGAACTGCTCAATCGCAGCCCGCGTTTCCGGGTCATACACGCCGGTCGGCTTGATCTGGCCGAAGCCGTAGCTCGACAGCGCGCGCTGCACCGCCATGACCTTCGGATCGGCGGCCAGCAGATTGGCGATCGGATCGCTCTTCTTCAGCGCTGCCACGGCGAGCTTCGACTTCACCGGCGATCGGACGATCGCCTGCAGCAACGCCTCGTTCGCATCAGTTGACGGAAGAAGGCCGGCGGCCTGCTCGAAGTCGCGGATCGCCGCATCGGTCTTCGGGCCGTAGACC
>JBEVIJ010000221.1:0-6456 GCA_040510745.1 Xanthobacteraceae bacterium
GACAGATCATCGACTCGATCCGCCGCCGGATGAAGGAGGGGGGCTTCTTCGAATTCCAGACGCCGATCCTCACCGCGTCGTCGCCCGAAGGCGCGCGCGATTTTCTGGTGCCGTCGCGGCTGCATCCCGGCAAGTTCTACGCGCTGCCGCAGGCGCCGCAGCAGTTCAAGCAGCTCACCATGATTGCGGGCTTCGACCGCTACTTCCAGATCGCGCCGTGCTTCCGCGACGAGGACGCACGCGCCGACCGCTCACCGGGCGAATTCTATCAGCTCGATATCGAAATGAGCTTCGTCACGCAGGATGACGTGTTCAACGCGGTCGAGCCGGTGCTGCGCAGCGTGTTCGAGGAGTTCGCGGACGGCAAGCCGGTGACGCCAAAGTTTCCGCTCATTCCATACGCGCAGGCGATGCGCGACTACGGCTCCGACAAGCCGGATCTGCGCAACCCGATCAAGATGCAGAACGTCAGCGAGGCGTTCCGCGGCTCGGGCTTCAAGATTTTCGCCAACATCCTCGCCGCCGACGCCAAGAACGAGGTGTGGGCGATCCCGGCGCCGACCGGCGGCAACCGCGCGTTCTGCGACCGCATGAATTCGTGGGCGCAAGGGGAAGGGCAGCCGGGTCTCGGCTACATCTTCTGGCGCGAAGGCGAAGAGGGTGGCGCAGGCCCGCTGGCCAAGAACATCGGCCCGGAGCGCACCAAGCAGTTCGCCGACAAGCTCAAGATCGGCGTCGGCGACGCCTGCTTCTTCATCGCCGGCAATCCGAAGGACTTCGTGAAGTTCGCCGGTCCCGCGCGCACCAAGGTCGGCGAGGAGCTGAACCTCCTCAAAAAGGATCAGTTCGCGTTCTGCTGGATCGTCGACTTCCCGATGTACGAGTACAACGAGGAAGAGAAGAAGATCGACTTCTCCCACAATCCGTTCTCCATGCCGAACATGGAGCCGGAGCAATTCCTCGCGCTCGATCCGAAGGACAACGACACCATCCTCGGCCTCAAGGCGATCCAGTACGACATCGTCTGCAACGGCATCGAGCTGTCGTCAGGCGCGGTGCGGAATCACCGTCCCGATGTGATGAAGAAGGCGTTTGCCATCGCCGGCTATCCGGAGGAGGTGCTGGAGCAGAAGTTCGGCGGCATGCTGCGTGCGCTGTCGCTAGGGGCGCCGCCGCACGGCGGCATTGCACCGGGCATCGACCGCATCGTCATGCTGTTGTGCGGCGAGGAGAACCTGCGCGAGGTGGTGCTGTTCCCGATGAACCAGCGCGCCGAGGATCTGCTGATGGGCGCGCCGTCCGAGGTGTCCGCGAAGCAGCTTCGCGAACTGCATATCCGGCTGGCGCTTCCGGACAAGAAATAGTCAGGCGTGATCCCGCCGGCAGGCGTCAATCAAATCCTCGATCGAAGCGAAAACCTCCGCGCCCGCCGCCTCCAGCCGGCGCTTTTTCGTCTCGAACGTGCCGGTGTCGCCGAACACCAGCGCACCGGCATGTCCCATCGGCACGCCCTCCTTGGCGCCGCGGCCCGCCACCAGCGCATAGACCGGCTTCTTGCGTGAGGAGCGCGCCAGCGCGTCGGCAAAGTCCTCCTCCTCGCTGCCGCCGACTTCGCCGACCAGGACGATACCCTTGGTTCTTTCGTCCGCGAGGAATGTGTCGAGCAGATCGGGGAACCGCACGCCCTTCACCGGATCGCCGCCGACACCGACCCAGATGCTGGTTCCCAATCCCACCGCTCCAAGGCGATAACCGGTCTCGTAGGACAACGTGCCGCTCTTCGACATCATGCCCAGCGGTCCGGGCTTTAGCGACACGTCGGGCAGGAAGCCGAGCTTCATCTCGCCGGGGATCGCAAGCCCCGGCGTCGATGCGCCGACCCACAAGACGCCGGCATCGCGTGCCATACGGCCGACGCGCAATGCGTCATGCACCGGCACGCCTTCCGCAACCGTCACGAGCAGCTTGATGCCGGCTCCGATGGCGTCTTCCGCCGCGCCCAGCACGCCGTTGGGCGGCACCATCGCAAGCGAAACCTTTGCTCCGGTTGCCGCAACCGCCGAGCGGCAATCGGAAAACACCGGAACGCCTTCGACGCTGTCCGCGCCCGCGCGGGCCGACACGCCGGCCACGATGTTGGTGCCGTATTCTTTCATGCGGCGGACGTGAACGCTGCCGGTGCGCCCGGTGGCGCCTTGCACGATCACCGGCGTATGGCGCGAGAGCTGCCCGATCATGACACGCGTCCTTGCAAAATCGCATCGACGCGATTGAGCGCGGCATCAAGCGATTCCTCGACCGCGATGTCCGGCCGCTTTGCCGCGAGCACCACTTTTGCTTCCGCGAAGCGATAGCCAACGATGCGCGCGACCACCGGCACCTTGAGCGAAGGCGTGCGCTCCAGCGCAATGCAGAGCAGATTGGCGAACTCGGCGAGGTCGGTGACGCCGGCGAAGATGTTGACCAGCACCACGCGCACGCTCGGGCGCTCGGCGATCCAGCCCAATGTCTTGACCAGGCGAGTCGGATCGTTGCGCAGCAGACCGGTCCGAATATCCAGGAAATTCAATGGCTTGCCACCGCGAGTGGTCATCTCGTCGATCAGCATCATCGACAGGCCGGCCCCGGTGGTGACAAGGCTGATCTCGCCCTGCGGATCGACCTCGACGTAGTCGAAACCGTCGTTGAGCTTGCGGATGGCGTCAGGGTAGATCGCAGCGCCGCCCTGGATCAGGTCCGCCAGGTCCGGGTGCCGATGCACGGCATTGAGATCGACGACGATCTTGGCGTCGCCCGCGACGCAACCGAGGGGCCCAGCGAACAGTGGATTGATCTCGGCGAGCATCAATTCGCGCTCGATGAACAGCCTGGCGAGCCTTTCGCCGGTGCCGATGAGCGCGGCGTTTCGCTCGCTGGGCTCGTTTGCGGCAAGCTCCCGGATAGCGGCGGCGATGGAATCGTGCTCGGGCGCGCATAGCCGGTTGTGCGCTGCGGCAGCCGATGCCTGCTCGACATCGACGCCGCCTTCGCGCAGCAGCGTGACGCGCACGCCGTACTGCGCCGGATCGACGATCAGCGAGAGATAGTATTCGTCGGCGCCGGTCACTGCTGCTTCGATGAGACAGCTTCGAACTTGATGTCCCTTGATCTGCGCGCCGATCAGGCGCTTCAGCGCCGCGTCGATTTCGGCTTTTGTCTTGCAAAGCACGACGCCGCCGGCCTTGCCGCGGCCGCCGACCGGCACCTGCGCCTTCACCACCCAGGGGCCGGTGCCGGGTAGCGTTGGCATGGCCCCGGCGGCGGTCACGCCTTCAGGAACTGCAATGCCGCTCCCCCGCAGCAGCGCTTTGGCATCCGCCTCGACTAGCAACATGCGCCGACCTTGATCCGCCTCACCCTGAGGAGCGGCCGGAGGCCGCCTCTCGAAGGATCGAGGCGGCCTCGTGCTTCGAGACGCGCACTTCGTGCGCTCCTCAGCATGAGGCCGGGAGAGGATATACCGGTCATCTTGCTACTCGCCAATCGGCGCGAGCTCGTCGCTCAGGCCCAGGATGCCGTCGCCGCGCTCCAGGTCCGTGACGATCTTACGGCCGATCAGGTCGCGCAGCGTTTCGGAGGCCCCGCCGCCGAGTGAGCCGTAACGCGCGCCGCGATAAAGCCGCGACACCAGGTATTCGTCGGTGAAGCCATAGCCGCCGTGGAGCTGCACTGCGTCGCTGGTGACGCGGATCGACATTTCGTTGCAGAAAATCTTGGCGGTCGCAGCGAGAAACGGATCGGGGAAGGGGTCCGCGCTGGCGCAGGCGCGGTACAAGAGCCCGCGTCCCGCCTCGATGTCCTTGTACATGTCGGCGAGCTTCCAGCGCACGCCCTGCGATTCCGACAACGACTTGCCGAACAGCTGGCGGTCCCGCACGTAGGCTACAGTCTCGTCGAACGCGCCCTCGGCAAGCCCGAGCGAAATGCTCGGATTGAGGCAACGTTGGGTATTGAACGCGGTGAGCAGCTTGCGGAAGCCGCCCTCGCGGATCACCAGGTTCTCCAGTGGCAGCTCGCAGTCGGTGAACTGCACCTCGTACAGGTTTTCGCCGCCCATCGTGTGATACGTACCGGTGACGGCGAAGCCTTTGACGCCGGGCTCGACCAGAACGCAGCCGATGCCCTCGCGCCCCGGCTTGCCGTCGATCCGGGTGAATACCACGAACATGCCGGCCTCGGCGGCGCGGCTGATCAATGTCTTGGTGCCGTTGAGGATGATGCGGTCGTTCGTCACCGCGGTGTTGGTCTTGTAGCTCGCGACGTCGGTTCCGGCGTGCGGCTCGGTCATGCAGATCGCCAGGATGCACTCGGCGGTGCAGACCTTCGGCAGGATGCGCCGCTTGATGTCGTCCGGTGCGTAGGTGGCGATGACACGGGTCTGCACGCCGGCCTCGCCCAGCACCGCCATCGCGGTGACGTAATCGACCTTGGCGATCTCCTCCAGGATCAGCGCGGTGTCGAACACCGGCAGGCCCATGCCGCCGTATTCCTCCGGCACCGCCATGCCGAGCACGCCGAGCTTGGCGAGCTTGCGCATGTTATCCCACGGAAACGTGCCATCCATGTACTTGAGTGCATCGTTGCGGAATTCGGCCTGCGCCAGATCCCGCACGGTGCCGATCATCTGGCGCTGCTGCGATGTGATTGTCATGCGGACGGCAGAATGGCCGCGCCCGGAGGGCATGGCAACTGGCGAAAGTACCGAACGTTACCGCTGCGGCAGCGGGATGAACTCGATCTCGTCGCCCGGCACCTTGCCGAAATGGCCGGCGGTCCAGTCCGCTTTGGCCTGCTCGATGCGCTCCTTGCGCGACGAGACGAAATTCCACCAGATGTGGCGCGGCCCGTCCATCGGCGCGCCGCCGGCGATGACGAAATGCGCGTCGGTGGCGGCGCGAATGGTGATGGCGTCGCCCGGCTTGAACACCAGCAGCCGCTGCGGCCCGAACCTGTCGCCGGCGACGTCGATCTCGCCGTCGATCACATAGATCGCGCGTTCCTCGTGGCTGGCATCGAGCGGCAGCTCCGCGCCGGCCTTGAGCACGGCATCGGCGAAGATTGTCTCGGACGTCGTGACCACCGGTGATTTCTCGCCGTACAGCGAGCCGAGCACCACCCGCACGGTCTTTCCGTTATCGCGCACCACCGGAAATTCCTCGGTAGCGTGATGGGCGAAGGCCGCATCCATCTCCTCGCTGGCGGCTGGAAGAGCGACCCACATCTGTAATCCATGCAGCGTATCAGCCTTGGTGCGCCGCTCGGCGCCGGTGCGCTCGGAATGCACGATGCCGCTGCCGGCGGTCATCCAATTGACCTCGCCCGGCCGGATCGGCACCGCGGTGCCGAGGCTGTCGCGGTGCATGATCTCACCGTCGAACAGGTAGGTGACGGTCGCCAGGCCGATGTGCGGATGCGGCCGCACGTCGAGGCCGCTGCCGGAGCGGAACTCGGTGGGGCCGAAATGATCGAAGAACACGAACGGCCCGACCATGCGCGACTGAACGGAGGGCAGCGCGCGGCGCACCGTAAAGCCGTCGCCGAGGTCGGAGGTGCGCGGCACGATGACCTGTTTAATGGCATCGCAGGAAAATTTGTCGCCGGGGGCAGGGTCCTTGCCGGGGAAGAAACTCATATGACCTCCTAACTCCAGAGGATCATCTGATCCGAAAACCGGAAATCCACTTTTCGGGATGATGCTCTCAGTGCGGTTCGATGCCGGCCGCCTTCACAATGTCGGCGACCTGCTTCACCTGTGCAGCAATGTATGGCTTGAATTCGGCAGGCGGGTTGGCGACCGGGATCACGCCGAGCCCGGTCAAGCGTTCGCGGCCGAACGGGCTGTCGACGGCCTTCTTCACCTCCTCGTGAAGCTTCGCCAGGACGGCGGGCGGCGTTTTGGCGGGCGCGAACATCCCGGTCCAGCTCGACAGCACCTCCATGCTTGGCACGCCCGCTTCGGCCAGCGTCGGCACGTCCGGCAGCCGGGAGAACCGCCTGGTGCCGGCGTAGCCGATGGCGCGCACCTTTCCCGCCTCGACATAAGGCATCGACGACGGCGGCGTCATGAACATCATCTGCACGTCGCCGGCAACGAGCCCGGTCAGCGCCGGCGCGGCGCCGCGGTATGGCACGTGCACCATGCTGGTCTTGGTCAGCGACTTGAACAGTTCCGCCGCGAGGTGCAGCCCGTTGCCGACGCCGGGCGAGCGCGATGAACTCCTGCACGGTCTGCGCCGGCACCTTGGGATTGACGCCGAGAATATACGCCTCGGTCGCCGCGATGTTGGTGACCGGCTCGAAATCACGCACCACATTGAATGGCATCGACTTGTGAAAGCTCGGATTGACCACGAACGAGCTCGACGTCACCAGGATCGTGTAACCGTCGGGCGCCGATTCGGCGACCGCTTGCGAGCC
>JBEVIJ010000222.1:0-5536 GCA_040510745.1 Xanthobacteraceae bacterium
CTTCGATCTATTCGAGCCAGAGAAACGCGCCATAAGTCAGCTTCTGGACGAAATGCGGATCGGTATCCTCGATAAAGATGCCTCGGTTAGCGGCTTCAATATCGGCATGAACAGCGGCGCAACTGCTGGGCAGACGATTGACCACGCCCACGTATTTGATCCCCCGTCGCCAAGGCGATGTGCAAGAACCGAGAGGCGGAGTTAGGGGTGTGATACCCGGCAAGGCGGTTTACTGAGGTAGTGGCCTTTGCCATTACGTGCGCGCTGATCTCTAGCTTTGGTTGGGCAGCCGACATTTTCCTCATGCGGCGCGATGCTCGGTTTGGGGACCAAATTGGGGACCAAGCCGTCCTACGGCAAAAAAGACTCGTATATTCAGTAACTTAGTATTGCATCGGGCGGAGGCGAAGGAATGCCCCAAAGGCGAGCTGCCGAAATACGAGGCCAAGGCCGACAAGAAGCCGCCCCCGCTGGTCGGGCGGTAACCGCGGCTGCGCCCTCCGGCGGCAAGCCGGGCGGCGTGCAGACCGTCACCGTCAGCGGCGACGAGAACGGCATGCGGCTCGACCGCTTCTTTGAGGCGCGGTTCCCGGGGCTGTCCTTCTCCCACATCCAGCGCATCATCCGCAAAGGCGAGGTGCGCTTGAACGGCAAGCGCGCGCAGCCCAAGGACAGGATCGAGAGCGGCCAGGCCATCCGCATTCCGCCGCTCAAGCTCGATGCGCCGAAGCCCGGCGCCGACGCGCCGCAGGACCAGAAGGATCGCGCCTTCCTCAAGTCGATCACGCTCTATGAGGACGACGACGTGATGGTGCTCAACAAGCCGATGGGGCTCGCGGTGCAGGGCGGCTCCGGCACCTTCAAGCATGTCGACGGCATGCTCGGCGCGTTCCGCGATCGCTCCGGCCAGCGGCCGCGGCTGGTGCATCGGCTCGACAAGGACACCTCGGGGTGCCTGCTGGTCGCCAAGACGCGGTTTGCAGCCTCCGCGCTCGCCAAGAATTTCCGCTCGCGCTCGGCGCGCAAGATCTACTGGGCGCTGGTGGTCGGCGCGCCGCGGCCCAAGCAGGGCCGCATCTCGACGTTCCTCGCCAAGGAGGAGCGCGACGAGGACAGCGTGATGGTGATCGCCAGGCACGGCGACGCGGGCGCCAGCCATGCCGTGACCTACTACGCGCTGGTCGAGACCGCGGGGCAGAAGATGAGCTGGCTGTCGCTCAAGCCGGTCACCGGGCGCACCCATCAGTTGCGCGCCCACATGGACCACATCGGCCATCCGATCGTCGGCGACCCGAAATACTTCAACAAGGAGAACTGGGAACTGCCCGGAGGAGTGCAGAAGAAGCTGCACCTTCATGCCAGAAGAATCGCTATTCCGCATCCGCGCGGCGGAACCATCGACGCCACCGCGCCGTTGCCGCCGCACATGGTGCAGTCCTGGAATCTGCTCGGATTCGACGCCAAACGCTATGATCCGATTGTGGAATCTCCGGAAGAGGACTAGGGCTGGCGCGCGGGTGTCGGCATCTTATGTGAGGGCCATGGCCTTGACCTCCAAAGTCTTCCTGGCGCTTCTCGTTGCGGGTTCCTGGACCTTCCAGCCTGCGCTGGCACAGCAGCGCTCCTACGACATCATGGTCGACGAGGGCGGTAAGCCGTTGAAACGGAACCCGAAATCCGTCGTGCCGGACAGCGGAGAGGTGAAGAAAGTTCCCAGGAAGAAGGGCTATCCGCGCGGCTCCAGCTATATTCCGCCGGCCACGCTGCCGCGCACCGAAGCGATCGTCACCTCGCCCGCGCCGGGCGTCTACAAGCCGCCGCCGATCAACACTTTCAGCGACCGGGTGCGAAACTGCATCCACTCCTACCCGCTCAATGCGGGTATCGGAAACAATCCGACCGATCAGGGCGCCTATGTTCGCCAGTGTGCGAACTGACCATGCCTACCGCAGGCTGGCGTTGATCTTTTCCAGCGCGTCGGAGCCGGGGCATAGCTGATCGGCCTCCAGCGAATTGAGCGGCGCGTCTACCGTGTTGAGGTGGGCGTGTAGATCCTCGGAGTCGGGATCGACGTAGAGCAATCCCGTCACCACCTGCCCCTTGGCGGCGTGCTTCGCCAGGAAGCTCTGCGCCGCAAGCCTGTCGTGCACGTCGTAGTCGGCGTCGAGCTTGCGCAGCGCCAGCTTCGTGCCGTCGTGCTGCTCCACCATCTGCACGCTGCCCGGCGCGTAATCGACCTTGATCGGCGCTCGCTCGCTGATGACGTCGAGCCGGTTGACCGCCTCGTTGTGCTCGCGCACGTAGTCGAAGCTCTTGGTCGAGCCGGTGTGGTTGTTGAAGGCGACGCACGGACTGATCACGTCGATGAACGACGCGCCTTGGTGCCGGATCGCCGCTTCAATCAGCGGAACAAGCTGGGTCTTGTCCCCGGAGAACGAGCGGGCGACAAAGCTCGCGCCGAGCTGCAGGGCCATCGCCACCAGATCGATGGAGCTGTCGGAATTGACCACGCCGCGCTTGCTCTTGGAGCCGCGGTCGGCGGTAGCGGAGAACTGGCCTTTGGTCAGGCCGTAAACGCCGTTATTCTCCACGATATAGGTCATGTTGACGCCGCGCCGGATCGAGTGCGCGAACTGTCCGAAACCGATCGACGCGCTATCACCGTCGCCCGACACGCCGAGATAGATCAGATCGCGGTTGGCGAGATTGGCGCCCGTCAGCACCGAGGGCATGCGGCCGTGCACGGTGTTGAAGCCGTGCGAATTGCCGAGGAAATAGTCCGGCGTCTTCGACGAGCAGCCGATGCCGGAAATCTTCGCCACCCGGTGCGGCTCGATCGAGAGATCGAAGCAGGCCTCGATGATCGCGGCGGTGATGGAGTCGTGTCCGCAGCCAGCGCACAGGGTGGAAACCTTGCCTTCGTAGTCGCGGTGCGTGAAGCCGAGGTCGTTCCTCGGCAGCGCAGGATGATGGAACTTGGGCTTGGCGATATAGGTCATGACACGGCCTTGCGGAGCGGGGTGACTTTGAGCGCGTCGAGACGATCGCTGATGGCGCCAGCGATGAAGCGCGCGGTGATCGGGGTGCCGTCATAGTGGAGGATCGGGACTAGCCGCACCGGATCGATGTTGAGCTCATTGACGACCATGGTGCGTAGCTGCGCATCGCGGTTCTGCTCGACGATGAACACGAAGTCGTGGTCGGCGATGAAGTTTGGGACGCTGGAATGGAACGGGAAGGCGCGCACCCGCAGCCGGTCGAGCTGGTGGCCGCGCGCCTCCAGCATGCCAATCGCCTCGTCCATCGCCGGCGCGGTCGAGCCGAAATAGATCACGCCGTATTTGGTCGGTTTGGCGGCGTTGGCCTGCAGAGGACGTGGCACCAGGTCCTTGGCGGTTTCGAACTTACGCAGCAGGCGCTGCATGTTGTCGACGTAGGCCGGGCCTTCCTCAGTGTAGCGCGCGTAGCGGTCGCGCGAGGTGCCGCGGGTGAAGAACGAGCCCTTGGTCGGGTGCGTGCCCGGATAGGTGCGATAGGGAATACCGTCGCCGTCGACGTCGAGATAGCGGCCGAACTCTTTGCCGGCGTCGAGCATCTCCGCCGTCATCACCTTGCCGCGGTCGTAGGCTTTGGATTCGTCCCACTTCAGCGGCTGGCAGAGCCGGTGGTTCATGCCGATGTCGAGATCGAGCATCAGGAAGATCGTGGTCTGCAAGCGCTCGGCGAGGTCGAAGCACTGCGCCGCCATGTCGAAGGCTTCCGCCGGATCCTCTGGGAACAAAAGCACATGCTTGGTGTCGCCGTGCGAGGCGTAGGCGCAGGAAATCAGGTCGCATTGCTGCGTGCGGGTCGGCATGCCGGTCGAAGGCCCGGCACGCTGCACATTGAAGATCACCGCCGGGATTTCGGCGAAGTAGGAGAGGCCGATGAACTCGGTCATCAGCGAGATGCCGGGGCCGGACGTGGCGGTGAAGGCGCGCGCGCCGTTCCAGCCGGCGCCGACGACAATACCGATGGAAGCGAGCTCGTCCTCGCCCTGGACGATGGCGTACTTAGCCTTCTTGGTTTCCGGATCGTGGCGCAGCCGCCGGCAGTGGCTGGTGAAGGCGTCGGCCAGGGACGATGACGGCGTAATCGGATACCAGGCGCACACCGTGGCGCCGCCATAGACCGCTCCGAGCGCGGCGGCGCTGTTTCCTTCAATGAAAATGCGGTTGCCGACCTTGTCGGCTTTGCGCAGGCGCAGCCCGATCGGGCATTTCAGGTTCTTCAACGCCCAGTCGCGGCCGAGATTGAGTGCGTGAACGTTCGACGACAGCAGCTTTTCCTTGCCTTTGTATTGCTCGCCGATGAGCTGCTCGACCGCCTTGACGTCCATATCGAGCAGCGCCGACAGCGCGCCGACATAGATGATGTTCTTGAAAAGCTGGCGCTGGCGCGGATCGCTGTAGGTCGAATTGGTGATCGCGGTCAGCGGCACGCCAACCACGTTGACGTCCTCGCGGAACTTCGACGTCGGCATCGGCTTGGTGGAATCGTAGAGCAGGTAACCGCCGGGCTCGATCGAGGCGACGTCCTTGTCCCAGGTCTGCGGGTTCATCGCGACCATCAGGTCGACGCCACCGCGCGCGCCGAGATGGCTGTCCTCGGTGACGCGCACCTCGTACCAGGTCGGCAGGCCCTGAATGTTGGACGGAAAGATGTTGCGCGGCGACACCGGCACGCCCATGCGCAGGATGGAACGCGCGAACAGCTCGTTCGCGCTCGCCGAGCCGGAGCCGTTGACGTTGGCGAAGCGGATGACGAAGTCGTTTACGCTGCTGATCGGGCTGGCTGGCATGGTGTGTTCGCGTGGGTCATGTCGATGAGATATTTCTGCATGTCCCACGCACCGGTGGGGCATCGCTCGGCACACAGGCCGCAGTGCAGGCAGACGTCCTCGTCCTTGACCATGACGTTGCCGGTCTTGAGGCCGTCGGCGAGATAGAGGTCTTGCATGATATTGAGAGCGGGCGCCTTGAGGCGCGTGCGCAGGTCGGCTTCCTCGCCGTTGGCTGTGAAGGTGATGCAGTCCATCGGGCAGATGTCGACGCAGGCGTCGCACTCGATGCAGAGCGAAGACGTGAAAACGGTCTGCACGTCGCAATTCAGGCAGCGCTGCGCTTCGGCAAAGGCGAGTTGCGGGTCGAACCCAAGCTCCACCTCGGCCCTGATGTCCTTGAGTGCGATCACCTTGTCGCGCAGCGGCACCCGGAAGCGCTTGTCGCCCGAAATGTCGTTGTCGTAGCTCCACTCGTGGATGCCCATCTTCTGGCTGCTGACCTGGACGTCCGGCAGCGGCCGCTCCTTGATGTCTTCACCCGATAGCATCTTGTGGATCGAGAGCGCGGCGTCGTGGCCGTGCGCGACCGCCCAGATGATGTTCTTCGGGCCGAACGCGCTGTCGCCGCCGAAGAACACTTTGGGATTGGTCGACGCCATGGTCGCGGCGTCGACCTTCGGCATGTCCCACTTGTCGAACTCGATGCCGATGTCG
>JBEVIJ010000223.1:0-16116 GCA_040510745.1 Xanthobacteraceae bacterium
GTCGGCGACGAAGATGGAGCGGCCGACGCGCCAGATCGTGCGGTCGGCCGGATGGCCGCCTTCGGCCGCGCCCTTGGCGTAATTGACCCAATGGTTGCCGAGGCAGTTGGCGTGCAGGAGGTTCGACGACACCGGCCCCCAGCCGCGCTTGCCCAGCGCGATCAAGCCTTTGGAATCCGGGTCCGACGCTGTACCGACGATCGGAGGATGCGGCTTCTGGTACGGCTTCACGATGCTGCCAACCCCGACCTCCGGCCACAGCGTTTTCTCGGTGGTAATCGTCCAGTACTTGCCCTTGATGTTGTAGGGCGGGTCGTTCGCCCAGATCGCCAGCACCTGATCGATCGCCTCGACGAACATCTCCTGCCGGTTCTGGTCGAGGATGCCGAGCGCTTCGGCGTCGGAACGCAGGATGCCCGCGCCGATCCCCATGATGAAGCGGCCCTCGAACAGGTTGTCGATCATCGCGGCGTTGGAGGCGATGATGGCGGGATGGCTGTGCGGCAGGTTGATCACCGCGGTGCCGAGCTTGATCTGCTTGGTGGCGCCGAGCAGCGTGGCGATGAACATCATGCTGTTGGGGATGTTCTCGACTTCGTCGGTGAGATGCTCGCCGCAATAGGCCTCGGTGTAGCCGAGCCGGTCGGCGAGGATGAACGCTTCGCGGTCCTCCTTGAGGGTTTCGGCATAGTTCCGGCCCTGCGGATGGACCGGCATGGTGAAAAAGCCAAGGTTCATTTTCGGCTCCGTAGACGGCTAGGTTGCGTCCCCTGACCGCGCGCTGTCAACGCAGCCTACTCGCTCGCGCTGTCGAGCTGAAACTGATGCACCACGCTCGGCTGGATGATTTTGGCGTGCAGCGTGAGCAGCACCAGTTGCGCGTCCAGCCCCTCCGGCTTGTCCAGCGCGGCCTCGATGCGCCGCTCTACGGTCTGGGTGAGGTCGCCGTTGGCGCCGCTGAAGCCATCGGCGCCGATCATGCAATAGGCGACGATTTCGGCGGCTGCGCGATAAGCCTGCGGCGCGGGCTCGGGGCCGATCGCGTGATCCTTGAGCAGCGCCACGGCGGTCAGCTTCACCGCCTCGGGAACCATCCGCGGGTGCACGTCGACCGAGCGCAGCGCCTGATCCATCTGGCGAAGGTCGGCCGAGCGGCCGAAGATGCCGAACAGTCCGAGCGATGAGCGGGATCGCGCCATATCACCACCAGCGCAGCAACAGCGCCGGATACCAGATCGTCGGCGACATGTAGTCGAACAGCAGCACCAGGATGCCGAGGCTGGCAGCGGCATAGGTCAGCGCAAGCTTCCAGCCGTAGCCGCCCCAGACCAGCAGATAGAGCAGGACGAAAGCCGGCATGGCGACGTGCTGGCCGAGCAGGACCGTGACGATGACAATGCCCGCGAGCCAGCCGAAAAACTTGAGCGTGCGGGTGAGCTCCAGGGTTTGTACCGCGCTCCAAGCGGCGGCAACCGGCGCGAGGCGGATGGCCCGCCAGTCGAAATAGATCGCGAACAGCGCGAGCAGCAGGGCGGGGATGCTGAACGCCAGCGGAAACAGCCGCACGATCGGCGGCCAGGAGAACGCGGTCGCGATGGCATAGACCAGCAGTAGGCAGATGCCGATCGCGAGCCCGAGCGAGAGCCGCGGCTCGCCGGCTTCAGCGTCGGTGACGTCCACTGTGCTTGTGTCGCTCTTCATGCGCAGATGCGAGCGCACCGCGTAGAACAGCGTGATGACGATGGCTGCGAGCAGCGCGAGGCAGATCGGCCGCGTGATGAAGCCGATGCCATAGGCCTGCATGCTGATGTGCAGCGAATTCTCCATGATGCGGCCGAGGATGAAGCCCAGGATGAGCGGCGCGCGCGGCCAGCCGGCCCGCTTCATGATCAGGCCGATCACGCCGAAAACGAGCAGCGTGATCCAGTCGCCGATGTTGTTGCCGGCGGTCCAGGCGCCGATCAGCACGAAGAAGGTGATGCCGGGCAGGATCAGGTTGGCGGGAATGAAGACGATCTTCTGGAGCTGGTTGGCCCAGGCCATCAGCAGCAGCGCGCCGATGATGTTGGCGAAGATCAGCGTCCACATCATGCTGAAAGTGATGTGGAGCTTGGTGGTGAGCATCTCGGGGCCGGGCGTGAGGCCCTGGATCAGGAATGCGCCAAGCAGGATCGCCATCGCGGCGCTGCCGGGGATGCCGAAGGCAACGGTCGGCACCAGGTCGCCGCCCTTCACCGAATTGTTCGCCGCCTCCGGCGCGATCACGCCGCGCACGTCGCCTTTGCCAAACTGCGACTTGTCCTTGGCGCTCTGCACGGCGTGACCGTAGGCCACCCAGTCGGCGATGGTGGGCCCGAGCGCCGGTAGGATGCCGATGTAGATGCCGATCAGAGACGAGCGGAGCAGCAGCCACCAGTGGATGAAGCAATCCCTCACGCCATCCATGATGCCGCCGGAAATCTTGGCGCGCGGCACATCGGAGATCGAGCGGTTGGACACGGCGAGCGCCACCAGTTCTGGAAGCGAGAACAGCCCGAGCACCACCGGCACCAGCGGCAGGCCGTCGAGCAGATACGTCGTGTTGAGCCAGTAGCGTGGGATCGCGATCTGCTCGGCGTAGCCGATCTGCGAAAGGAGAAGGCCCAGGCCCGCGACCGTCATGCCCTTGAGGACGGAGCGGCCGCTCAGCGAACCGACCATGGTGAGACCAAGCAGCCCCAGCATGAAGAATTCCGGCTTGGCGAACGACAGCACCAGCGGCTGCACGATCGGCACCGAGAGTCCCATGAACAATCCGCCGAGCACGCCGCCGATCGCCGAGCAGGTGAAGGCGGCGCCGAATGCACGGCCGGCTTCGCCGCGCTTTGCCATCGGGTAGCCGTCGAGCACGGTGGCCTGCGCCGCCGCGCCCGCCGGCACCCCGATCAGGATTGCCGTGACGCTGTCGCTGGTCGTGGTGACGGCGTACATGCCGAGCAGGAACGAAAACGCCGACACCGGGTCCATGCCAAAGGTGAACGGCAGCAGGATCGCCATGCCGGTCAGCCCCGACAGGCCGGGCACCGCGCCGAAATAGAGGCCGAGCGCAATGCCGAGGAACAGGTAACCGACGGCCGGCCATTGCACCGCGGCGATCAGCCCGGCCATGGCGGCGTCAAGCATGTTGGATGTCCGTCGCTCCCCGCGCGATCACCGCTTCGCGAGGTTATTGCCGTAGTTCTGCAGGAACGTCCGGATGTCGGGGCTGACCTCGGCGAGGCTCTTCATGATGGTCTCGCCGTCCGCGCCCGACACCAGCACCGGATCGGAGCGCACCGCCTTGGCGTAGTCCTTGATGAAAGCCTGGTCCTTCCACAACGACTCGATCGCCCCGCGCATGATGGCGATGGCCTCCTTGTTGGCCTTGGGCGGCATGAAGAAGGTGCGGAACATCGCAGTCTGCGCATCGATCGCCGCGCGCATCGCCTGATAGTTGACGCCGGCCGGTTTCTGGCCCGGGTTCGCCGTGGCGTAATACTCCTCGAAGGTCTGGATTTCCGGCACCGCGGGACTGCGCGGGTAGGCGCCCTTGACCGGCGGCGCGACCTGCCAGAGCGGTATGACGATGCCTTGCTTCATCATGGTCGGCTCGATCGAGGCCCGCCAGCCGGGCAGCGACGAGTTCGCCAGTTGGCCCTCGTTCTGCAGGATCGCGGTCTCGACCTCCTTCAATCCCTTGTAGCCGGTCACCGCCCTGAACTTGACGCCTAGCACGTCGAGCGCGAGCGCTTGATGCACCGTGTTGGTGTTGTGGGTGTCGAGCGAGAGCGTCTTGATCTCCTTGACCTTCATCAGGTCGGCGGCCGTGTTCAACCCGGGTGCGGTGTCCTTGCGGGCATAGACCACCACCGGGTTCTGCACGCCGCCGAGCAGTTCGAACGCCGAGAAGCGCACCCGCATGCCGGGATCGCCCAGCAATTCCGCGATCGGATTCCAGGTGAAGAAGCCGAACGTCTCGCCGTCGGGCTTGGCGATCTCGCCGAGGAAGTTGGAGCCGATCATGCCGCCGGCGCCGCCCATGTTCTTGACGATCACGTTGGGCTTGCCGGGAATGTGCGTGGGGAGATGATGCGCGATGATGCGGCCTTCGATGTCGGTTGGCCCGCCCGCCGGGTAGTTGATGATCATGGTGATCGTCTTGCCCTTGTACATCTGGGCAAGCGCGTTTCCGGGTGCGGCAATCGCGAGCGTAGTCAGACCGGCAATCAATGCTCTGCGGAACATATCGCTCTCCCACATCTGGTCGCTCTTGATGGCGGCTCCGAAAGCCTAACAGTGCGGACGAAGTGCGCCAAGGCTGCGAGGCGGCGGCGAGGACCCTGCGACGAGAAGTCCTCGCTAGTGTCCCGAACCGAAGTTCGCACAATTGTGCAGCAAACGCCTATGCGAACTTCGGGTTCAAAGGGACACTAGAACCATAGAGTTGCTAGTGTCGCATTGATTCGGAAGTTCGCTTCGGAGCTTGCTGAGAATTCAAGCGAACTTCCAAATCGCGACACTAGCCCGCATGCTCACTTCTTCCGTTGATCGGTCAGCATGGTGCCGAGCTTGAACGGCTCGTAGGTCGGCTTGTAGGTCTTCTCGTCAAGGAACTGGCGCAGCCCCGTGTTGTAGGAGTCTTCCTTGTCGCCGGCGCGGATCGCCTGGCCCTTGGCGGCGAGGTACTCGTAGGACTGCGCCACATCCATCGTCCGGCAGTGGCGGATGGCCTGCTTGGTGGCGCGCAGCACCGCCGGGCTTTTCTTCATCAGCCGCTCGGCGAGGTCGGTGACCGCGCCCTCGAGCTTGTTCAGCGGCACGGCGTAGTTGATCATGCCGATCCGCGCGGCCTCCTTGCCGTCGAACGGATCGCCCAGGCATGCGTAGTAGAGCGCGTGGCGCGGCAGCACCGTGTCGGACACCGCCTTGGACACCAGAGCGCCCGGCAAGATGCCCCAGTTCACCTCGGAGAGTGAGAACGTGGCGTTCTCCGCGGCAATGGCGAAGTCACACGCCAGAAGCTGCATGAACGCACCGCCGACGCAGAAGCCGTGAACCATGGCGATGGTCGGCTTATCGTATTGATAGATGCGCTCCCAGCGCCAGCGGTTGGCGGCGGCCGCGGCCTTCTTCTTCTCTTCGGGATTGCGCTCCAGCTCGCGGAAGAACTTCTGCAGGTCCTGTCCCGCGCTGAAGTTGCCGCCTTCGCCGGTCACCACGACGACCTTGACGTCGTCGTCGGTCTCGAGGCGGCGGAGCGCGTCGTCCATGTCGTAGTGGAGCTGAGGGCTCATTGCGTTGCGCTTCTCAGGGCGATTGAGCGCGGTCCACGCGATGCCGTCGCGGATTTTGACGTTCACGAACTCGTACTTGTACTCAGCCATCGGCCACTCCTGTCATTTTTCGTTTCATCAACCGTAGGTGCGCAGCACATGCCGCGCCAGCGTCATCTTGAGAATTTCGATCGGGCCCTCGGTGATCATCATGCTGCGCTGGTCGCGCCACATTTTTTCGATCGGCAGGTCGGTTGCCAGGCCCATGCCGCCGTGGATCTCCATGCAGCGGTCGGCGGCGAGGAACGATTGCGTGTCGCCGAAAATCTTCGCCATGTAAGCCTCGGTGCGGATGTCGCGGCTCTGGTCGTATTTCCACGCCGCGTCGTAGACCATCAGGCGGAGCTGGTGCAGCTCCATGTAGCTGTCGACCAGCATCCACTGCACCGCCTGCCGTTCGGCCAGCGGCTTGCCGAAGGTGACGCGCTGCTTGGCGTAGCCGGCGCCGAGCTCCAGGCAGCGCTCGATCACGCCGATGCCGCGCGCGCCGTGCCGCAGCCGGCCGAGGTTGATCCAGTTCTGCGCGTGCTTGAAGCCGTCGCCTTCCTCGCCGACCCGGTTCTCGACCGGCACCTTGACGTTCTCGAAGGAGATTTCCCATGGCCGGTCGTCGATCACCAGCTCCTGCGGCCGCAGCAGCTTGATGCCCGGCGATTTCATATCGACGAGGAATGCCGAGATGCCGCCGTGCGAGCCTTTGGTCCGGTCGGTCGCGGCGATCAATTGCGCGAAGTCCGCTTCGTCGGCGCCGGTGATGAAGCGCTTGGTGCCGTTGACGACGTAGTGGTCGCCCTGCCGCACCGCGGTGGTGCGCATCGCGCCGGGGTCGCCGCCGGCGTCCGGTTCGGTCTGCGCTAGGCACCATTTGTATTTTCCGGCAATGGTCGGCAGCAGGTATTTTTTCTTCTGCTCTTTGTTGAGGTGATAGAGCATCGGGCTCACCGCGGGGCCGAAAACGTCGCTGCCGCGGGTCGGCAGCAGGATGCTGCGGGCAAGCTCCGCCCAAACGATCACCTTGGCGAGGATGCCGAGCCCCTGGCCGCCGTATTCCTGCGGCACGTCGTAGCCGTTGAGCCCGAGCGCCGCCGCTTTTCTCTCAAGGTCGGCGCGCACCGCCGGCTTCAGCTTATGGCCGTCGCGGCCAGTCCGTTCGATCGGGATCATCTCCTTGTCGACGAACTTGCGCACGGTGTCCTTCAGCATCCGGATTTCCTCCGGAAGCTCGAAATTCATGTCATTGGCGAGGCCGTTGTCGGCGTTCATGCGTTTGGCTCCTCCCTGGCGTTGCGCGCGACGGTGCGGACGTCGACCGCGCGGACGCCCTGGCCCTCGGCAAGCACGATCATGGGATTGATCTCGATGTCGGACAATGTGGCCCGGTGCTCGGTGAAAATGCGCGACAGTCCGGCCATCGCCCTCACGACGGCTTCGACGTCGCGCGGCGCGCGCCCGCGGAACGCGCCGAGCAGGGCAGCGCCGCGCAGCGAGCGGATCATGTCCCGCGCGGTTTCCTCATCGACCGGGAGGAGGCGGATCGCCACGTCCTTGAGCGCTTCGACCATCACGCCGCCGAGGCCGGCCACCATGATCGGGCCGTACTGCGGTTCCTCGCGCACGCCGACGATCATCTCCAACCCGTCGACCATCTCCTGGACGAGGAAGCCTTCAACGGACGCTTTCGGATCGTGCTTGGCCAGCCGAACAGTCATGGCAGACGCCGCCGAGCGGACTGCGGCCGCGTCCGTGAGATGGAGCGATACGCCGCCGACCTCCGTCTTGTGGGCGGCTTGCGGCGAAAAGATCTTCGCGGCCACCGGGAATCCGATCGCGGCGGCTTTCACTGCGGCCTCATCGGCTGTCTTCGCGAGTGCGCTGCGCGGCGGCGGCAGGCCGTTCTTGGCGAGCAGCCTTCCAAGCGCGGCAGTGTCGAGCTTGGCTATCCCGCCGTCCGGCTCCAGCAGACTTGAGACGCCACGGCTCAAGGCCGTGGCGTAGTGCACCAGCGCTTGCAAGGCGCGCACCGTCTCCGGCAGTCCCTGGATGAACGGCACGCCCGTCTCGCTCTGGAACTTGCGGCTCGTCTCGGATGCGTTCTGCGCGATGCGGCCGAACGCCAGCACCGGCTTGTCGGTCGAAGCCGCGACGCTCCTGAGTGGGTCGGGGTTGAACGGGTCGTCGGGATTGACCGGCACCAGGCCCTGCACGGTCACCAGGTCCACAGTCGGATCGGCACACACCACCTTGCAGATTTCGGCGAACTTCGCCGCCTGCACGCCGACCGTCGGGCCGACGTCGAGCGGATTCTCCGCGGCGAGGCCGGGATCGATCATTCCGAGCAGCTTCGATTTGGTTTCCGCCGACAGCGGCGCCATCTCGGCGCCGTGGTCGCCGGCATAGTCGAGGATCAGGCCCTTGGCGCCGCCGGAGTAGCAGGCCATTGCGATGCGCGGGCCTTTGGGCAGGCGGCTCTGCGTGAAGGCCAGGCTGGTTTCGATCAGGTCGTCGAGCGAGGGAACGCGCACCACGCCGTACTTGCGGCAGACTGCTTCGAACACCGCGTCGTCGCCGGCGATCGCGCCGGTGTGGCTCACGGCCGCCGCCTTGCCGCGCTCGCTGCGGCCGAGCTTGACCAGCGCGATGGGCTTGCGTGCTTTGAGCGCCTTCTCCGCCGCGACCATGAACGCCTGCGGCCGCCGGATGCCTTCGACCATGCAGGCGATGATCCTGGTATGCTCGTCGTCGACCAGGAAGCTGATGTAGTCGGCGAGATCGAGGTCGAGCTCGTTGCCGCTCGACACCGCGTAGGAGAAATCGAGGCCGCGCATCGAGGCCTGCTGCAGCCAGAACTGGAACGTGCCACCGGACTGGAACACCACGCCGACCGAGCCGGGACGCAACGCGCGCACGCGCTTCGCTGGATAGAGCAGCAGCTTCTCGCGCAGCGCCAGCGAGCCCATGCAGTTCGGGCCGGAGATGCGAAGCCCGCCGTCGCAGAGTTTCTTCAGCGCCTGCGCGCGCGCCAAGCCCTGCGGGTCGCCGCCTTCGCCGAATTGCGCGGCGTAGATCAATGCGCATTTCAGGCCGCTGCTGGCGGCTTCGGTGAGCATGTCGGGAATCGACGGCGAGGGCACGATGGTGAGCGCAAGATCGACGCGCTCGGGGATCGAGGCAAAATCCGGATAGACCGGACGGCCCCACAATTCCTTGCGCTTCGGATTGACCAGGTAAAGCTTGGCCGGGAAGCCGCAATGGCCGAGGTTGTCGTAGATTTCCTGCGCCCAGCCGCCGCGGCTGGAATCTGATGCTCCGACGATCGCGATCACCTTGGGGCGGAGCAGACTCTCGACGTCGCGAAACACATAACCTCCCCACGCGCCACTTTGGCTGAGTCTAGGCAAGGCGCGGGCGGATGACGAGAGGCTTTGACCGCCGATTGGCTGCCATGCCGTCACACCTGAGCTGCGGCCGCGATGGAAGCAGCCGTCAACCGCCGCTATAGTTTTGCGCAAGGCCTGAGCAATTCCGGGGAGCCACCGTGGCGCGGCGCAGCATCTATATCGACGAATTCTCGCATCGCAGCCCGATCCCCAACGCCAGCCGGATCGGCAACATCCTCGTCTCGGGCCTGATACGCGGCGTCGATCCCGCCACGCAGAAGCTTGCGGCGACGCTGGAGCAGCAATGCGCGCTGATGTTCGATCACATGCGGATCACCGCGGAGCAGGGCGGCGCGACCGTCGAAGACATCGTCAAGGTGACGTTCTGGATGGAGACGCTGTCGCGCCCGCCGATCAATACGGAATGGGTCAAGATGTTTCCCGACCCGGCCTCGCGCCCGGCCCGCCAGATCATGGAGGTGCCGATGGAAGAGGGCGTGCTGGTGCAATGCGACTTCATGGCTGTGATTGAGCGCGCGTGATCCCGAAAAGTGGGAACCGGTTTTCGGAAAAGATCACGCGTAAGGAATAAGGCATGAACTTCGGCATCACGCTGTCGAACCGCGGCGTCCTGGTCGGGCTCTGCACGGCCAAGGACCTGCTCTTGCAGGCGGACGCGGTCGAGGCGTCGCCGGTGATGGATTCGGTCTGGTGCGGTGACGCGCTGTTCGTCAACCGGCGGCTCGATGCGCTGACGCTGCTTGCAGCGGTTGCCGGCCGCACCGAGCGGGTGCTTCTAGGACCGGCGTGCATGGGCTCGTTCGCGCTGCGCAATCCGCTGGTGTTCGCCTATGAGTGGGCGTCGCTAGACGTGCTGTCGAACGGACGCACGCGGCTGGTCGCCTGCGCGGGCGGCGGCGCGGGCCCGCTGTGGGAGGCGGAATCCGCCGCGATGGATCAGGCGCCGGAAGACCGCCGCAAGCGCATGGTCGAGAACATGCACGTGCTGCGTCACTTGTGGACGAAGGACAACGAGCCGTTCGAAGGCCAGTTCACCAAATTCGCCAACGTCACGCTGGAGCCGAAGCCCATCCAGAATCCCTGTCCGATCTGGCTCGCCACCAACGCGGAGCGCCTGTCCAAGGGGCAGGCGGATTCCGGCGGCTCGGATTTCGCGCTCAACCGCGTCGGCAAGATCGCCGACGGCTGGATGACTCACTCGGTCAGCCCCGAAGGCTTCCGCCGATCCTGGGATTTCATCCTCAAGGCTGGCAGCGACGCCGGGCGCGACGTGTCCGGCTTCGACAACATTCTCTATCACCACATCAATGTGAACGACGACAAAGTGGATGCGCTCGCCGACTCCAAGCGCTTCCTCGATCTTTACTACGGCGCGGACTACAGCAAGGAGCGGCTGGAGGCGTGGCTGACCTACGGCTCGCCGCGCGACTGCATCGAGCATCTCAAGACCTACAAGGCGTCGGGCTGCAAGCGGGTGACGTTCCGCATCTCGACCATGGGCGATCCGATCGCGCAGTTGCGGCGGGTGACCGAGGAAGTGCTGCCGTTTGTCTAGTTGCCGGCCTTGATGCCGGCTTTCGCCGCGGTCTGCTTCCAGTTGCGGATCTCGGTGGCGATCAGCGTCTTGAATTCGTCCGGCGTGCCGCCCGCTGCCGTTGTGCCCTGGGCTGCCAGCTTGGCGATCAGCTCAGGATCCTTGAGCGCGTTGTTCACAGCGGTGTTGATCTTCGCCACGATCTCTCTCGGCGTGCCTCGCGTGGTGAGGAGGCCGAGCCATTGCACTGCCTCGAAACCGGGATAGCCGGACTCGCTCGCGGTCGGCAGATGGGGCAGGGTGGGGTCGCGTTGCAGGCTGCCGGTCGCAAGCGAGCGCACCTTGCCGGCCTCGACAAAATTCAGGATGCCGAGCGGGGAGAGCATCACGAACTGCACCTCGTTGGTGGCGATGGCGAGCGCGGCCGGCGCGCCGCCCTTGTAGGGGATGTGCTGCATCTTGATGCCGGCGCGCTCGCTCCACATTTCGATCAGCAGATGCGCCTGCGTCGATGCGCCGGACGAGCCGTAGTTCAATTTGCCCGGCCGCGCTTTCGCCAGCGCGACGAATTCGGCAAGCGTCTTGGCCGGCAGCTCGCGTTGATCGAGAACAGCAGCGGATTCTTGACCAGAATGCCGATCGGCTCGAAGTCGCGCTCCGGGTCAAACGGCAGCTTGTCGTTCAGCGCCGCGTTCACGGTGAACGTGGTCGGGACGATCAGCAGCGTGTAGCCGTCGGGCATTGCCTTGGCGACCGCGTCGGTCCCGATCATGGTGCTGGCGCCGGAGCGGTTGTCGACCACGATCGGCACCCCGAGCGACTTCTCGAGATAGGGCTGCAAGAGCCGCACGATGATGTCCTGGGCGGCGCCGGGCTGCGTCGGCACCACGATGCGGATCGGCCGGGTCGGATAGTCCTGCGCGAAGCCGGGTCCGCTCAGCGTCAAAAGCGCAGCAGCCAGTCCGAAAATCGCGAAAGCCCGAACCAGACTCGACCGTCGGTCTTGCTGCATTGCATTCCCCGCTGGCGGAAGCCGGTGTGAAGGATAACGGCCGGGCTTCAGCCGCGCAAATGGCCGCGCTGGGCCTTTGAATCGTTCGCGACTGGACTCGCGCCGCCGCGGGATGCTTCAACATGGCAGCCGTGCGGCGCGAGGACGCCAGGACTGGTTTGCCAATGAATGCTGCGAAGCCCGCCAGAACCGAAGGACCGCTCGCCGGCATCCGCGTGCTCGACCTCACGTCGGTGATCTTTGGCGCTTATGCCACGCAGCAGCTCGGCGACCTCGGCGCCGACGTCATCAAGATCGAATCCCCGGACGGCGACACCACCCGCTACACCGGACCGTGCCGCAACGAGGGCATGGCGTCGCTGTTCATGGGTGTGAACCGCAACAAGCGAAGCGTCGTGTTGGACCTCAAGCAGGCCGCGGCACGCGATGTGCTGCTTCGCATGGCCGATGCGGCCGATGCGTTCGTCCACAACATCCGGCCGCAGAAGCTGGAAAAGATCGGGGTCGGCGCGGACGCGCTGCTGGCCCGCAATCCGCGCCTGATCTACGCCGGGCTGCATGGCTGGCGCGAGGGCGGGCCCTACAGCGGCCGCCCGGCCTACGACGACATCATGCAGGGCCTCACCGGCATCGCCAGCCTGATGGACACGATGACCGGCGAGCCGCGCTACGCGCCGACCATTCTCGCCGACAAGACCTGCGGCGTCATGGCGGCGCAGGCGATCGTTGCCGCACTGTTCCACCGCGAACGCACCGGCAAGGGCCAGTTCGTCGAAGTGCCGATGTTCGAGACCATGGTCTCATACGTCATGGTCGAGCATCTGCACGGCCGCACCTTCGATCCGCCGGTCGGATCGGCCGGCTACAGCCGCATGCTGGCGCCGTGGCGGCGGCCCTATCGCACAGCGGATGGCCATGTCTGCACGCTGATTTACACCGACGCGCAATGGCGCCGGTTCTGGAATGCGCTCCAGCAGCCGGAGATGATGAACGATCCGCGGTTCATGGATATTGCGGCGCGCAGCCGCAATATCTCGGATGTCTATCGCATTGCCGAGTCGCAGTTCGCCGGCAAGACGACGCAGCAATGGCTGACGCTGTTCGAGGAGCTTGAAATCCCGGCGGGGCCGCTCAATTCACTCGATGACGTGCTCGACGACGAGCACTTGAAGGCGGTCGGCTTCTTCAAGCATTTCAAGCATCCGACCGAAGGCGAGATTGTGATGCCTGACGTGCCGTTCCGCTTCACCGACTCGCCCGCCGGGATCGGCCGTTTGCCGCCGCGGCTGGGCGAGCACGGCCGCGATGTGCTGGCGGAGTTCGGCGTGAAGGCGGACGAGATTGACACGCTTGTTGCAGCGGGCGGCCTCGTTATTCCCGATATGCCGTCGAAGCCCAAACAACGGGTGAGTTGAACGCATGCAGACTTTGGGCCTTGGATTCACTTGGGAGCAGCTGTCGGCCGGACAGCGCTTCCGAACGTTGAACCGCACTCTCACGGAAACCGATCTGGTGATGTTCACCGGCGTCACCGGCATGCTGGAGGTGATCTTCACCGACAAGACGTTCGGCGCCGAGAGTGGCACCATCCAGGGTCAGTTTGTGCCGGCCGCGCTGACCTACAGCTTGATCGAGGGTCTGCTGTGCCAGAGCATGATCCAGGGCACCGGCCTCGCCATGCTGGAGCTTAAGAAGCAGGTGCTGGCGCCGGTTCGCGTCGGCGACACCATCCACGGCGAGGTCGAGGTGACGTCAGTGCGGCCGACCTCGAAGGGCAATCGCGGCATCGTCGTCTCGAAGATCGAAATCAAGAACCAGGACGGCGAGGTGGTGATCGCCTACGAAGCCACTCGCATGCTGGCGGGCAAATCGGACAAGAAGGCTTAGCGATGCGTGGATTGAAGGATCGCACGGTCCTGGTCACCGGCGGCGCCAATGGCATCGGCGCGGCGATCGCGCGCCGGCTGGGCGAGGAGGGCTGCACCGTCGGCATCCTCGATCTCGACGCGGATGCCGGCGGTAAGGTGGTGGCCGAGATCAAGGCGGCGGGGGGCAAGGCGAGCCTCCACGCCGCCGACATTTCCGACTACGCCGCGGTGTCGCGCGCCATCGAGGATTTCGAGCAGGCCGCGGGTCCCATCGCACTGCTCGTCAACAACGCCGGCTGGGATCGCGCCGCGAGCTTTCTCGACACCACGCCGGAATTCTGGGCCAAGGTCGTCGGCATCAACCTCTACGGTCCGCTCAATGTCAGCCACATCGTGCTGAAGGGAATGGCGGCGCGCGGCTTCGGCCGCGTCGTCAACATCGCGTCCGACGCCGGCCGCGTCGGTTCCTCCGGCGAGGCGGTTTATTCGGCCTGCAAGGGCGGCATGATCGCGTTCGGCAAGACCGTGGCCCGCGAATTGGTCGGCAAGGGCATCATCGTCAACACGCTATGCCCCGGACCGACCGACACCGCGATCCTGCGCAGCTTCCTGGAAGGCCCGGATGGCACCCGCATCGCCGAAGGGCTCAAGCGCGCCATCCCGATGCGGCGGCTCGGCGCGCCGGAGGATTATCCGGGGCTGGTCGCATTCTTCCTGTCCGACGACGCCGCCTACATCACCGGCCAGACCATCAGCGTGTCGGGCGGTCTCACCATGCATGGATGAACGATGGACCAGTACAAGGACATCCTGTTGGAGGTGCGCGACAGTGTCGCGCGCATCACCATCAATCGCCCCGAGAAGTACAACGCCTTCACGCCGAATACCTGCGAAGAGCTGATCGACGCGTTCAAGACGGCGGGCTGGAACAAGAGCGTCGCCGTCGTGGTGCTGACCGGCGCAGGCGACCGCGCGTTCTGCACCGGCGCCGACCAGAGCACTCATGAAGGCAGCTACGGCGGGCGCGGCACGCTGGGCCTGCCGATCGACGAGCTGCAATCGCTGATCCGCGACATCCCGAAGCCGGTGATCGCGCGGGTGCAGGGCTTCGCGATCGGCGGCGGCAACGTGCTGGCGACGCTGTGCGACTTCACCATCGCGTCGGACAAGGCGGTGTTCGGCCAGGTCGGGCCGAAGGTCGGCTCGGTCGATCCGGGCTTCGGCACGGCCTATCTGTCCCGCATCGTCGGTGAGAAGCGTGCGCGCGAGATCTGGTACCTTTGCCGCCGCTACAGCGCCAAGGAAGCCTACGACATGGGCCTGGTGAACGCGGTGGTGCCGCCCGACCAGCTCGATGCCGAGGTGGACAAGTGGTGCGCCGAGATCGTTGAGCGCAGCCCCACGGCCATCGCGATCGCCAAGCGCTCGTTCAACGCCGACACCGAGCACCAGCGTGCCATCGGCATGCTCGGCTTTGAGGCGGTGGCGCTGTTTTACGGCACCGAAGAGTCGAAGGAGGGCGGCCGCGCCTTCCGTGAGAAGCGTCCGCCCAAATTCCGCAAGTGAAATTCCGCCAGTAACCGCGAGCAGTCATTCATGCGCATTCCGCTGAGCATCGGCATCACCGACAATCCGCGCACCTGGCCGGTCATCGAGCAGCGGGTCAAACCCGACGGCATCGACCTGGTGCCGACGGTTTTGCATCCGTCCGAGCTGTTCTGGCGGCAATTGCGCTTTGCCGAATTCGATGTGTCGGAAATGTCGATGTCGTCGTTCATGATCGCGCGCTCGAAGGGTGACGACCGCTTTATCGGCATTCCGGTCTTTACCACGCGGCTGTTTTATCACACGACGATTCTGGTTCGCCGCGACGCCAAGATCGAGAAGGTCGCGGACCTCAAGGGCAAGAAGATCGGCGTGCCGGAGTATCAGCAGACCGCGGCGCTGTGGGTGCGGGGCGTGCTGGAGAACGAGTTCGGCGTTGCGCCGAAGGACATGGAGTTCTGGATGGAGCGCAATCCGGCCAAGAGCCACGGCGGCGCCACCGGCTTCAAGCCGCCGCCCGGCGTCACCGTCAACCAGATCCCGGAGGACAAGAGCATCGGCTCGATGATGGTGTCGGGCGAGCTCGACGCCGTGATGTTCTATCTGGTCGACCCGAACCTGATCGATCGCAGCACGGTGGACCTGCATAATCATCCCGACATCAAGCCGCTGTTCCCCGATCCGCTGGCGGAGGGCGTGCGCTACTACAAGAAGACCGGCATTTTCCCGATCAACCACGGCATGGTGATCAAGCGCGAGATCGCCGAGCAGCACCCGTGGGCGATCACCAACATCCTCAAGGCGTTCAATCAGGCCAACGACATCGCGAACCGCGAGCGGATCGCGCACGCCGACTACTATTTCGAGACCGGGCTGCTGCCTGCGGACGGCCGCAAGGCGGTGCGCATGCCGCTGGTTAGCCACGGCGTGGTGGCGAATCGTCTGGTGCTGGAGACAATCGCGAAATACTCGCTGCAGCAGGGGCTGACCCCGCGGCTGATGACGATGGAAGATCTGTTCGCGCCGAGCATGTTGCAGCAGTAGCTGTTGTCGTTATTCGCGCTCTCGCATCTGTTGTCCCCGCTCGCTTGTCGCCCCCGCGTAAGCGGAGCCCAGTAAACACAGGTGTGTACTGGATCACCCGCCTTCGCGGGCGATGACAGCGGAGGGCGCGGAGCGCATCAAGGCCGCGTTTCCTTAGGAAAACGCACTTATCCCCGCCCCGTTATCCGGCCGTATGATCCGCGCGCTTTGCTCGATCGAGGGCGCTGTCATGAGGCGATCTTGATGGTGGAGCAAGGTGCGGCGCCCGCGCCGGTGGAGCGCCGGCAGGCGGCACGCTCTCCGTTAATGAGCGTGGTCGCCGAAAGGCGAAATCTGAGAAGGAACGCCTCCCGGCGCTCCGCCT
>JBEVIJ010000224.1:0-14660 GCA_040510745.1 Xanthobacteraceae bacterium
GCGCCACCGCCTTCATGTCGTCGTTCTCGGACAGGATGACGACCGCGTGCGAGCCGACGAAGCAGCCGTATTTCTCCAACGTGCCGAAATCGAGCGGCTCGTCGGCCATCGAGGCCGGCAAGATGCCACCGGACGCGCCGCCGGGCAGATAGCCCTTGAACACCTCGCCGTCCTGCATGCCGCCGCAATACTCCTCGATCAATTCGCGCGCGGTAACGCCGGCGGGCGCCAGCACCACGCCGGGCGCCTTGACGCGCCCGGACACCGAGAAGCTGCGGAAGCCCTTGCGCTCGCGGCGGCCCTGCGAGGTGAACCACTCCGCGCCCTTCTCAATGATGTCGCGGATCCAGTACATCGTCTCGACGTTCTGCTCGAGCGTCGGGCGGCCGAACAAGCCGACCTGCGCGACGTAGGGCGGGCGATGACGCGGCAGGCCGCGCTTGCCCTCGATCGACTCGATCATCGCGGACTCTTCGCCGCAGATGTATGCGCCGGCGCCGCGCCGCAGATGGATGTTGCTGAACTTGGCCAAGCCCGCTCGCTCGACCTTGGCGATCTCGTCGGCGAGCATCAGCCGCAGCTCGGGGTATTCGTCGCGGATGTAGATGTAGATTTCTTTCGCTTCCACAACCCAGGCGGCGATCAAGGTGCCTTCCAGGAAGCGGTGCGGGTCGAGGCCGAGATAGTAGCGATCCTTGAAGGTGCCCGGCTCGCCCTCGTCGGCGTTCACCGCCATCAGCCGCGGCGCCGGCTCGGCGCGCACCAGCGACCACTTGCGGCCGGTCGGAAAGCCCGCGCCGCCAAGGCCACGCAGCCCGGCGTCGCTGACGATCTTGATGAACTCGTCGCGCGTGCGCTTGCCACCGAATGCTTCGCCGAGCAGGCGATAGCCGCCGTCGGCGAGGTAGTGCTCGAAATCGATGTGACGCTTCCAGGCGTGCGCGTGCTCCGGCACGATCGCGGCCCTGGCGACGCTCTCCGGCGTCGCGGTGTAAGTCTGTACGTGCCCGACCGCGCAAACCGGCGCGCGCTCGCAGGCGCCCATGCACGGCGCCCGAACCACGCGCACGTTCGGACCTAGCTTACCGGGCAGCGTTGCGAGCAATGTCTCGGCGCCCGCCATCGCGCAGGACAGCGAGTCGCAGACGCGCACCGTGACCGCCGGCGGCGGCGTCTCGCCTTCTTTCACGACATCGAAGTGCGCGTAGAAGGTGGCGACCTCATAGACCTCGGTCTGCGACAACTTCATCTCGGCGGCGAGCGCCCCCATGTGCGCGGCGGAGATGTGGCCATGCTCGTCCTGAATGAGATGCAGATGCTCGATCAGCAGATCGCGCCGGCGCGGTCTGTCGCCGAGCAACGCGCCGACTTCGGCGGCGGCCCGGGGATCGACCTGACGACCCTTCGGGGTGCGGCGGGGTTTCCGCGGCGGCGCGCCGTTTCCGTTCGGCGGCATCGGAGTTTGGATATTCATGGATCAGAATTGAACCGTTCCAGAAGCGCAGACAATCCCGTGCCTTACATGGCTTGATAGATAAATCCTATCGACTTGAGGGGGATTACTCATTAATATTTCAGCAATCGGCTTTTCGGCTTATTCTCTAAGCCGCTGAAACCATGTGCCGATTCGGTTTTTATGATCGACAAGCTCGATTTCATCCTGGCCTTGGCCCGTGAGCGCCACTTCGGCCGCGCCGCCGAGGCTTGCGGCGTCACCCAGCCGACGTTGTCGGCGGGCGTGAAGCAGCTCGAAGAGCAGATGGGCGTGCTGCTGGTCAACCGCGGCTCGCGCTTCCAGGGCTTCACGACCGAAGGCCAGCGCGTGCTCGACTGGGCGCGCCGCATCGTCGGCGACACCCGCGCCATGCGGGAGGAGATCAACGCGCTGCGCCATGGCCTGACCGGCCGGTTGCGGATCGCGGCGATCCCGACCGCGCTCGCCATGGTCGCCGCACTCACCACGCCCTACCGCGAGCGGCATCCCAATGTGACGTTCACGGTGCTGTCGCGCACATCAATCGAGATTCTAGAGCTTCTGGAGAATCTCGAGATCGACGCCGGCATCACCTATCTGGAGAACGAGCCAGTCGGCCGCGTCAATTCCGTGCCGCTCTATCACGAGCGCTACCGGCTGCTGACCTCCGCGGAAGCGCCGCTCGGCAACCGCGACAGCGTAACCTGGGCCGAGGTCGCGGAGGTGCCGCTGTGCCTGCTCACCCCGGACATGCAGAATCGCCGCATCATCGACCGCCTCATCAAGAGCACCGGGCACGAGTCTCGTCCCACGCTTGAATCGGATTCGATGATCCTGCTGTTCTCGCACGTGCGCACGGGGCGCTGGGCCAGCGTGATGCCTGCCAAGCTCGCCGAGACGCTGGGCCTCACCGTTACGCTGCGCGCGATCCCGATCGTCGAGCCCGAGGCGGTGCAGACCATCGGCCTGGTGGTGCCGTCGCGCGAGCCGATGATGCCGATCACCGCCGCGCTGGTGGACGTGGCGAAGCGGGTGGCGCCGCAGCTCGATGAAATGGAAACGGCGCCGAAGTCAGCGAGAAAACGCGGCTAGCTCCGCTGTTGTCCCCGCGAAAGCGGGTACCCATTCATCAGCGGATTCGTTTCGTGATGGGTCTCCGCTTTCGCGGGGACGACACCAGGGAGCTTGGCAAAACCCTAGAACAAACCGACGATCCGCCCATCCGGGCCGACGTCGATCGAGTCGGCGGCCGGCACGCGCGGCAGGCCCGGCATGGTCATGATCTCTCCGCAGATCGCCACCACGAACTCGGCGCCGGCGGAGAGCCGCACCTCGCGCACGTTGATGGTGTGGTCGACCGGCGCGCCCTTGAGATCGGCATTGGTCGAGAACGAATACTGCGTCTTGGCGATGCAGACCGGCGCCTTGCCGTAACCCATCGTCTCGAATGCGGCGAGCTGGTCGCGCACCGACTTGTCGGCAGTCGCGTCCTTGGCCCGGTAGATTTCCTTGGCGATGGTGCGGATCTTCTCAAACAACAGCATGTCGTCTGGGTACAGCAGCTTCAGCTTGGCTTTGCCCTCGTCGCACACCTTGACAACCGCTTTCGCAACATCGGCGGCACCCTCACCGCCCATCGCCCAGTGATCGGCCATCAATGCCTCCACACCAAGCGCCTTGCACGTCTCCTTGACCAGCGCGATCTCGGCATCAGTGTCTGCGGAGAAGCGGTTGATCGAGACCACCGCCGGGATACCGAATTTCTGGATGTTCTGCACGTGACGTTCGAGATTCGCCATGCCGGCTTCGAGCGCCTTGAGGTCTTCCTTCTTCAGATCGTCCTTCTTGACGCCGCCGTGCATCTTTAGCGCGCGGATGGTCGCGACGATCACCGCACAGTCGGGCTGCAACCCGGCCTTGCGGCACTTGATGTCGAGGAATTTCTCGCCGCCGAGGTCGGCTCCGAAGCCGGCTTCGGTCACGACGTAGTCCGCGAGCTTGAGCGCGGACGTGGTTGCCAGAACGGAGTTGCAGCCGTGCGCGATGTTGGCGAACGGACCGCCGTGGATGAAGGCTGGCGTGCCCTCCAGCGTCTGCACCAAATTCGGCGCGATCGCCTCCTTGAGCAGCACGGTCATGGCGCCGTGGGCCTTAATGTCGGAGGCGCGTACCGGCTTACGCTCGCGCGTATAGCCGATGATGATGTTGCCCAGACGCTTCTTGAGGTCTTCGAGATCACTGGCCAGGCAGAAAATTGCCATCACTTCCGAAGCCACCGTGATGTCGAAGCCCGCCTCGCGCGGATACCCGTTAGCGACGCCGCCCAGCGAGCAGATGATCTCGCGTAACGCGCGATCGTTCATGTCCATTACGCGGCGCCATGCGACGCGGCGGCTGTCGATGCCCGCGTCGTTGCCCCAGTAGATGTGGTTGTCGATCAGCGCCGACAGCAGATTGTGCGCCGACGTGATCGCGTGGAAATCGCCGGTGAAGTGTAGGTTGATGTCCTCCATCGGCACCACCTGGGCGTAGCCGCCGCCCGCGGCGCCGCCTTTCATGCCGAACGACGGACCCAGCGACGGCTCGCGCAGGCACATCATCGCCTTCTTGCCGATGAAGTTGAGCGCGTCGGTGAGACCGACCGTCGTCGTGGTCTTGCCCTCGCCTGCCGGGGTCGGGGTGATCGCAGTGACCAGGATCAGCTTGCCGTTTTTCTTGTCCTTGAGCGATTTGATGTATTCCATC
The DNA here is from genome assembly GCA_040510745.1 of Xanthobacteraceae bacterium. GTDB lineage: Bacteria > Pseudomonadota > Alphaproteobacteria > Rhizobiales > Xanthobacteraceae > Z2-YC6860. The sequence continues at coordinate 4,220 of JBEVIJ010000224.1, forward strand.
GACACCTTGGCCTTGTAGTGGCCATAGGGATTGAGATTCTCCGGCGCGATGCCGAGCTTTTCGCGCGCGATGTCCATGATTGGCCGCATCTTGGCGGCCTGGGCGATATCGATGTCGGAAAGTGGCTTCTGGTGTTGCGAGGCGGGCATAGTGGCGATCCAATCGTGATGATGCTGCGGATTTTTCGGGATGTCATGCCCGCGAAAGTGGGCATCCAGTAAACACCGACCTGTCAGTGATTACTGGGTCCCCGCTTTCGCGGGGACGACAGTCTGGACTCATGAGAACCTTGCTTTGACCGCGAGATTGACGGACTTCGCCCATTCGTCGGCTTCGATCTTCTTGCCCTCGGCGGGCTGCACGCGCGTGACCTTGAAGCGGCCGTCGGCGCAGACCACCGTGAAGCCGTCGGCTTCGACGACGGCGATCTCACCGACCTTGCCGGCGATGCCCTTCGGGTCCTTCGCGGGCAACGGCTTGGCGTCGAACACCTTGAGCTGCTTGCCGTCGAGCGTGGTCCAGGCGCCGGGCGCCGGGTTGCAGCCGCGGATCAGGCGGTCGATCTGCTGCCAGGGCTTGCCCCAGTCGATCCTCGCGTTGTCGGGACCGCAGCGGCCTTCGTAAGTCGCCTTCGACTCGTCCTGCTTGATGCGCGGCGCCTTGCCGGCTTTCACCAGATCGACGCCTTCCAGCATCGCGTCGACGCCCATCGGGAACAAGCGGTCGAAATAGACCGTGCCGAGCGTGTCGGTGTCGCTGATCGGAGTTTTCTTCTGCACGAGGATATCGCCGGTATCGAGCCCGTTGTCGGGCCAGAAGATCGACAGCCCGGTTTCCTTCTCGCCCTTGATGATCGGCCAATTGATCGCGCTGGCGCCGCGATAGGCGGGTAGCAGCGAAGGATGGTACTGGATCGAGCCGTGGGTCGGGACGTTGAGGAATTCCTCCGGCACGAACAGCGTGACGAACGCCATCACCTGCAGGTCAGGCTTGAGCGCCTTGAACTCGTCCCACACCTTCGAGTCCTTATAGGACGCAGGCTGATAGATCGGCAGGTTGGCGGCGAGCGCCGCCTCCTTGAGCGGGTCAGCCTTGGCGCCCGGCTTCTCCGGTGCGACATAGACGCCAACAACATTCTCGCCGCGCTTGAGTAGCGCTTCCAGCACGGCCTTGCCGAAGGCCTGCTGGCCGTGGACCACGATACGCATTGGTGTACTTCCCCTCCCAGAACTCAGCCGGTCCCCTCCCCCGCTTGCGGGGGAGGGTTCGGGAGGGGGCACATAGCACATTCCGACCATGCTGCTTGCCCCCACCCGGCGCGCTTCGCGCGCCGACCTCCCCCGCAAGCGGGGGAGGTAAGAAAAAAGCCTACGCCGCTTCGGCCTTGGCCGGCTTCTCCGGCGCGGTGATTGCGCCTGAGCCTTTGATCTCCGCGACCTCCTTGGCAGAGTAGCCCAGCACCTTGCTGAGGATTTCGTCGGTGTGCTCGCCGAGCAGCGGTGAACGCTTCACTTCGGTGATCGAGTCCGACATCTTCACCGGATTGCCGACAGTGAGATACTTGCCGCGCACCGGGTGGTCGACCTCGACCACGGTTCCGGTGTCGCGCAGCGACTTCTCCTCGGCGATCTCCTTCATCGACAGAATCGGCCCGACCGGAATGTCGACCGCGTTGCAAAGGTCCATGACCTCGAACTTGGTCTTGGTCATGGTCCATTCTTCGATGGTCGCAAAAATCTGTTTGAGCCGCGGCAGGCGCGCCGGCGGCTTGGCGTAATCCGGATCGGTCTTCCACTCCGGCTTGCCGATCAGGTCGCAGATGGCCTCCCAGACCGGGGCCTGGGTGATGAAATAGATGTAGGCGTCGGGATCTGTCTCCCAGCCCTTGCACTTCAAGATCCAGCCCGGCTGGCCGCCGCCAGAATCGTTGCCGGCGCGCGGCACCGCCTTGCCGAACGGAACGCCCTCCCCGTACTGGCTGAATTCGGTAAGGGGACCATGCGCGAGGCGCTGCTGGTCGCGCAGCTTGACGCGCGCGAGGTTGAGTACGCCGTCCTGCATCGCGGCAAACACCTTCTGGCCGCGGCCGGTGCGGTTGCGCTGATAGAGCGCGGTGACAATGCCGAACGCGAGATGCAGGCCGGTTCCGCTGTCGCCGATTTGCGCGCCGGTGACAAGCGGCGGCCCCTCGCGAAAGCCTGTCGTCGAAGCGGCGCCGCCGGTGCATTGCGCAACATTCTCGTAGACCTTACAGTCCTCATAGGGACCGGGGCCGAAGCCCTTCACCGACGCGACGATCATGCGCGGGTTGGTCTTGTGGATGTAGTCCCAGGTCAGCCCCATCCGGTCGAGCGCGCCAGGCGCGAAATTCTCGACCAGCACGTCGCAGTGCCTGATCAGCCGCTCGAGGATTTGCTTGCCCTTGGGGTGCTTGGAATCGATCGTGATCGAGCGCTTGTTGCCGTTGAGCATCGTGAAGTAGAGGCTGTCCGCACCCTTCACGTCGCGGAGCTGCCCGCGCGTGATGTCGCCGACGCCGGGCCGCTCGACCTTAATGCAATCGGCGCCCATGTACGCCAGAAGCTGCGTGCAGGTCGGACCGGATTGCACGTGGGTGAAGTCGAGGATCTTCACGCCCTCGAGCGCCTTGCCGGCTTGGCCGAACGGCTTGCGCGATGGCGGCGGCAGACCGTTCTTCGCGGCCAGCTTCTTCGACTTCAGCTTCACAACCTTCTTCGACGCAGCCTTGGATTTGGCCTTCGCCTTTTTGGCTTTCTTCTTTGCCATATGTCGTCCCCTCTCTCTATTTCTTGCGAAGCGCGCTTTGCGGGTTGAGGTTGCCGATGCGGCCGCTCTCGCTGCCGGCCGCCGGGTCTAGCACTGCGTTGATCAAGGTCGGCTTGCCGGAATTCATGGCCTCGTTGACCGCGCGCTTCAGTTCGTCCGGCGTGGTCGCATTGACGCCGACACCGCCGAAGGCCTCCATCATCTTGTCGTAACGTGAGCCCTTCACGAACACGGTGGGTGCCGGGTCCGAGCTCACGTGGTTGACGTCGGTGCCACGGTAGATGCCGTCGTTGTTGAAGATGACGATACAGACCGGCAGGTTGTACCGGCAGATCGTCTCGACCTCCATGCCCGAGAAGCCGAAGGCTGAGTCGCCTTCGATCGCGAGCACCGGCTTGCCGGTCTCGACCGCCGCGGCGATGGAATACCCCATACCGATGCCCATGATGCCCCAGGTGCCGACGTCGAGGCGCTTGCGCGGCTGATAGACGTCGATGATGCCGCGGGCGAGGTCGAGCGTGTTGGCGCCCTCGTTGACGAGGATGGCGTCCGGGCGTTCTTTGACGATGGTGCGCAGCACGCCGAGCGCGCCGTGGTAGTCCATCGGCGAATTGTTATTCATCAGGCGCGGCGCCATTTTCGCGACGTTCTCGTCGCGCTTCGTGGTCACCGTCTTCATCCAGTCGGCCGGCGCCGCAGGCCAGGAGCCCATGGCATTCAGCATCGCGGTTACGCAGGAGCCGATATCACCAACGACCGGCGCCACGATCTCGACGTTTGAGTCCATCTCCTTCGGCTCAATGTCGATCTGGATGAACTTCTTCGGTGCATCGCCCCAGGTCTTGCCCTTACCGTGCGACAGCAGCCAGTTGAGGCGCGCGCCGATCAGCATCACGACGTCGCTATCTTTCAGCACGGTCGAGCGCGCCGCGCCGGCGCACTGCGGATGCGTGTCGGGCAGCAGGCCCTTGCCCATGCTCATCGGCAGGAACGGCGCGCCGCTCTTCTCGACGAAAGCGCGGATCGCGTCGTCAGCCTGCGCGTAGGCCGCGCCCTTGCCGAGAATGATCAACGGGCGCTTGGCGCTCTTCAGCACGTCGAGCGCGCGCTTGACCGCTTCGGGAGCGGGAATCTGCGCCGGCGCCGGATCGATCACCTTGACGAGCGACTTCTTTCCAGCCTCCGCATCCATCACCTGACCGAACAGCTTGGCCGGAAGATCGAGATAGACGCCGCCCGGACGCCCCGAAACCGCGGCACGGATCGCCCGCGCCACGCCGATGCCGATGTCCGCGGCATGCAGCACGCGAAATGCCGCCTTGCAGAGCGGCTTGGCGATGGCGAGCTGGTCCATCTCCTCGTAATCGCCCTGCTGCAGGTCGACGATCTCGCGCTCGGACGAGCCCGAGATCAGGATCATCGGAAAGCAGTTGGTCGTGGCATGGGCGAGCGCGGTGAGACCGTTGAGGAAGCCGGGCGCCGACACCGTGAGGCAGACGCCGGGCTTCCTGGTGAGGAAGCCTGCGATCGATGCCGCATAGCCGGCATTCTGCTCGTGGCGGAACGAGAGGACGCGGATACCCGCGGCCTGCGCCATGCGGCCGAAATCCGTGATCGGGATGCCGGGCACGCCGTAGATCGTGTTGAGGCCGTTGAGCTTGAGCGCATCGATGATGAGGTTGAAGCCATCCGTGAGCTCGCGCTCTGCTTCCACCGCCGCGGTCGCGGGCTTCTGCTTGGTTGCTGCATCAGACATTGCGGGCCTCCCGTAATCTTCTAAAGCCGCGCGCGTCTTGCCCGCACGGCGCCGTTCGTTCGATCAGTCCAAGTAGTCTGCGTATTTCGCCACGTGGTCGGCGAGCCCGAGCGCGTGCTTGCGCACCAGCTCCTCGGCGCGCGCGGTGTCTCGCGACTCCAGCGCCTCGATGATGTTCATGTGGTCGCGGATCGATTTCTCGACGCGGTCTTTCTCGCCGATCGTCTTGCGCCGGATCATCCGCATGTGGGTGAACAGGTTTTCGGCCAGCGAGATCAGCACGCAGTTGCCGCTCATGCGGATGATGGTCTGGTGAAACGCGATGTTGGTTTCCGAATACTCGTCGAGATGCGCGCGCAGCTTGCCGTCCTCGAAGGTCGAAAACATCCGGCGCAGCGAGGCGATGTCGGCGTCCAGCGTATTTTCGGTGATCAGCCGCGCCGCCATGCTTTCGAGCGCGGCCCAGGCGGTGATCATCTCGATCACGTCGCGCCGCGTCTTTCGCACGACGTAGATGCCGCGCCGCGGCACCGAGCGCACGAACCCCTCACGCTCGAGCTGCGCCATCGCTTCCCGCACCGGCGTGCGGCTGATGCCGAAGTCCTGCGCGAGCTGGCGTTCGTCGAGCCGGATGTCGCTCCGGTTGCGGTAAACGTCCATCGACACGATAACGTTCTTCAAGGCAGCGTAGGCCTTGTTCTTGAAGCTGAAGTTCGTGTCGATCGGCTCGATGGCGAGGCGAGGAATGCCCTCGGCTTGGTCCGTGGGGGCGACCGGGCTGGTGCGACGCATGTGAGGGTCTTTGGACATCTCTGGAATACAATATTCCACGGCCGTGCAGGGTGCAACGGCTCACATCAAAACTGCAGCTTCGATTACGGTACCCATCATGCGGTACGCGGGCGGAGCCGGCTCAGACCGGCCGAAATCAGCGGCCAGAACAACGCGATAAGTCCCAGCAGCATGATAGTGCCGACCAGCGCGTTGGACCAGAAGATCGAGATGCTGCCCTGCGAGGCGAGCAGCGACTGCCGGAAGGATTCTTCCGCCTTGTCACCCAGCACAATGGCCAGGACCAGCGGCGCCAGCGGATAGTCGCACTTCTTCATCACGTAACCGACGATGCCGAATATCAGCATCATCACCACGTCGAAGGTGCTGTTGTGCACCGAGTACGCGCCGATCGCGCAGAGCACCAGGATGATCGGCGCGATGATGCTGAAGGGAACGCGCAGGATCGCCGCGAACAATGGCACGCAGGTCAGCACGATCACCAGACCGATGATGTTGCCGAGATACATGCTGGCGATCAGGCCCCAGACGAATTCCTTCTGCTCGACGAACAGCAGCGGCCCCGGCTGCAGGCCCCAGATCAGCAGGCCGCCGAGCAGCACGGCGGCGGTCGGCGAGCCCGGCACGCCAAGCGCCAGCATCGGCAGCAGCGCCGATGTGCCCGCGGCGTGCGCGGCGGTTTCCGGCGCTACGACGCCTTCGATCTCGCCGGTGCCGAACTTCTTGCCGTTCGGCGATACGCGCTTCGCAATGCCGTAGCTCATGAACGAGGCTGGCGTCGCGCCCGCTGGCGTAACTCCCATCCAGCATCCGATGATGCAGGAGCGCAGCGACGTCATCCAATAGCGCGGCAGCGTCTTCCACGTCTCCCAAACCACCTTGGGATTGATCTTTGCCGAACGCCCCTTGAACGACAGCCCCTCCTCCATCGTCAGCAGGATTTCGCCGATGCCGAACAGGCCAATCACCGCGATCAGGAAGTCGAAGCCGGTGAGCAGGGTCTCGGAACCGAAGGTCAGGCGCAGGCTGCCGGTCATCTGATCGAGACCAACCGCGCCAAGCGCAAATCCGATCATCATCGACGCGACCGTCTTGGCCGGCGGCTCTTTGCTCATGCCGACGAAACTGCAAAACGCGAGGAAATAGACCGCGAATTTTTCCGCGGGCCCGAATTGCAACGCAAACAGCGCGACCAGCGGAGCAACCAGCGTAATCATGATGACGGCAAACAACGCGCCGACAAACGAAGAGGTGAACGCGGCTGTGAGCGCCTCACCGGCCTGGTCTTTCTGCGCCATTGGATAGCCATCGAACGTCGTCGCAACGGACCACGGCTCGCCGGGAATATTGAACAGCACCGAAGTAATGGCGCCGCCGAACAGCGCGCCCCAATAGATGCACGACAGCATGATGACCGCCGAGGTCGGCGACATCGAGAAGGTCAGCGGCAACAGGATCGCGATGCCGTTGGCGCCGCCCAAGCCCGGCAACACGCCGATGATGACGCCGAGTAGGATGCCGATCACCATCAGCAGGATGTTGAACGGCTGCAGGACCACGGCAAAGCCGTGGAACAGATTTGCGATTTCTTCCATGTCTCGTTGCCCGGCCCGCAGGCACGACCCGCGGTCCCGATCCTCCCGAACTCCCTAGAATCCCAAGTATTCCTCGATCGGCCCCTTTGGCAGCGGGACCAGGAACCACCGCTCGAACACCACAAAGGTGATGACGGGTATTGCGATCGAGATGGCCAGCACCAGCCCCCACCCATACCGGCCCAGCCAGCGCATGAAGAAACCGATCAGCACCGCCGACGTAATGTAGATGCCGATAAACGGTATGGTCGCGACGTAGATCACCGTCGGCACCACGACCGACAGGACGCGCCGCAACTGGACCCAGCTCGCGAACAGGCCGCCGCCGAATTGCCCGGTGACCGCTTGATAGAGATTGACCAGGCCGGAACCGATGATCATCAGGCCGACGTAGAACGGGAAGAAGCCGGCCTTTGGGCCTTCGGCGCCCCAGTTGATGCCGACCTTCAAGCTGCCGATCACGGTGACGATGCCGAATATCGCGATCGCGATTGCGACACCAATTTCCACCGCGATATGGGAGGGGCCGATTTCAGCCGCTCCCGATCGCTCTGCCATTTGAGTAACTCCGACTCCAGGTCTTTAAGAAAAGGCCGCCGGCGAAGGGACGTTTCGCCGGCGGCGCTTGGAACGTTCGCTATTTGGCGAGGAAACCCGCGGCGCTCATCAGATCGTGATGCCGCTTTTCCTCGTTGGCGACCCACTTCACGTAGTCGGGGCCGGTCATGAACGTCGTGTTGAACGCGCCGTCGGCCATCAGCTTCTGCCACTCCGGCGTCTCACGAACCTTCTTGAACAGGTCGATGTAGTAGTTGACCTGATCCTGAGTAGCGCCCGGGCCCATGAAAATGCCGCGCAGCATCAGATAGTCGATGTCGAGGCCCTGCGCCTTGCAGGTCGCGATGTCGGACCAGGCCATGTCGCCGGCGATCTTATCTTTGTAGTCGAGCGGCTTGGTATCGAACACGCAGAGCGGACGCAGCAGACCGCCGCGCCATTGCGCCACCGCCTCGATCGGATTGTTGACCGTCGCGTCGACGTGATTGCCGACCAGCTGCACCGCCACCGCGCCGCCGCCGCGCTCAGGGATGTAGATGAACTTGGCGCCGGTGACCTTCTGGATGGCCTCGGTGATGATCTGGTCTTCCTGCTTGGAGCCGGTGCCCGCCATCTTGAACGTGCCGTTGGCGGCCTTCGCCGCCTCGACAAATTCCTTGGCGGTCTTGTAGGGCTTGCCGGCATTGACCCACAGGACGAATTCATCGAGCGCCAGCATCGCGACCGGCGTCAGATCCTTCCAGTTGAAGGGAATGCCCGTCGCCATCGGCGTCGTGAAAAGATTCGACAGCGTGATGATGATCTTGTGCGGGTTGTTGCGTGAGTTCTTGACGTCGAGGAACCCTTCGCCGCCGGCACCGCCGGCCTTGTTGATGACCACCATCGGCTGCTTCATCAGATTGTGCTTGCTGACAATGCCCTGGATGGTGCGCGCCATTTGATCCGCGCCGCCGCCTGTGCCGGCAGGAATAATGAACTCCACCGGACGGGTCGGCTCCCACGCCGCCTGGGCGGCGGGCAGTTGGGCAAAACTCAGCGCCGCGGTACCGAGCGCGAGCAATTTCCACGATTGTTTCATGGGTATTTCCTCTCCCTAGTCCTTGGTCCGGCCATTGTGTTGGCCGTGACCTTAGAAAGCGACGAAATCCGACTCTTGCGACTGCGCGCCACACCAACGGCGCAGGAATATATTATTACACATTACACGCACGCGCCCGGTGCAGGTCAATCCAATCCCGAGGCCAAACGCATATTTCTCAGCAGATTCGATGCTGCACTGCGGCGCAGACAGGCGAGCATTTTCGCTCGACACGCTGACGTTGTAGCCGCCATTTTAAGCGGACCGGCTTATTTGCGGTGTGTCCAACGGCACGAAATTGGCAATCCAAGCCGGCGCTTATGAGCCGGGTTGGTTGCGGGGATAGGATTTGAACCTAAGACCTTCAGGTTATGAGCCTGACGAGCTACCGGGCTGCTCCACCCCGCGCCAATCCGTGACGCCTATGTAGCAGGCGAGCGCTGCGAAGCAAGCGCTTCGCTTACGCTCTTTAGGACACTGTTCCAGTCGCCGGGAGCCGGCTGCCGGAACAGCTTGACCCCGGGGTACCAGGGGCTGCGGTCGCGATCGGCCGTCCAGCGCCAATCCGGCTGGAATGGGATGAGGAGATAGGCCGGCCGCCCCATCGCGGCGGCGAGATGGGCGACCGAGGTGTCGACCGAAATCGTCAGATCGCAGAGCGCCAGCACCGCGGCGGTATCCGAAAAATCCGCGAGATCGCCGCCGACGTGCAGCATCCCGGTTTGGGCCTTGAGCTGCTCGGCATCGGCCGGGCGCAACTCATGCTGGATGCTGATGAAGCTGACCCCGCGCGTGGCCAGCAACGGCTCGAGTTGGTCCAAGGCAATCGATCGGTTGCGGTCGTTGAAGTGGTCGGCGCGGCCCGACCAGGCGATGGCGATCCGCGGCCCGGGCCGCGCTTCGATGGTTGTGCGCCAGCGCGCGATGCGCGGCTCGCTCGCGCGCAAGTAAGGAAGCTCTGCGGGCACGCTCGACAGTTCGGTCTTGAGCGCCAGCGGCAGGCTCGCCAACGGACAGTGCAGATCGAAAGGCGGCACGGCTTCACCGCGGCCGATTACCCTTGCCACGCCGTCGAACGTCCCAAGCAGTTCCTTGAGCTCCGGCTGCACCTCAAGCACGACCTTTGCGCCGGCGCGCGCCAGCACTGGCGCGTAGCGCACGAACTGGATGGTGTCGCCCAGACCCTGCTCGGCATGCAGCAGGATTGTCTTGTTCGCCAACGAGGCTTCGCCGAGCCAGGGCCGCTGGCGAAACCGCGGCTTGGCATCCATTCCCGTCCGTTTCCATCGCCACTCATATTTTTCGAAGCCGCGCCGGTAGTCGCCGATGGTGAGAAGCGCCAGAGCCTCGTTGAAGTTCGCGTCCGCATTGTCCGGTGCGAGCTCCAATGCCTTCCGATAGGCATCGAGCGCTTCGCCGTGCCGGTTGAGCGCCATCAGCGTCTGGCCAAGATTGACCCAGGACGGAAGGTGGGTCGGCAACGACAACAACGCGCTGCCGTAAGTCTCGATGGCGTCTTCCTCGCGGCCAAGCGCCCGCAGAGCATTGGCCCGATTGTAGAGCGCATAAGGATTTCCCGGTTGCAACGACAGCGCCGCATCGTATTCCGGGAGCGCATCCTCGCCACGGCCGCTCTCCCACAACGCATTGCCGCGGTTGATGTGGGCCTGGACATGGCGCGGCTCAAGCGCGAGCACCCGGTCGAACGCAGCGATCGCTTCAGCCGGACGCGAGAGCGAGAGCAGAAGGTTGCCGCGATTGTTGAGCGCCTCGAGATGATCGGGCGCAATCTCCAGAGCCTTGTCGATGCTGGCGAGCGCCTCATCGTCGCGCTTGAGTGCGTGCAGGACGAAGGCAAGATTGGACAGCGCATCG
>JBEVIJ010000225.1:0-39519 GCA_040510745.1 Xanthobacteraceae bacterium
CGTGGCGGAACAGGTCGCTGAGGTTCGCCAGCGCCTTGCGGTGACGGCCGAGCACCAGGCAGCCGGAGGTCTCGCGGTCGAGCCGGTGCGCCAATGCGGGTGGTTTTGGCAGGCCGAATTGCAGCGCCGGAAAATCGTCCTCCAGGGAAGGGCCGCCCTTCGGTCCCTTGTGCACGGCGACGCCCGCGGGCTTGTCGATGATCAACATCAGCCCATCGCGGTAGAGCAGGCGGCTCACTATCTCGTCGGGCGTCATCTTTTCGCTTCATGGCCGGGGGCTTGACCCGGCCATCCATCTTAGAACAAGGCATGGTTACGAAGCAGATGGACCCCCGGGTCAAGCCCGGGGGTGACGAGCGGAGTGGGTGGATGCATTTGTGGCAGCCATGAGTGACAGCACCAACGAGACCGCCGAAGAAACCGGCGAGAAAAAAGGCTGGCTGGGCCGCCTGACGGGCGGCCTCAAGCGCACCTCGTCGGCGCTGGGCACCGCAATCACCGACATCGTGATGAAGGGCCCGATGGACCCCGCCAAGCTCGATGAGATCGAGGAGGCGCTGATCCGGTCCGATCTGGGTCTTGAGTCCGCGGCGAGCGTCACTGAAATCATCAACGGCGGCTTCTACAAGCAGACCATCTCGCCTGACGAGGTCAAAGGCATTATCGCCGACCATGTCGCCAAGGTGCTGGCGCCTGTGGCGAAGCCGCTGACGATCGGCGGCGCCAGGCCGTTCGTCATCCTGGTGGTCGGCGTCAACGGCTCCGGCAAGACCACGCTGATCGGCAAGCTGGCGGCGAAGCTCTCCGCTGAAAAGAAGCGGGTCATTCTCGCCGCGGGCGACACGTTCCGCGCGGCGGCAATCGATCAGCTCAAGATCTGGGGAACGCGCACCGGGGCGCAGGTGGTCGCCAGCACGCCGGGCGCCGACCCCGCGGGGCTGGCATTCGACGCGGTGTCGCAGGCGCAGCGCGACAACGCCGACGTCGTGATCGTCGATACGGCGGGCCGGTTGCAGAACCGCGCCGAGCTGATGGAAGAGCTCGAAAAGATCGTGCGCGTGATAAAGAAGGTCGACGCGGCGGCGCCGCACGCAGTGCTGCTGGTGCTCGATGCGACCGTGGGGCAGAACGCGCTTTCGCAGGTCGAGATGTTCCAGAAGACCGCCGGCGTCACCGGCCTGGTGATGACCAAGCTCGACGGCACCGCGCGTGGCGGCATCCTGGTCGCGATCGCGCAGAAGTTCGGGCTGCCGATCCACTTCATTGGGGTCGGAGAAGGCGTGGATGATCTGCAGCCGTTCTCGGCCAAGGATTTCGGCAAGGCGATCGCGGGCGTTGATGCGTAACCTCGCTCATAGCTCCGCCCTCATCCTGAGGAGCCGCTTGCAACGCGGCGTCTCGAAGGGTGGGGCGGCCTCGATCCTTCGAGACGCGGGCTTCGCCCGCTCCTCAGGATGAGGCCGGCAGACGTGGACCCGCGCACCCTCACGCTGCTTGAGGCTCCGATCCTGCCGACGCTGCTGCGGCTGGCGATCCCGAATGTCGTCACCACCACGATCCAGGGCTCGATCGGGCTGATCGACATTTACTTCATGGCGAAGCTCGGCACCGACGCGGTGGCGGGCGTGTCGCTGGTGTTCCCCGGGCTGATGCTGATGCAGATGATGTCGGGCGGCGCGATGGGCGGCGGCATCTCGTCGGCGGTGGCGCGCGCGCTCGGCGCCGGCCGCCGCGATGACGCCGACGCGATCGTGTTGCACGCGCTCGTCATCGGAGCGATCTTCGCGGGATTCTTCTGCGTGGCGGTGGTCGCCGGCGGACCCTGGCTGTACAGCGCGCTTGGCGGCAGCGGCGCCACGCTCGACGTTGCGCTGACCTACTCGAACATCGTGTTCGGCGGCGTGATCCTGATCTGGAGCTTCAACGTGCTGGCGAACATCCTGCGCGGCACCGGCAACACGGCGATCACCGCCGTGGTGACGGTGGCCGGCGCCGTGCTGCTCGTGCCGCTGTCGCCTTGCCTGATCTTCGGTTACGGCCCCTTCCCGCAACTGGGCGTGGCCGGCGGCGCCATCGCGCTGCTTAGCTATTACGGCCTCGGCACCGCGATCTACGCGGCCTATCTGTGGTCGGGGCGCAGCGTGGTGCGGCCGAACCTGCTCGGCACGCGGCTGCGCTGGCCGCTGTTCTCCGACATTTTCCGGGTCGGCGCGGTCGCCTCGGTGATTTCGCTGATGACCAACGCGACGATCGCACTCACGACCGCGCTTGTTGCGGCGTTCGGCGCGGCGGCGATCGCCGGCTACGGCGTCGGCACGCGGCTCGAATACATGCTGGTGCCGCTGTCGTTCGGGTTCGGCGGCGCGCTGGTCGCGCTGGTCGGCACCAATATTGGGGCAGGTCAGCGTGAAAGAGCGCTGCGCGCCGCCTGGATCGGCGGTTGGGTGTCGTTCGCGCTCACCGAGGCGATCGGCGTGTCGGCCGCGCTGTTTCCGGCGGCGTGGCTGTCGCTGTTCGTGAGCGATCCGGCGGTGATCGAGGCGGGCAGCACGTACCTGCGCACGGTCGGCCCGTTCTACGGCTTCTTCGGGCTCGGCATGGCTCTTTACTTCGCCTCGCAGGGCGCGGGAACGCTAAGATGGCCGCTGCTTGCGGGATTTCTGCGCATGGTCGTCGCGGTCGGAGCCGGCTGGCTGGTCCTGAAGTGGACGGGCAGCCTGACCGCGGTGTTCCTGACGCTCGGACTGGCGCTCGCTTTGTTCGGCACAATGATCGCGGCCGCGGTGGCGCGCGGCGTGTGGTTTCCCGACAGGAATGTTAGACAGCAACCATGACGGAAAAGACCCAACCCAATCCGCTCCTGAAGCTCGTGCTCGATGTCGGGCCGCTGCTGCTGTTCTTCTTTGCCAACGCCAGGCCGGCGCTGTTCGAGCCGCTGATCCGCCCGATCATTCCGGCGGCGGTCGCGACCGGCGAGCGCGCCGGCATCTTCGTTGCCACGGCGGTTTTCATGGTGGCGATCCTGGTCGCGCTCGCGGTGTCCTACGCGATGACGCGGCGGCTGCCGACCATGGCGCTGGTCTCGGCCGTCGTCGTGATGGTGTTCGGCGGCCTGACGCTGTTCCTGCAGGACGAGCTTTTCATCAAGCTCAAGCCGACGATCATCTACGTGCTGTTCGCAGCCGTGCTGTTCGGCGGCATCGTGTTCGGCAAGAATTTGCTCGCCATGGTGTTCGACCAGATGTTTCACCTCACCGCTGAGGGCTGGCGCAAACTGACCATACGCTGGGCGACATTCTTTCTGGTTCTTGCCGTGCTGAACGAGATCGTCTGGCGCACGCAGTCGACCGACACCTGGGTCACGTTCAAGGTGTTCGGCGTGATGCCGCTGACGTTTGTTTTCGCGATGCTGCAAATGCCGCTGCTGAAGAAATACGACAACAGCCCAAAGGCTTAACCTTTGCGCATGACCTTTCCCGAAAACCGGTATCCACTTTCCGGGGTCATGCGCTAGTTGCAGTTCTTCAGCACACCCGTTGCGGTGTAGCAGAGATAGCCCTGCCGCGAGATCGCCTGCTTGGCCGCTTCGAAGTTCATGACGCCGAACACCGCGGCGTGCAGCGCGTTCTGCAATTCGGCGTGGTAGAGCCAGCGCGAGGCGAGGGCCGGCAGCCGGTGACCCGAGCGCGTGCCGGTCGCGCAGTATTCGACCAAATTGTCGCCGTTGCGGAACAGGAAGATTGCCATAGGCCCGCGTCCCCCGGAGCGATTCGCTCCAGTGAGGTCAGCCTATGCGATGCGTTTTTGACGGGACGTCCGGCGGCGTCTTATCACCAGGTTTTATTGCGCGGCGAGCGCCTTTTCGATCGCCGGCTTGAGCGCGGTGTCGAGATTGCCCGGCGTGATCGGACCGACGAGCTTGTAGGCAATGCGGCCGTCGCGGCCGACCAGGAAGGTCTCCGGCACGCCATAGACACCCCAGTCGATCGAGGCGCGGCCGTTGGCGTCGGCGCCGACCGCGGTGAACGGGTTGCCGTGGCGGCCGATGAAGCGCCGCGCGTTGTCCGGCTGGTCCTTGTAGTTGATGCCGACGATGCGGATGCGCTTGTCGTCGGCGAGCTTCATCAGCAGCGGCGCCTCGTCGTGGCAGGGCACGCACCACGACGCCCAGACGTTCACCAGCGTCACAGCGCCGGTGAAGTCGACGTTGACGATGCCTGGCACCGGCGCGCCATCGCGGACGAGGCCTTCGACCGGCAGCAGACTTGTGGCGGGGACCGGCCGTCCGATCAGCGCAGACGGTATACGCGAAGGATCTCCGCTGCCGAGGCGGTAAAGGAACAACAGAGCCAGCGCGAGGAACGCCAGCAGCGGGATGAAGACGAGGAGTCGGCGCCGCGGCGATGCCGGGCGCTCGGAGGTGAGCGTCATGCCGGCCTGCCTGTCGAGCGCCGCGTCACGCCGCGCGATTCCAGTTCGCCTAGCGCGCGCTGCTGCGCGCGGTGATCGAGCACGATCCAGGCAACAAGCGACAGAAGGATGACCGCCGCCGCGCCATAGGCGATCACGATGAAGCTGGCGTGCTGGCCCAGAGTCATGCGGCGCTGCCCGGCGCGGCCTGCGCCTGCATCAGCATCAGGGTGCGCACGCGCCGCCGCAGGATCTCGTTGCGCATGGCGGCGAGATGCAACGTCACGAACAGCAGCGCGAAGGCGAACGCCATGATCAGCAGCGGTATGAGAATGGTCGGATGAATCGCGGGGCCCGCCAGCCGCAGCACCGACGCCGGCTGGTGCAGCGTGTTCCACCAATCGACCGAGAACTTGATGATCGGCAGGTTGATCGCGCCGACCAGCGTCAGGATCGCGGCGGCGCGTCCGGCGCGCGACGGATCGTCGACGGTGCGCCACAGCGCGATCAGGCCGAGGTACATCAGGAACAGGATCAGCACCGATGTGAGCCGCGCGTCCCACACCCAATAGGCGCCCCACATCGGCCGGCCCCATAGCATGCCGGTAACGAGGCAGATCAGCGTGAAGGCCGCGCCGACCGGGACCGCCGCCTTGGCGGCAACGTCGGCGAGCGGATGGCGCCACACCAGCGTGCCGAGCGCGGCGATGCTCATCAGCGTCCAGATGCCCATGGCGAGCCAGGCGGCCGGCACGTGGACGAACATGATCTTGACCGTCGCGCCCTGCTGGTAATCGTCCGGTGCGTTGGCGGCGAGGTAAAGCCCGGCGGTGAACGCAACGGCGGTCGCGCCGATCAGCCACGGCAGGGCGCGCTGCACCAGCGTGAGGAAGCGTGTCGGATTGGCGAGGTCGAGCAGCAGCATGTTTTCATTCTATTCCATGCCGCAATGCGGCGGCGGCGGCAAACGTGCCGACCACGAAACTCACTAGCGTCAGCGCGCACAAAATCGTGAACGGCGTCCCGAACGGCAGCGGTCCGACGATGGCGGCGTTCGATGCGCTGACGCCGAAGATCAGGACCGGCACGGTGAGCGGCAGCACCAGCACGGTGAGGAGGAGGCCGCCGCGCCGCAGCGTCACCGACAATGCCGCGCCAAGCAGCCCGATGAAGGTAAGCGCCGGCGTGCCTGCGAGCAGTGTCAGCGCGACCGCAAGGCTCGCCTGCGAGTCGAGATTCATCAGCAGCGCAAACAGCGGCGTTGCGATGACGAGCGGCAAGCCGGTGCTGAGCCAGTGCGCCAGCGCTTTCGTCGCGACGGCGAGCTCGAGCGGCGTTTGCCCGGTGAGGATCAGATCGAGCGAGCCGTCCTCGGCATCCGCGGCGATCAGACGGTCGAGCGTGAGCAGGCTTGCGAGCAGCGCCCCGAGCCACAGGATCGCCGGCCCGATCCGCGCGAGCAACGCGAGGTCCGGTCCGATCGCGAAAGGCGTGAGCACGATGACGATCAGGAAGAACAGCACGCCGATGCCGGCGCCGCCGCCGACCCGCCCGGCGAGCTTGAGATCGCGCATGAAAAGGGCGGCGAGAGGGTTCACCCGGTTGCTCCGAGCTGCAATTCGCGCGCACCTTCGAGGCCAATCGGTCCATGCGCCGCAGCGACGATGAGCCCGCCGCCGGCGAGATGCCCGCGCATCAGTTCGGCGAGCCGATCCTGCGCCGCGCGGTCGAGCGCGGAGGCCGGCTCATCGAGCAGCCAGATGGGGCGTTTGATTGCGACAAGCCGCGCAATCGACAGCCGCCGCCGCTGTCCGGCGGAGAGATAGCCGGCCGGCAGCTTGGCCACGGTGTCGAGGCCGACGGCTGCGAGCGCCGCAGGCGCGCCGTCACCCGTCCCAAGATATCGCGCCCAGAAATCGAGATTTTCCTCCACCGTCAGCGAAGGCTTCAGCGCGTCCTGGTGGCCGAGGTAGTGGGCCTGCTCGGCGAGCGGGAGATCGTCCGCCCCGCCGGTCAGCGCCAGCCGTCCGGCGGCGACCCTGACCAGCCCGGCGATCATCCGCAGCAGCGAAGACTTGCCTGCCCCGTTGCGGCCGGTGACCATCAGGGCCTCGCCCCCGGCCACGGCAAACCGCAGCCCGGCGAACACCTCCCGGCCGCCCCGAACGCAGGCCAGATCGCTTGCCTCAAGCCTCATGTCGGCCGCCTCGATGGGGCGGCGCCCGGCCCCAAATGGCCGCGATAGCCCCAAAATCCTGCAACGCAGCCCCCATTCCAGCAATTCTTGATTGTCTAGCAGAGGTCCAAAAAACACCCTATAAACCCCCAGGCCGCGCTCATTGCACCCGGGCTCGCGGCCAGGGGCGAAAGACTTGTTCTGGCAATAGCTTAGCCTCGAACCGCTCGGCCGCTACAGCGCCTGGGATTGGAACATTCGTCATGACGTCGCTCGACAGCTTTAGATGCGCCAGAACCCTCAAGGTCGGCAGCAAGACCTACGCGTATTTCAGTCTTCCGGTGGCCGAGAAAAATGGACTCAAGGGAATCTCCCGGCTTCCATTCTCGCTCAAGGTTCTGCTCGAAAACCTGTTGCGCAACGAGGACGGCCGCTCAGTGAGCAAGGACGACATCCTCGCCTTCGCGCAATGGCTCAAGACAAAGACATCGGACCGCGACGTGGCCTTTCGCCCGGCGCGCGTGCTGATGCAGGATTTCACCGGCGTGCCGGCGGTGGTCGATCTCGCCGCGATGCGCGATGCGATGAAGCACCTCGGCGGCGAGGCGAAGAAGATCAATCCACTGGTGCCGGTCGATCTTGTCATCGACCACTCGGTGGCGGTGAATTTCTTCGGCCACAGCGACTCGTACAAGAAGAACGTTCAAGAAGAGTACAAGCAGAATCAGGAGCGCTACAAATTCCTGAAGTGGGCGCAGCGCTCGTTCGAGAATTTTCGCGTCGTGCCGCCCGGCACCGGCATCTGCCATCAGGTCAATCTTGAATATCTGTCGCAGACCGTTTGGAACGCGACCGGCAAGATCAAGCTCGACGGCAAAGAGGTTGAAGCCGACATCGCGTATCCCGACACGGTGGTCGGCACCGACTCGCACACCACGATGGTCAACGGCCTGTCGGTGCTCGGCTGGGGCGTCGGCGGTATCGAGGCGGAAGCCGCGATGCTCGGCCAGCCCTATTCGATGGTTCTGCCCGAGGTGATCGGCGTCAAGCTTACCGGCAAGCTCAAGGAAGGCATCACTGCGACCGACCTGGTGCTCACCGTCACGCAGATGCTGCGCAAGCGCGGCGTGGTCGGCAAGTTCGTCGAGTTCTTCGGCCCCGGCCTTGGCGGCCTGACCATCGCGGATCGCGCCACGCTCGGCAACATGGCGCCCGAATACGGCGCGACCTGCGGCTTCTTCCCGGTCGACGACGATACGATGCAGTACCTCGACGACACCAACCGCACCAAGGAGCGGATCGACTTGGTCAAGGCCTATGCCCAGGCGCAGGGCATGTACCGCACCAAGACCACGCAGGATCCGATCTTCACCGACATTCTCAAGCTGGAACTGGGCTCCGTCGAGCCGTCGCTCGCCGGCCCCAAGCGCCCGCAGGACCGCGTTGCGCTCAAGGAAGTGAAGTCGGGCTTCGCCGGCTCGATGGACAAGGAGTTCAACAAGGCGTCCGATATGACCAAGCGCGTGCCGGTTGCCGGCCGCGACCACGATCTCGGCCACGGCGACGTGGTGATCGCTGCGATCACCTCATGCACCAACACGTCGAATCCGAGCGTGATGGTCGCCGCCGGCCTGGTGGCCAAGAAGGCGGTTGCCAAGGGCCTCAAGGTCAAGCCTTGGGTGAAAACTTCGCTGGCGCCGGGCTCGCAAGTCGTCGCGGATTATTACGAAAAGTCGGGCTTGCAGAAGGATCTCGACGCGCTGGGCTTCAACCTGGTCGGCTTCGGCTGCACGACCTGCATCGGCAACTCCGGGCCGCTGCCGGAGGAAATTTCCGAAGCGATCAACCAGAACGATCTGGTCGCCGCCGCGGTGCTGTCCGGCAACCGCAACTTCGAAGGCCGCGTCAACGCGGACGTGCGCGCGAACTATCTCGCTTCGCCGCCGCTGGTGGTCGCCTATGCGATCGCCGGCTCGATGAACATCGACGTCGCCAAGGGCGCGCTGGGTCTCGACAAGAAGGGCAAGAAGGTCTTTCTCAAGGACATCTGGCCGACCAGCCGCGAGATCAACGCCGTAATCCGCAAGTGCATCACGAAGGATGTGTTCAAGCGGAAGTACGCCAACGTGTTCAAGGGCGACACCCAGTGGGGCAAGATCGCCGTGAAGGGCGGTCTCACCTTCGACTGGGACGACCGTTCGACCTACGTGCAGAACCCCCCGTACTTCGACGGCATGGAAAAGCGCCAGCGTCCGATCGAAGACATCGTCGATGCGCGCATCCTCGGCCTGTTCCTCGACTCGATCACCACCGACCACATCTCGCCGGCGGGCTCGATCAAGGAGGCAAGCCCGGCGGGCGAATACCTGCGCGACCACCAGGTCCGTCCGAGGGACTTCAACCAGTACGGCACGCGGCGCGGCAACCACCAGGTGATGATGCGCGGCACCTTCGCCAACATCCGCATCAAGAACCAAATGGTGCCGGGCGTCGAAGGCGGCGTCACCGTCCACTATCCGTCCAAGCAGCGCATGCCGATGTACGACGCGGCCATGAAGTACAAGGCCGAGGGCGTGCCTCTGGTGATCTTCGCCGGCCGAGAATACGGCACCGGCTCGTCGCGCGACTGGGCCGCCAAGGGCACCACGTTGCTCAACGTCCGTGCGGTGGTCACCCAGTCGTTCGAGCGCATCCACCGCTCCAACCTGATCGGCATGGGGGTAATCCCGCTCTGCTTCGAGGGCGATACCTCGTGGCAGTCGCTCGGCCTCAAGGGCAACGAGACAGTCACCATCCGCGGGCTGCACGGCGATCTCAAGCCGCGCCAGAAGCTGATGTGTGAGATCGTCGGCGCTGACGGCAAGCTCACACGCGTGCCGCTGCTCTGCCGGATCGATACCTACGACGAACTGGATTACTTCAAGAACGGCGGCATCCTGCAGTACGTCCTGCGCCATCTCGCCGCGTAGGGGCCGCCAGTCACCGCGAAGTGAGTGGCGGGTGAACGCCCGCCCCAGTATGACTGCGATGGCTGCGTGGGCTTAAGGTGGCAGGGTGACCATGATACCTCTCCGCATCGCGTCCACGCTCGCGCTCGGCTGTCTCGTCATTCTTGAAGTCCCTGCCGCGAACGCGGAGCCGCGCGCGGTGCTGGAGCTGTTCACCAGCCAGGGCTGCTCGTCCTGCCCGGCGGCGGACAAGCTGCTCGGCGAGCTCGCCAAGGATCCCTCCCTGGTGCCTCTGACCTTGGCGGTTGATTACTGGGACTATCTCGGCTGGAAGGACACGCTGGCGCTCAAGGGCCACACCGCGCGGCAGCGAGCCTATGCCAGCGCGCGTGGCGACCGCGACGTGTACACGCCGCAGATGGTGGTCAACGGCGTCGCGCATGTGCTCGGCAGCGACAAGGCGGCGATCGAGCGCGCCATCGACCAGAGCCGCAAGCAGGCGCTTACGCTCGGCATCCAGGCGTCGGTCGCGGGCGACAAGCTGACGGTGAGCCTGCCGGCCAAGGACGACAGCACTGCGGGCGAGATCTGGCTCTGTCCGATCACCAAGTCGGTGCCGGTCAAGATCGGGCGCGGCGAGAATCGCGGCCACGTCATCACCTACACCAACGTGGTGCGGCGCTGGACCAAGCTCGGCGAATGGAACGGCAAGGCGCAGACGCTCAGCGTGCCGCTCCAGGATTTGCAGACCGGCGATATCGATGCGGTGGCGGTTGTGGTGCAGCGCGGCAGCGCCGGTGCGCCCAAGACCATGCTCGGCGCCGCGCAAGTCACGCTGCGGTAAGCGCATTTGTCTCGGGCGCTGCACAGCGTCCGGGACCCGGATCGCACTTCAAAATAAAAAGGGGCCGGCGGTGAAGCCGGCCCCAGACTCGTTGGGGATTGAACTTACGCGGAAACAACGGGCCCGGTCCGTCGACACCCCGGGGGGCTGGGGGGCTGAGGAATCCGGAGCGCTGAGCGGACCGGGCCGTAGTCAACTATCCCCTATATGATCGGGCGGTTAGGCCGCCGCTTGGCCGAAATTGGGCAGCTTTATGATTCACCTAACGAATCCGTGAGCGCGACGGGCTGTCGCAGCTGGAAAAATCGAGCATTGCTAAGCCCTTGCCTGCGTTGATTTCTAGCGCGATCATGTCAGCCCCAAGACAAAAGGAGGCGCCGCATGAGCTTCGGCGAAGCCGATCCAAGCCAGAATTTCGGGGGCAGGACAGCGCCATCCGCCGCCCCCGCAAATCAGGTGACCTTCGAACGGCGCGAACTGGACCGCATCCTCAATCTGTACGGCCGCATGGTTGCCGCCGGAGAATGGCGCGACTACGCGATCGACTTCCTCAAGGACCGCGCCGTGTTTTCGGTGTTCCGGCGGTCCTCCGAAATGCCGATCTACCGCATCGAGAAAAATCCGCGCCTGGCGCGCCGCCAGGGCGCCTACAGCGTGGTCTCCGCGACCGGGCTGATCGTGCGCCGCGGCCACGAGCTTGATCGCGTGCTGCGCTCGATCGACAAGTCGGTGAGCCTGGTGGCAGTGTAGCCGGGGTCATTCCGGGGCGCGCCGAAGTCCGGAATGACGCCCTCATGGTTCCGTTGTCGCGCCCGGTCCGAGCGCGCGCTGCATCATCACGCTGTCGAGCCAGCGGCCGAACTTGAAGCCGACGTTCTCGAACGTGCCGACCATGCGGAAGCCTGCGGCGCGATGCAGTTCGATCGAGCCGACGTGCGCCGAGTCCCCGATCACCGCAAGCATCTGGCGGAAGCCGCGGCCTTCCGACTCCACGATCAGTGCATCGAGCAGCGCGCGGCCGGCGCCGCGGCGCTGTGCCTGCGGCGCGACGTAGATCGAATCCTCGACCGTGAACCGATAAGCCGGCCGTGTGCGGTAATGGCCGGCATAGGCGTAGCCCAGCAGCTCGCCATCCGCCTCCGCTGCGAGGTAAGGGAAGCCGCCATCGAGCAGGGCGCGCATCCGCCGGCCCATTTCCGCTTCGTCCGGAGGTTCCAGTTCGAACGAGGCGGTGCCGTGCCTCACGGCATGCTCGTAGATGCGGGTGATGGAGGGGATGTCGGCAAGCGTCGCCGGGCGGATCGAGAGCGTCATGCCTCAGTTTGTCATTACCGGGCTTGACCCGGCAATCCATCTGCCTGAAGGGCTTTTTTGCATGACGATGCGCCAAAAGAAAAACGCCCCGGCGAGCGGCCGGGGCGTTCAGCGCTTCAAGTCTGCTCAAATTATCTGCGGTCGCCGACCAGGCGCAGCAGCATCGTGAACAGGTTGATGAAGTCGAGGTAGAGCGACAGTGCGCCCATCACGGCCTTGCGGCCGTCGGCGTTCACGTCGTCCCTCGAGTCGAACATCTCCTTGATCTTCTGGGTGTCCCAGGCGGTGAGGCCCGCGAAGATCAGCACGCCGGCGGCCGAGATGATGAAATCGAGGCCGGTCGACTTCAGGAAGATATTGACGATCATCGCGATGATCAGACCGAACAGGCCCATGATCAGGAACGAGCCCATTCCGGTGAGATCGCGCTGCGTGGTGTAGCCCCACAGCGACAGCGCGCCGAACGACGCCGCCGAGATGAAGAACACCCGCGTGATCGACGCTCCGGTGTAGACCAGGAAGATCGACGACAGCGTCACACCCAGCAGCGCCGCGTAGGCCATGAACACGGTCAGCGCGGTGGTGTACTGCAGCCGGTTGATCCTGAAGCTCAGGAAAAACACCAAGCCGAGCGTGCCGAGCATCAGCACGATCAGCGCCGGGCCGCTGTACAGCGTCTGGCCGAACGGGGTCAGCGAGCCGGTCTCGGTCACCGCCGCGTTGTAGGTGAACCACGCCACGGCGCCGGTCAGCGCCACGGCTGCCGCCATGTAGTTGTAGACACGGATCATGTGGGCGCGCAGGCCCGCATCGACCACTGCCGCACGGTCGGAAAAGCCGCCGCGGGCCGCTACGTTCCGATCGAAGTCCGACATTGTTAGTCCCTCTCTCGATCCCGGACTGAGCCGGGCCTCTTGCGGCGCCGCGGCCAGCTTGGCCGGAGGCGCCGTCGTCGCGCAGAATCTATGGTGTCTTGGGGGTTTGTGCCAGATGCCCGCCCGGCCAGGTCCAGCCCAAGGTTACCGATTTTTCACGCGGATCGGCGGCTCGGGGAGGCCCAAGAAAAAGGCCCCGGCGGGAGCCGGGGCCTCGATTTCAGTGCGTGCGGACCCGCTTACTCTTCGCGGGTGCCGAGCAGTTGCATCAGCAGGGTGAACAGGTTGATGAAGTTGAGGTAGAGCGACAGCGCACCCGAGATCGCCGAGCGTTCCGTCGTCTCGCCGTCCATCGCGCCGTAGAGATACTCGCTCTTCAGCCGCTGGGTGTCGTAGGCCGTGAGGCCCGCGAACACCAGGACGCCAACGATCGAGATCACGAACTGCAGCATCGGCGCCTGCAGGAACAGGTTGACCAGGCTCGCCAGGATCACGCCGAACAGGCCCATGATCAGGAACGAGCCCATGCCGGACAGGTCGCGCTGCGTGGAGTAGCCCCACAGGCTGAGCGCACCGAACGACGCCGCGGTGATGAAGAACACCCGCGTGATCGAGGAGTGCGTGTACACCATAAAGATCGAGCCCAGCGACAGGCCGATCAACGCCGCGAAGATCCAGAACATGATATGCGCCGTGGCCGGGCGCATGCGCTGCATGCCGAAGCTCAGCACGAACACCATCGCCAGCGGTGCCAGGATGACGGCCCACTTCAGCGGGCTGACGAACAGCGCGTAGCCGAGCGGCGTCAGGTAGGTGTTGGCCGCAATGCGGGCGGGAATTTCCGCGCCGTTGCGCATCACCTTGGCCGCGGCGGCCATGTCGCCGGTGACCGACAGCATGTAGATGCCGAGCGCGGCGAACCCGGTGATCGCAAGCCCGATCACCATGTAGTTGTAGACGCGTAGC
Source organism: Xanthobacteraceae bacterium (assembly GCA_040510745.1). GTDB lineage: Bacteria > Pseudomonadota > Alphaproteobacteria > Rhizobiales > Xanthobacteraceae > Z2-YC6860. The sequence goes on from JBEVIJ010000225.1 coordinate 13,534, forward strand.
ATGTAGGCGCGCAGGCCCGCATCAACCTCAACGGACTGGCCGACGGTCGTGCCGTACTGCGTGGTGGTCACATTGCGATTAAAGTCCGACATCGTCGAAACCCCCGTGGTTGTCGAACCCGATAGGCCTCTCGGGCCGCGCACGTTGCGCGGCTTGGCTAAAACCATGGTAGCACAACGCGTGACGCAACAATGACGTCAGCTAAGTTATTGTTATAATGATCAAATACGCGACGGTTTGTCGCGTGGCTTACAAATTCCTGAGTACCGTCGCGGGCTTATGGCCGAGCGCGCTGAACGTGCCGATCAGTCCGAATGCAATCGTAACGGTGAGCGCGCCAAATGCCGCGGCGGCTGCCGGTCCCGGCAGCCAGACGAACGGCAGGTTCATCACCTCGGTGACGACCATCCACGCCGCGGCGGAACCGGCCGCAACCCCGAACAGCGCCGTGGCGGTGCCGAGCAGCAGGTACTCGAGCGCGTAGGCGCCGATCAGCCGCCCGCGCGTTGCGCCGAGCGTCTTGAGCACGACCGCGTCGTACACCTTGTGGCGATGGCCTGCGGCGAGCGCGCCGCCGAGCACCAGCACCGCGGCAACGAGCGCGAGCACGCTGGCGCCGCGCACCGCCATGGTGAGATTGCGCACGATCCCGCCCACAGCGTCGAGCGCGTCCTTGACGCGCACCGTCGTGACGTTCGGGAATGCGTCGGCGACCGCCTTGATCAGCGCGGTTTCCTGTTCGAGCGTTCCGCCGCCGCCCGGCCAGGTCAGTGTCGCGATGTGGGTGTGCGGCGCGCCGGCGAACGTGCCCGGCGAGAACACCAGCACGAAATTGATGCCGAGGCTCTGCCAGTCGACGCTGCGCAGGTTGGCGACTTCGGCATTGATGTTGCGGCCCAGCACGTTGACGGTGATCGGGTCGCCGATCTTGAGGTTGAGCCCGTCGGCGATCTTGCGCTCCATCGAGACCAACGGCGGACCCTGGTAGCTCGCGCCCCACCAGTCGCCGCGCGCCAGCCGCGAGCCTTGCGGCATTTCGCTCGCGTAGGTGATGCCGCGGTCGCTTTGCATCACCCAGGCTGCGCTGGCCGGCACCTTGAGATCCTCGGCCTTGATGTCGTTCGCCGCGACGATGCGCCCGCGCAGCATCGGCACGCGCTCAAGCTTCGCCTGCGGCACGCGCTCGCGGATGAAGGCATCGAAACGGCCGGCGTCGGCCGACTGGATGTCGACGAAATAGAACGACGGCGCGCGCTCCGGCAGCGCAGCCATGAACTGACGGCTCAGGTTGCCGTCGATCTGGATCACGGTGACGAGCAGCGCGAGACCGAGCCCCAGCGACAGCACGATGGTCGGCGTCAGCGCGCCCGGCCGGTGGATGTTGGCGACCGCTAGCCGGGCGGCGGTGATGCGCGAGTGGGGCACCCGGCGTGCGATCGCCATCACCAGCAGGCCCACCAGTTGCAGCATGACGAACACGGCGGCGGCCGCGGCAATGAAGATCGCGGCGATGCGCCGGTCATAGGCGTCGAACACCGCAAACCCGGCAAGCAGCGCAATCACCCCGCCGGCGCCCAAAACATAGCGGCGGCGCGGCCAGCGGCGCTCCGGCGAGACGGCGTCGCGGAACAGCGCCGAGACCGGCACGTCCTGCGCGCGGCCGAGCGGCCAGACCGCGAATGCGAGGGCGGTGAGGAGCCCATAGAGCAGCGCCATCGCGAGTTCGAGCGGATGCAGCGCCGGTGCGATCGGCAGCGGGATGACGGCGCCGAACGAGGCCGAGATGGCGAACGGCAGCGCGGCGCCGAGCGCCAGCCCGATCAGCGCGCCGAACAGCGACAGCACCAGCACCTGCAGCAAATAGATCGCGAACACCCGGCCGCCGCTCGCGCCGAGCGACTTCAACGTCGCGATCACGTCGCGCTTGCGGTCGAGATGGCTCTTCACCGCGTTGGCGACGCCGACACCGCCGACCAGCAGTGCGGTCAGCCCGACCAGCGTGAGGAATTGCGTGAAGCGCTCGACGTTGCGTTCCAGCGCGGGCGATGCGTTGTTGCGGCTGCGCACCTCCCAGCCGGCATCCGGCAGTTGCTTCGCGGCGTCGGCGGCGAGCGCGTCCGCGGTGCGGTCGCTGCCGCCCGGCACGGCCACCCGGTAAAGGTGGCGCACCAGGCTGCCGGGCTGGACCAATCCGGTGGCTTTGAGGGCCGCTTCGCTCAAGATGACGCGCGGCCCGAACGCGATCCCGCTGGCGAGTTTGTCCGGCTCGTTCACGAGAACGGCGGTGATTTCGATCGGCGCCGCGCCGATGGTCAGCCGCGCGCCGGGCTTGATTCCGAGACGCGCAAGAAGCGTCGCGTCGACCACGCCGCCGAACGCCCCGTTGCGCTGTGCCAGCGCCGCGCTCAGCGGCATGTCGTTGTCGAGCTTCACCGCGCCGTATAGCGGGTACGCTCCATCCACCGCCTTCAGCTCGACGAGCGCCAGTTGTCCATCGGCAGCGCGCGCCATCGCACGCATCGTTGCGGCGGCGGAAACTCTGCCGCGCTGTTCGAGGAAGGCGCGCTCGGCCGTCCTCGCTTCACGATGGATCAGCGAGAACGACAGGTCGCCGCCCAGGATGACGCGGCCTTCGCGGGCCAGTCCGTCGGTGAGGCTGCGTGCGAACGAGCCGACGCCGGCGATCGCCATGACGCCGAGTGCGACGCAGGCGATGAACACGTAGAAGCCGCGCAGGCCGCCGCGCATCTCGCGCAATGCGAAGCGCAGCGGTCCCCATCCTAACCCTCTACCACCCTTGGGCGACGGAGCGGCGCGTTGCGACATTGCGCTCATGGGTTACCTGCGGGCTTCGGAGCGAACCGCATCAACATCAAATGTGTGGGCAGGAACAGCAGCAGAGGCATGCCGACCATCAGGCCCAGCACCCAGACATAAGGATGCACCCACGTCTGCGCGACGTTGTCGTTCGGTCCCCACACATAATTGATGTTGACCGGCGTGAGGCCGGGGCTCGGATGCGGCGGCGGCATGAAGAAGAAGCAGATCAGGATCAGCGCCCAAGCCAGCACGGTCCACGACAGCAGCGCGCGGCGTTCGTAGCCAAGCTTCCACACCAGATAGAGCAGTAGGAACGGGATCCAGCCGTGGAACAGCGACAGTCCGCGCAGGAACAGCGAGTTCTCATGCTTGAACATGTAGTCGGTCATGCCGAGCAGCGGCATGCCGAACATGTTGGACAGGAAGTCGATGCACCAGAGGATTTGCGGCGCGACGATGCCGACCGCGCACATCGAAACGACCAGCGGGCTTTCCAGCCAGATGCCGGCCAGCGTCAGGAACAGCACGATGTCGCAAAAATAGAGGAAATTGGTCGGGCCGTAGTAGTACCAGTAGACCGGCACAAGCACCGCCATGAACGCCGTGTAGGCAAGCTTGATCGGCAGCGGCAAACGGGGCGTCACGCGGGAATCCTAGCGTTCTCCACGCTGTCGATGCGGCCCGACCGCAATCGCACGATGCGATCGCAGCGCTGCGCCAGCGCGTTGTCGTGGGTCACCAGGATGAGCGTGGTGCCGCGCTCGACGTGGCCCTTGAACAGCAGTTCGATGATCTGCCTACCGGTCGCCTCGTCAAGATTGCCGGTCGGCTCGTCCGCCACCAGGATCGTCGGATTCGGCGCGAGCGCGCGGGCCAGTGCGACGCGCTGCTGCTCGCCGCCGGAAAGCTGCGCCGGATAGTGGTTGAGCCGCTCGGCGAGGCCGACGGCGGTGAGCTCCTCGCGGGCGCGATCGAACGCGGCGGGATTGCCGGCGAGCTCCAGCGGCACCGCGACGTTCTCCAGCGCGGTCATGGTCGGGATCAGGTGGAAAGACTGGAAAACGATGCCGACGTTGCGGCCGCGAAACCGGGCGAGCGCGTCCTCGTCGAGCCCGGTGAGGTCTTTGCCGGCCACCACGATCGACCCGGTGTCGGTGCGCTCCAGCCCGGCCAAAACCATCAGCAGCGTGGTCTTTCCGGAGCCGGACGGGCCGACCAGGCCAATCGCCTCGCCGCTTCCTATATGCAGGTCGACGTCTTTGAGGATATGAACCCGGGCCGCGCCCCGGCCGAGTGAAAGGTTGATGCCGGAGAGCGCGATGGCCGGCCGTACCGTCCGTGAGGAATCGTTCATGAGGTCCCGAACCGTTGCCCCCCGCTCATATGGGAACTGGGCCCGTTTGGTCCAGCACTTCGCGGCGGCGGCGTTTGCCGTGTTGGTGTGCGGACCGGCCGCGGCGGCCGAGCGGCCGGTCAAGATCGTGGCGTTCGGCGATTCCCTGATGGCCGGGTATCAGATCGCGATGAAGGACGCCTTCCCGGCAAAGCTAGAACAGGCGTTGCGTGCCAAAGGAGTCAACGTGCAGGTGGCCAATGCCGGCGTGTCCGGCGACACCGCATCCGGCGGGCTCTCGCGGCTCGACTGGTCGGTGCCGGACGGCACCGACGCAGTGATGGTCGAGCTTGGCGCCAATGACATGCTGCGCGGCATCGATCCCAAGGTCACGCGAGCCGCGCTGGAGCAGATCGTCAGCCGGCTGAAGCAGCGCGGCATCGAGGTCATGTTGTGCGGGATGCTGGCGGCGCCGAACTATGGCGAGGACTACGCCAAGGCGTTCAACGCGATCTACCCCGAGCTTGCCTCGGCGAACAACCTCGTCTTCTATCCGTTCTTCCTGGAGGGCATCGCGGCTGATGCCAAGCTCAATCAGCGCGACGGTCTGCACCCGACCGAATCCGGCGTCGATACGATTGTCACACGAATCACACCAAAAGTTGAGGAGTTGATCGCCCGCGTCCGGGCGAAGCGTGGCTCCTAGCGCATGATCCCGAACAAGATATGCGAGAAATTTGAATGCCCCGTCTTTTCACCGGCCTTGAGATCCCCGACGACATTCGCGAGTCGCTGTCGATGCTGCGCGGCGGTCTGCCGGGCGCGCGCTGGATCGATCCGGAAAACTATCATATCACGCTGCGCTTCGTCGGTGACGTCGATGACGTGATCGCGCGCGAAATCGTCTTCATGCTGGGCCAGGTGCAGCGCCGCGGCTTCGCGTTGAGGATCGACGGCGTGTCGTCGTTCGGCGGCCGCAAGCCGCGCGCCGTCGTCGCCACGGTGGCGTCACCGCCCGCGGTGATGGAATTGCAGGCCGAGCACGAGCGGCTGATGCAGCGGATCGGCATCGAGCCGGAAGGCCGCAAGTTCACGCCACACGTCACGCTGGCGCGGCTGCGCGATACATCGAGCCAGGACGTCGCGGAATACTTGTCGGCGCGCGGCGGCTTCCGCTCCGCGCCGTTCGAGGTGTCGAATTTCGTGCTGTTCTCGTCGCGCAACTCGGTCGGAGGCGGGCCTTACGTGGTCGAGGCGGATTATCCGCTCACTCGCAATCAGGAATGGCGGGAGCCGGCTTCGCGTCCGGTGGCACGCTGACGCCCTAGGCGCTGGCTGCGTAGACCTGAAGCTGGAACACCGGCACGCGGTACGAGCGCGTCGCGCTCTGTTCCTGGATGCGCAACTGATTGAGATGATGACGCTGAGCTTCATCGACGATGCGCGCGGTGAGTTCGCGCTCCAGGCCGCGGTCGTGGAATCCGTTCTCGATGGTGATCGCCGCTTCGGCGCGGCGCGCCGTGCGGTCCGGCACGATCTCGGCGCCGCCGCGCAGCACGCCATCGACAAACGCGCCAATCACGATGGCGCCCGCCGACATGAGGCCGAGACAATGGATGTCGATCGCGCGGTCGTCCTCGCCGGGGAAGCGGCTGGAGCGGTCGAGCCGCACCAGATGGGCGTGGAAATCCTCGATGGAGCCGGGGCTCAAGACGCGGATTTCGGCATTGCGGATCGATCGGCCCATGACCCTCACTCCTGACGGACCCGGAGCAGGATAGGGACCAATCCCAGCCAACTCGTTAACGCGCTGTTTTCCCTGATTTTGCGTGGAAAATTTCCTTCAAACCGGACGGAACAGCCGGGACTGCACGTCCAGCACGGCGGTCGCGAAACCATGACCGTCGGCCACGAATTCGCGCAGCACCGATAGCGGCGTCGGCCGCGGCGCGGCGACCTCTCCGACCACGCTGCCGAAGTCGAAGCTCAATTCTGCCGTGAACTTCCGCGCCAGTTCCTGCATGCGGCGGTTGTCGGCGAGACAGGCCATATGCAGGTTCTTGATGCCGCGGTTGCGCGCGGCGAGCAGCGTGCGGTCGAGCAGCTCCGAGCCAACCCCGTGGCTCTGCCAGGGCGTTTCGATCGACAGCGCGGCCTCGGCTTCGCGGCCGAGCGCCGGACCGAGCGGCCGCAGCTCGGCGGCCCCGCGCAAGCTGCCATCGACGAAAAAGCCATGCACCACGGCGTTGAGCCGATAGGTGGCATCGACGTAATCGCGGATGAAGTCGTCCGACACCGCGCCGCCGAACCGGCTGTGCCGGCTGTCGCGGTCGAGACGGAGCAGGTGGTCGCGATAGATGGCGGCTTCGGTGGTCCACAATTTGCGGATCAGGCCGTCGACAAGGGCATTGCGCATTCGGGGGCTCCTGACATTGGCGTCGGGTGACCTGCCCTGGCGCTTCTTCCCTGCTTCCTGCGGCTCATTGGCCGCGAATCGCACCGTAATGGTGCGTCGCAACAAAAATATGGCAAGTCATGTTGCAGGAATTGCTGCGCAGCAAGTCATTGAAAAACCATGCGAATATGCATGGCTGCCATTCGCCCTCAACGGCGAGTTGGTGATCGGCCGTATTCGGGTGAATTTGCCGCGATGTCCGCCCGCGAACTCTACGAAGCCCTGATCGTCACCAAGAAGATCGAGCGCGACCGGGCGCAGGAAGACCTGCTGGCCCGGTTTGCCGATCTCGAAAAGCGCATCGTCACCCACCGCTCGGCGCGCCGCGCCAACCCGGTCGGCTGGCTGTTCGGCTCCCGGGACAGCGATGGGGCCGCCAAGGGCCTCTACATCCACGGCGACGTCGGCCGCGGCAAGACCATGCTGATGGACCTGTTTTTCGAGGCGTCGCCGGTGGTGCGCAAGCGCCGAGCGCATTTCCACGAGTTCATAGCGGACGTCCACGAGCGGGTGCGCGCGTTCCGCCAGCAGATCAAGGATGGCGCGGTCGAGGACGACGACCCGATCCGGCTGACCGGCGCCGAGATCGCTGAGGAAAGCTGGCTGCTCTGCTTCGACGAATTCCACGTCACCGACATCGCCGATGCGATGATTCTCGGCCGGCTGTTCACCCGGATGTTCGAGCTCGGCGTCGTGGTGGTGGTGACCTCGAACGTCGCGCCTGACGACCTCTACAAGGGCGGGCTCAACCGCTCGCTGTTCCTGCCGTTCATCGCCACGCTGCAGCGGCAGATGGACGTCGTGCAACTCCGCGCGCGCACCGACTTCCGGCTCGAAAAGCTCGAAGGCCAGAAGGTCTGGCACGTGCCGGCGGACGACGATGCGGCCGCGGCGCTGGACGAAGCCTGGCGGCGGTTGGTCGGCAGCTCCAGCGGCATGCCGCAGGAACTGGCCGTCAAAGGCCGCCGGCTGCGGGTGCCGCGCGCCGCGATGGGCGTGGCGCGCTTCTTCTTCCACGATCTCTGCGAGCAGCCGCTCGGCGCTTCCGACTACCTCCGCATCTGCCACGAATTCCATACCCTGATTATCGACCGCATTCCCGTGATGGGTTTCGATCAGCGCAACGCTGCCAAGCGCTTCATCATCCTGGTGGACACGCTTTACGATCACTCGGTGAAGCTGATTGCATCGGCGGCGGCCGAGCCGGATGCGCTTTATCAGGCGAGCGACGGTTACGAGGCGAGCGAGTTCAAGCGGACCGCCTCGCGCCTGATCGAAATGCGCTCGCGGTCCTACCTCGCCCTGCCGCACGGCCGGCGTGATTCCACGGCCGGCGGGTCGAGCGAGGGCATTGCCGAGACCTGATCGTTATCGTTGACTTGGAGTTCACCGATATGGGGGCGGCGTGGGATCGATTTGCCGACACCGCATCGATCACTGCGCATCAAATCTCAGCCATCGCTTGGATCGCACCCGTTTGGCCCGCGCCTGATCGATATAGGGCCGAATGAGCTTCGTCATCGCCCGGACCACTTGCTCGTACTCTCCGTCGCAGCCCTCGGCCCGTTCCTTGGGCAGATATCCTTTCTCCACCAAATCGGCGAACAGCTCGGAATCCGCCCCGTAGGCGATGCACAGGACATTGTAGAAGCGCTGTGCGGGAAGGCCGTGCTCGTCGGCGAACGGATTCTTGTGCGTACTCGGTTTGGAGGCGTCCAGTTTATAAGTATAGGCCACGCCGGCGATCAGTCTCCGCGCGTCACCTTTTGCGAACTGCAGGAGGAGGTATGCGGCAAACTGATCGGCTGCGTCTTCCTCACGTCCCAAGACAGGCACGCCGAGATAGTCAAACACGGCGTGTCCGACCTCGTGGAGGAACACCTCGAGCGTCGGGCCGATGAGGGCGTCCACTCGTGTGACACCCGCCGGCGTGGTTTCCTGCGGAGCGTTCCGCCAGATGTCATCCATATACTCGTAGCAGACGGTAATGGCGTCGTCCTCATACCAGGCGTTGGATACTCCGTCGCATCCCTCGACTTTCAATTGGAGCGTGCGCGGCAGGCGCAACGGACTCAAAAATTCCTTGAATTTTTCGAGAACCTGCCACTCCTTCAGGAGCCGAAGTATGGATTCATGAGCAGGGTTCTTGGGTGGAACATAGGAAATTTGGATCCGGTCCGACCGAAGATTGGAGGACTTCTGCGCGGTCGCAGGCGTCGAATCCAGGCTCGCGCCAATCACGATCAAGAGCATGAAAAGGGATTTCATCTGAGGCGTCACTTCTTGGCGGACAACGTGTCGACCGTCTGCATCACCGTATTCTTGGGGCTGGCCTGGCACGCTTTCACAACCGCGTCGGCGTTGGTCTTGAACTGGTTCAGGTCGAACATCGTGTTCTTGCGAAGCCCGTTGTAGTAGCCGCTGATCCAGATCGCCGCCTCGACGGAGTTCTGGGTTCCCTTCAAGAGCTGTTCACAGGTGAACTTCGACATGTCGACCATCACCTGGGCCTGCGTAGTTGAATTCATGCACAACACGAGCGCGGCACCTGAGACCAACAATTTAATCGAGTTCATTGTCCATTCTCCGTTGACGATTGATATGGGACGCTGGTCAATTCCCGAGACTAGAACTCACCCTTCATTTCATCGTGCTTGCGGTGGCGATCCACCTGATAGAACTTTGCCCAGCCGTTGCTCAGTGAGAACATCAGCGGCTTGCCGATGATTTTAACCAGCCCCGACGGCAAAGCAAAATGGCGCCGGTTGGAGAAGTATCGGTAATACTTCTTGTAATCCTCGTCGGCCTCGCCGAGTACGTTGCGCGCGGCAAAGCTTCCGGAGAACGCCGCCCACGGCAGGCCCACCGAGCCGAGGACGAAATGCAGATGCGGCTGGTCCGGCGGCCGGACGATAATCGGCAGCAGATCCCGTGTCGCGTCGATCAGGCCCGGCCAGAACTGGATGAATGCCAGATCTTCCAGGAACGGAAAATGCTTTTTGAACTGTTTGATGACGCGCGAGATGATGCGGTGATTGTTGTAGGCCTCTTTCAGATATGTGGTGACCGCGGTGCCGCCACCGACCAGCAGGCGGTTGTCGCCGGTCAATCGAAAGTAGGTGTAGACCAGCTTTGAATCCCAGCACTGCATCTGCTTGCCGCTGGGGAACAGCCTGATAAGGTCTTTGTCGGTCAGCGGCTCGCTGACGCTCAAGAACGTCTGCGCGTGAAAAACTTCATCCGCCAGCGGACTGATGTCTCCTTTGAGCTTGTCGACAGCGATGATGATGTGATCGGCCGTGACGCTGCCACCGCGCGTGAAGGCGGTATGGCCTTCGAGCCGGACCACTTCCGTGCTCTCGAACACCTGCATGCCGTTGTCGATGAGTACGTCCTTGAACCCCTGCAGGCAAAGCAGCGGATTAACGCCATAGGTGCCGGTGTAGCGGATGCCGGCTGCATATCCCTCGCCCCCGAGAACGCTTTTGAGCGCATCGCCCTCGTAGATGGTCTGATCGGTAAGTCCGATGCTCTTCCGGCTCTCCCCCTCGGCTTCGACCTCTTCCTTGCCGTGCTTGCCGAGACCGAGGAACAGCGAATCCTGCTCCAGCAGTCCGCAGTCGATGTTGTATTTCTTGATGGCGCCTACGATGCGCTCGATGCCGCGGCACGGTGCATCCCAGATGTCTTTGGCCGCCTCGGGTCCGTAGCGCCGCACCAGCTGATTCAATTCGAGTTCGCTGTCGGGCGTGAGGAAGCCGGCGCTGCGTCCCGAGGAGCTTCCGCCCAGGATATTTTTCTCGAGCAGGACGACTTTATGGCCCTTTTGAACAAATTCCGCCGCGGCGCTGACGCCAGCGAACCCGCCGCCCACGATGAGAACGTCGCAACGGATGTCTTGTTTAAGCGGCGGGCAATATTTGAACTGCTTGATCAGCAGCGTTGTGAACCACCAGTCTTGGTTGATCATGAAGTGGCTCCGAAGTGCCCGTGGCATAGCACAATTGATGCTGCCGAGAAGCGACCACTGCTAGACTATAGCCTGGGATGATCCTGGGAGGGGGTAGCGTATGAGCCAGTCTGCTGTAGCGGTCTCTGCGCCGGTGCCATTCTGGCGCCGTGCCTTCGACTGGCTTACACAGGTAAAGCATGTGCTGCCGCCGACGATCTTCTTCTTCGTTGGCTTCAACCTCATCTTATGGACCAAGCGCCAGATTCTGGAAGAACAGGGTATCGAGTTCGGGGGCTTTCTCACTGCAACTGCAGCGGCCTTGCTCGTTGGAAAAGCGGTTCTGGTAACAGACAACATGCCCTTCATGCGCCGCTTCGACGGCGCGCCGCTGATCCAACCCATCTTGTTCAAAAGTGCGGTCTACTGGTTGTGCGTACTGATCGTGCGGCTCGCCGAAGGGCTCGTCCATTTTCTCATCGCCGGCGGGGCGATCTCCGATTTCCCGGCTCACCTCGTCGCCCACTTCTCCTGGGCGCACTTTTTGTTGATACAGGTCTGGTTGATGGTGCTGTTCCTTGTCTACGTCACGACGCACGAACTCAACATGCTCATTGGTGATGGTGAACTGTATCGCCTTTTCTTCCGATGGCGCTCGTCCGAGGCCAAGCTTACCCGCCGTCAGCGCATTCGCCTGCTTACGCGGCTCAACCGGCTGACCGAGGCGAATCCGATCGAGGCCTTCAGCGAACGTGGCTCGCCCGCGCATTCTGAGCTTGTCGGCATCCTTCACCAACTCGCTTCGCCGCCCGTTGTGCTGTCGGCGCGAGCTGGACTGTAGCCGGAATATGCAAAGCTCTCGTTCGTGGCAGGTCAGTGTCCGCTGAACACGAGGGTCTTGATCGGCAGCACCAACGCCTGGATGCGGAGCAGCAGGGCGTGTACGAGGCCGACGGCGTCGACCGCGTGCAGGACGAAGCGCTTGAAGGAGCCGATGTCCTTCGAGGCCAGCAATTCGTGGTTGCTGGTGTATGCGTTGGCGATGCAGCTGCTGCCCCGCGTTACGTCGTCGAGGCCGCCGGCGTATAGCGGTTCGAGGAAGGTGAGGATCGTGCCGGGGCGCGTTATCGACTGGGGATCGATCAGTTGATCGCCGGCGCGGAACTGGCCTGCTGCGATGAAGTCCTGCACGTCGACGACGACCATTGGAATGATCTTCCAGGGCACGGACACGCAGGTCACTTCGGCAATCATGCCGCGCCGCATGACCTGCGCTTCGATCTGTCCGAAGCCCGCGATCAGGGTGCCGCCTCCCGCGCCCTCCGGGATCAGGACGCCGCCGGTCCGGGAAATCGGGTTGACGATATCGCCGACCCGCAACGCGAACTGCTCCACCCGCCCGGTCACGCCGGCGCGGATCACGGTCCTGTCCAGGTCAGCCTGCTCCTGAGCGAGTGTGGCCTCGGCGCTGGCCTTCTGGGCTGGCAGCAATGTCGTGAGCTTTGCTTCGACGGCCTGCTTCGAGGCGGCTGCCGCATCGATGCCGGCGCGGCGACCATCCACGAGGTTTTGCAACCGCTCGATCTCGCGGCGGGCGACGATATCCTGATTGCGCCGATTCAGTTCCTCCTTGGTCTGCAGCTCGTCGAGGGCCTGCTTGTGGGCCGACCTTGCCTGCTCAAGCTGGGCGTCGGCCGCGAGAAGGTCGGCCTGCGCGCCGACCATGGCCGCATCGGTTTCGGCGATACGGCGACGCGCCGTCTCGACCGCCGCCTGCTGCCGGGAGCTGTCCAGCCGGTAGATTGGTTTGCCCTGCTCCACGCGATCGCTGATCTGGACATAGACCTCGGCGACGCGCCCGACCGTCTCCGGCGAGATCGGCACGGTTCGGAACAAGTAGGTCACGTTGGTGGTCGACGGATGGAAGTAGAAAATGACGGTGATCAGGGCGACGGTCAGCATGAGGCAACTGATGATGCCCCAGCGCAGTTCGAACCACACCGAGAACAGCGTGATCTCGTGGCCGATCCGCCTGCCCTGCCTGTACCGGCGATAGAGATAGTCGGGCAGGATCGTGAGCAGGGAGCAGAGGAAAAGTTCGAGCACGGCTCAGCTCCCGTGATGGCCGGGGGCGGCCGCCGGCTTGTCAGAGTCAGTGTCGCCCTCCCCCGGCGGCAGCCCGGCGAGCTTTTCCGTCGATCCCGCGATCCGTCGCAACGGCGTGCTCCAGTCCGGCAAGTCGATGAGCGCGAGGATCAGACCAGCCACCCAGAACAGGTGGATGTGCGTGAACAAGGCAAGAAGCCCCAGCACCGCGACGATCTCGAACTGCAGCTTCTGCCGGCCGTGCGCCATGCGCTCGGGCAAGGTGTGCAGCCGCAGGAACAGGACGCCCACGCCGAATACGACGGCGACCAGGAAGAGCGCCATGACAACCATGAACGTGTCGGTCTCGCCGGGCGCCGTGATGAAGCCCGGAAGGTGATGCGGCGCGGCTGGGTTGATTGATGCGGCCACGTTTAACTCCCTTAGCCGGGTGCCGAGAAACGGTCTATGACGGCCCCGTTCATTGATCCTAGCCCAATTGCATCGAATGGTGCAGCATTCGGCCCCGCGCGTCGATGGCCGAAATAGGCAATCTGAAATACGATCTGACGCGCCGGTTGGCGTCGGAGGAGCTTTCATGCGTTGCATTTCCGCGGGCGGTCGCACCTTTGCGCTGTTCGGATTGGCCGGAGCCCTGGCCGGATGCGGCGACGGCAAGCAGGCGCAAGCCCCGGCGGCTCCGCCGCCTGCCGTCACCGTGGTCAAAGCGGTCGAAGAGGATATCCGCCCGCAGTATCGTTTCACCGGCCGCGTCGAGGCGATCTACAAGGTCGACCTGCGCGCGCGCGTCGACGGCTTTCTGGAGAAGCGGCTGTTCATCGAAGGCGCCGACGTCAAGGAAGGCGAACTGCTGTTCACGATCGAGAAAGGCCAATACCAGGCCGCGGTCGATGAGGCCAAGGCCGGCATCGTGACGGCGGAAGCCGCGCTCAAGCTCGCCGATATCGAGTTCAGCCGGCAATCCGAACTGGTCCTGAAGAACGTCGGCGCGCAGGCGCGGCTCGACGAAGCGACCGCCAAGCAGGGCGAGGCGCGCGGCACGCTGCTGCAGCAGAAGGCCACGCTGGAGCGGGCGCAGCTCAATCTCAGCTACACCGACATCCGCGCGCCGATCGCCGGGCGCATCGGTCGCGCCAATTTCGCAGTCGGCAATTTTGTCGGTCCGTCGAGCGGCTCGCTCGCGACGATCGTCAGTCAGGATCCGATCTATGTCGGCTTCCCGGTCACGCAGCGCGAGATTCTCGCCTACCGTGCGGAGCAAAGCAGTCCTGGCGCTCCCGCCGAGGTGGTGGTCTATCTCCAACTCGCCGACGGCAGTCGTTACAAGCACGCCGGCAAGATCAATTTCCTCGACGTCACGGTCAGCCAAGGTACCGACACGGTACTGGTCCGCGCCAGCTTCCCCAATCCCGAGCGCACGCTGGTCGACGGCCAGCTCGTTGCGGTCGTGCTGGAAAGCGGCAAGCCGCAGATTGTGGTGGTGGTGCCCGGCCAGTCACTGCAACTCGATCAGACCGGCGCCTTTGTGCTGGTGGTCGACAATGAGAACAAGGTGCAGGTTCGCCGCGTCGAACTCGGCGGCCCGCGCGGCACCAACATGGTCCTGCGCAAGGGTCTCAATGTCGGCGAGCGTGTCGTCACCGAAGGCATTCAGCGCATTCGTCCCGGACTGGTCGTCAACGCGACCGAAGCCAAGCCGGGGGCGTAGCGCATGATCCGGACGAACGGACGCAGCCTCGATCCGGCGAGCGCTAGCCGATGATCTCCGACATTTTCATCGCCCGGCCGCGCCTCGCTTCCGTCGTCTCGATTGTCATCACGCTGGCCGGCGCGGTCGCGCTCAGCCAGATTCCGATCGCGCAGTTTCCCGACATCGTGCCACCGCAGATCGAAGTGAAGGGCACCTACGCCGGCGCCGGCGCCGAAGTGGTCGAGGCCACCGTCGCGCAGCCGATCGAGGCGCAGGTTATCGGCGTCGATAAAGCGCTCTACATGAAGTCGACCAGCGGCAGCGACGGCAGCTATACGCTCACGGTGACGTTCGCGGTCGGCACCGATCCCGACATCAATACCGTCAAGGTGCAGAATCGCGTCAGCCTGGCCGAACCGCGGCTGCCTAACGAGGTCAAAGCCCAGGGCCTCAGCATCAAGAAGAAATCGTCGGCGCTGCTCCAGGTCGTCGCGCTGTCGTCGCCGGACGGGCGGTTCGACCAGCTCTTTCTGTCGAACTACGCCACCATCAACATCATCGATCAGATCAAGCGCATTCCCGGCATCGGCGACGTCGTGCTGTTCACGCCTTCGGACTACAGCATGACGATGTGGCTGCAGACCGACCGCCTGACCAGCTTCGGGCTGACACCGGCGGACATCGGCGCGGCCATCAGGGGCCAGAACATTCAGGCGGCGGTGGGCCGGATCGGCGCGCAGCCCGCGCTGCCGGATCAGCAGTTTCAGCTCAACATCCAGACCAAGGGCCGGCTCACCACCGTCGAGGAGTTCGGCAACATCGTGGTGCGCGCCAATCCCGACGGCTCGTTCGTGCGGGTGCGCGACGTCGCACGGGTGGAGCTTGCCGCGCGGCTGTCGGAATCGCGGGGCCGGCAGGACGGCAATCCGGCGGTGGTGCTCGGCCTGTTTCAGTCGCCCGGTAGCAATGCGCTCAACAGCGCGGACACGGTGAAGGCGACACTCGCCCAGCTCAAGACGTCGTTCCCGGACGGCGTCGACTACAAGATTACCTACGACACCACGGTGTTTGTCAGCGAGAGCATCAAGAGCGTGGTGCACACGCTGGTCGAGGCTTTCGTGCTGGTCGTCATCGTGGTGTTCCTGTTCCTCGGCAACGTCCGCGCCACCATCATTCCGCTGATCGCGGTGCCGGTGTCGTTGATCGGCACCTTCGCCGCGATGCTGGCGTTTGGCTATTCAGCCAACACGGTGTCGCTGCTCGCGTTGGTGCTGGCGATCGGCATCGTGGTCGACGACGCCATCGTGGTGGTGGAAGCAGTCGAGGCCGAGCTCGAGAAGGATCCGTCGATCTCGCCGGCCGAGGCGGCGCATCGCGCCATGAAGCTGATCACCGCGCCGATCCTCGCTATTACGCTGGTGCTGCTGTCGGTGTTCGTGCCGGTTGCCTTCATCCCCGGCATTTCCGGCGATCTGTTCCGGCAATTCGCGGTGGCGGTGTCGGTGTCGATGGCCATTTCGGCGCTGAACGCGCTGACGCTCTCGCCGGCGCTCTGCGCGGTGTTCCTGCGGGCGCACCACGGGCCAAGGCGCGGGATCATCGGATTGATCCTGCGCGGCATCGACAAGGCGCGCGACGGCTACACGCTGGTCGTGCGCAAGACCGTGCGGCTCGCCGTGCTCAGCTTGCTGCTGCTGGTCGCGGTGATGGCTGGCGCCGGCTGGCTGTTCAAGGTCACGCCGACCGGGTTCCTTCCCTCGGAAGACCAGGGCGCGGTGTTCGCCGAAGTCCAGTTGCCCGAAGGTGCCTCGGTCAACCGCACCGAGGCGGTGGTGAAACGCGTCGAAGAAATCGCCCGCAACACACCGGGCGTCGCTAGCGTGACCTCGGTGGTCGGCTTCAGCCTGCTCGATTCGTTGAACAAGTCGAACAGCGCGCTGATCATCCTGCTGCTCAAGCCGTTCGACGAGCGCAAGGAGCCTGCGCTGGGCGTCAATGGCATCATCGCCAGGCTGACGCAGCAGTTCCAAGCGATCCAGGAAGCGATCGTCTTCGCCTACAATCTTCCGCCGATCATCGGGCTCGGCACCGGCAGCGGCTTCGAATACCAGTTGCAAAGCCAGGCGGGCGCGTCAGCCGCCGACATCGCGTCGGTCGCCCGCGGCATGGTGTTCGCTGCAAACCAGAATCCGGAGCTCGCCCGCGTCTTCACCACTTACAGTGCGAGTACGCCGCAACTCTATCTCGACATCGACCGCGGCAAAGTCGAGACGCTCGGCCTTAGCCTGGCCGACGTGTTCAACACGCTGCAATCCATATTGGGCAGCAGCTATATCAACGACTTCAACCTGTTCGGCCGCACCTGGCAGGTCATTCTTCAGGGCGAAGCCGCCGAGCGAACCCGCATCGCGGATATCTACCGCATCAACGTGCGCAACAAGAACAATGAGATGGTGCAGGTCCGCGCGTTCGCGGAAGCCCGGCTGGTGCTCGGGCCGCAGTCGGTGGTTCGCTACAACAACTTCCGCAGCGTGACGCTCAACGGCGGTCCGGCTCCCGGCTATTCGTCGGGCGATGCGCTCGCGGCGATGGAGCGCCTGTCGGCTACGACGCTGCCGCGCGGCTTCGGCTTCGAATGGACCGGCACGGCGCTGCAGGAAAAGGAAGCCGCCGGCAAGACCACCGTCATTCTCGTGCTCGCCGTGGTGTTCGCGTATCTCTTCCTGGTCGGGCTCTACGAGAGCTCAGTGATCCCGGTGCCGGTGCTGCTCTCGGTGTCGGTCGGGGTGTTGGGCGCCATGATCGCGCTGCTGGTGTTCGGCCTGCCGAACGATGTCTACGCCCAGATCGGCCTGGTGGTGCTGATCGCGCTCGCCGCCAAGAACGGCATCCTGATCGTCGAATATGCCAAGGAGCGGCGTGAGCAAGGCCTGTCGATCGAGGAGGCTGCGATCGAAGGCGCACGCGAGCGCTTCCGCGCGGTGATGATGACGAGCTTCGCGTTCATCGCCGGCCTGATCCCGCTGGTGATCGCAACCGGTGCCGGCATGTTGAGCCGGCGCGGCGTCGGCACCGCCGTGTTCGGCGGCATGATTGCCGCGTCACTGGTCGGGATTTTCCTGATCCCGCTGCTGTACGTCGTGTTCCAGCACGGGCGCGAGTGGGTGAAGGCTCGCGTCATGGGCAGTCCTGGTGGCAAGTCCGGCCCGGCGGCTGCCGCCGCGCAGATCCAGCACTGACCGCCGAATCTTTTGCAGCGCAGCAAGTCGCTTCAGGTCTTGCGCTCTGGAATAATGTATTAATAATAGCAGAGAGTGAGACGACACCTGAGTTTTTCCGGTGCTGGCTTGAACGCCTAGACCGAACCCGATAACCACCGCGCGACCCGCTGTTGTGGCGGCAATTTCTCAAAGGGTTTTTCCTCACATGGCGCGCAGCAAGATTGCGTTGATCGGAGCCGGCCAGATCGGCGGCACGCTCGCTCACCTTGTCGGACTCAAGGAACTCGGCGATGTCGTGATGTTCGACATCGCGGAAGGCATCCCGCAGGGCAAGTCGCTCGACCTCGCCGAGTCCTCGCCGGTCGAAGGTTTCGATTCGAAGATGGCGGGCACCAATTCCTACGAGGCGCTAGCCGGAGCGGACGTCTGCATCGTCACCGCCGGCGTGCCGCGCAAGCCGGGCATGAGCCGTGACGACCTGCTCGGCATCAACCTCAAGGTGATGGATCAGGTCGGAGCCGGCATCAAGAAGTACGCGCCCAACGCGTTCGTCATCTGCATCACCAATCCGCTCGACGCCATGGTATGGGCCCTGCAGAAGGCCTGCGGCCTGCCGAAGCCCATGGTGATCGGCATGGCGGGCGTGCTCGACTCCGCGCGCTTCCGTTACTTCCTCGCCGACGAGTTCAACGTTTCGGTTGAGGACGTCAGCGCCATGACGCTGGGCGGCCACGGCGATGACATGGTGCCGATGGTTCGCTATTCGACGGTCGCCGGCATCCCACTGCCCGACCTGATCAAGATGGGCTGGACCACGCAGGCGCGGCTCGACGCGATCGTCGAGCGGACCCGCAAGGGCGGCGGCGAGATCGTCAACATGCTCAAGACCGGCTCGGCGTTCTACGCGCCGGCCTCGTCGGCCATCGCGATGGCGGAGAGCTATCTGCGCGACAAGAAGCGCGTGCTGCCTTGCGCCACTTGGCTCAACGGCGAGTACGGCATCAAGAATCTCTACGTCGGCGTTCCGGTTGTCATCGGGGCGAAGGGCGTCGAGCGTATCGTCGAGCTGGAAATGAACGGCGCCGAGCGCGAGATGTTCGAGAAGTCGGTCGGCGCCGTGAAGGGCCTGGTCGAAGCATGTCAGAAGATCGCGCCGGATCTCGGCAAAAAATAGCGGCGTTCGCCGCCCGGCAAACCGGGCGGCGCTTGAGGGGGGCGGCATGAACATCCATGAGTACCAGGGCAAAGAGGTGCTGCGGGGGTTCGGCGTCCCCACGGCCAAGGGCATCGCGGCCTTCTCGGTCGATGAGGCGGTGAAGGCCGCGCAAACGCTCGGCGGCCCGGTGTGGGTGGTCAAGGCGCAGATCCACGCCGGCGGCCGCGGCAAGGCCGGCGGCGTCAAGGTCGTGAAGTCGATCGACGACGTGAAGAAGGAAGCGACCCGCATCCTAGGCTCGACGCTGGTCACGCATCAGACCGGCCCCAAGGGCAAGCAGGTCAACCGGCTCTACATCGAGGAAGGCTCCGCCATCGAGAAGGAGTTCTATCTCTCGATGCTGGTCGACCGCGCCACCTCGCGCGTCGCCATCGTGGTGTCGACCGAAGGCGGCATGGACATCGAGAAGGTCGCGCACGACACGCCGGACAAGATCGTCACCATCGCGGTCGATCCGGTCGCCAACATCTGCCCGCACCATGTGCGCCGCGTCTCCAAGGCGCTCGGCCTCGACGCCGATCTGCAGAAGCAGATGAGCGGCATGCTCACCGGGCTCTACAAGGCGTTCACTGAAACGGACATGAGCTTGCTCGAGATCAATCCGCTGGTGATTACCAAGGACAAGAAGCTGCTGTGCCTCGACGCCAAGGTCGGCTTCGACGACAACGCGCTGTTTCGCCATCCCGACATCGCCAAGCTGCGCGACGAGACCGAGGAGGACGAGAAGGAGATCGAGGCGTCGAAGTACGATCTCAACTACGTCGCGCTCGACGGCTCGATCGGCTGCATGGTCAACGGCGCCGGGCTCGCCATGGCGACCATGGATATCATCAAGCTCTACGGCATGGAGCCGGCGAACTTCCTCGACGTCGGCGGCAGCGCCAGCAAGGAAAAGGTCGCGGCGGCGTTCAAGATCATCACCTCGGATCCGAAGGTGAAGGGCATCCTCGTCAACATCTTCGGCGGCATCATGAAGTGCGACGTGATCGCCGAGGGCGTGGTCGCCGCGGTGAAGGAAGTGGGATTGCAGGTGCCGCTGGTGGTGCGGCTCGAAGGCACCAATGTCGCGCTGGGCAAGAAGATCATCGCCGAGTCGAAGCTCAACGTCGTCTCGGCCGACGATCTCGACGACGCCGCGCAGAAGATCGTCGCTCAAGTGAAGAAGGCGGCGTGACATGGCAATTCTGATTGACAACAACACCAAGGTCATCTGCCAGGGTTTCACCGGCAAGAACGGCACCTTCCACTCCGAGCAGGCGATCGCCTACGGAACGAAAATGGTCGGTGGCACCTCGCCTGGTAAAGGCGGCTCCACCCATCTCGGCCTGCCGGTGTTCGACACCGTCGCCGCGGCAAAGGAAAAAACGGGCGCCGACGCGTCGGTGATCTACGTGCCGCCGGCGGGCGCGGCCGACGCCATCGCCGAGGCGATCGAAGCGGAGATCTCCCTGATCGTCTGCATCACCGAAGGCATTCCCGTCGCCGACATGATCAAGGTGAAGCGCTCGCTGTGCGGATCGAAGTCGCGGCTGATCGGACCGAACTGCCCCGGCGTGATGACCGCCGGGGCCTGCAAGATCGGCATCATGCCGGCCTCGATCTTCAAGCCCGGCAAGGTCGGCATCGTATCGCGCTCCGGCACGCTGACCTACGAGGCGGTGTTCCAGACCTCCGCCGAAGGGCTCGGCCAGACCACGGCGCTCGGCATCGGCGGCGACCCGGTCAAGGGCATGGATTTCATCGAAGGATTGGAATTGTTCCTGGCCGACAAGCAGACCGAGGCGATCGTCATGATCGGCGAGATCGGCGGCTCGTCGGAGGAGGATGCGTCGCAATTTCTCAAGGACGAGGCCAAGAGAGGCCGCAAAAAGCCGATGGTCGGCTTCATCGCCGGGCGCACCGCGCCGCCCGGCCGCCGCATGGGACACGCCGGCGCGATCATTGCGGGCGGTAAAGGCGACGCCCCGTCCAAAATTGCGGCAATGGAATCCGCGGGAATCAAGGTATCACCGTCTCCGGCCCGGATCGGCAAGACGCTGATGGAAGTGCTGAAGGGCTAGCCCGTCGGAACCAATCTTCGATTGGATATTCTGCCCCGGTCCTCTCTAGGATCACAAAAAACGAATCAATCTGTGCACGCGGGAACGTGGTCGTTTCGACGGCGGGGATTCCCATGCACAGAGTTCTTATCCTGGCATTTCTGGGTTTGATGCTCGCGAGCGCCGCCCGCGCGGCTGACGTGGCAACACGCCACGGCTACACGCTGCCACCGCGGTGCGCGAATTTCAGCGGCTTCTATCTGGGTGGACAGCTCGGCTGGGGCTACTACGACACTACGTTCAGCGACCGCGATGGGCTTGGCCAGTCGATCGACAACGGCTTGCCAAACAGCGTCAACGCGACCACCAGTCGGGTGAACCTCGGCCCGCTTGCCGGCTACTCCTTCCAGAGCGGCTGCATGGTGTACGGCTTCGAAGCCGATTGGAGCTGGACCAGCCTGCGGGCGTCCGAGCACAGTCTCGATGGCGGCCAGGGCCCGGCGGGCGCGGCGGATTCGGTGACGGCAACCAGCAAGCTGCAGTGGTTCGGCACGCTGCGGGCCCGAACCGGGATCGTGGTGGACAATCTGCTGCTCTATGCGACCGGTGGCATCGCATACGCCAACTTCGATCGTACCTGGTCGTTTTTCGAGGACGTGTCGGCGACCACCACAAACTTCACGTCGCAGAAAACGCTGTTCGGCTGGACCGGCGGCGTCGGCACCGAGTGGACCTGGACACCCAATTGGAGCCTCAAAAGCGAAGTGCTCTATATGCGCTTCACGTCCGACGACGCGAGGGTGACAGGCGTTCCGCCGGCCGGCGTCGCCGGCGTCACCTACCGTCTGGGCAGCCAGGATTCGGTCTGGATCATCCGCTGCGGCCTGAATTACCGGTGGGGCGGCCGCTAGGCGCTGCCCGGTTTTGCGGCAGGCTTGAGCTTTCAAAACAGCGATTCATTGCTTAGACCTTTTGCAGCCTTTTAAGCGTCATAGATCTGAGTCATAGATTCCACGCCGGTGGACGCGGGCTCCCTTGCCTATGCGCCGCCGGACCGAGGTCAGTGCCTCGCTGAAGGAAAATATTATGTCTCGCCAAGACGCGAACGCTGCGTTCGCACACACGTCGTTTCTTTATGGCGGCAACGCCGCCTACATCGAAAACCTCCAGGCCCGCTACGCTGCCAATCCCAGCTCGGTCGATGCCGAGTGGCAGGCGTTCTTCCAGAGTCTCAAGGATTCAGCGCCCGACGCCGCGCGCAATGCGAATGGCCCGTCATGGCAGCCGCCGAACCTGCCGCACGCCGACGGCGATCTGATCGACGCGCTGACCGGCGACTGGGGCGCGGTCGAGCAGAAGATCGGCGACACGATCAAGACCAAGGCGCAATCGAAGGGCGTCGAGGTCACCTCGGCGGACGTGTTGCAGGCGACGCGCGATTCCATCCACGCGCTGATGCTGATTCGCGCCTACCGCGTGCGCGGGCACTTCCACGCCAAGCTCGATCCGCTCGCGATCGAGCCGGAGAAGAACGAGGAGGAGCTCGATCCGCGCTCCTACGGATTTACCGACGCGGACCTGGATCGCAAGATATTCCTCGACAAGGTGCTGGGGCTTGAGTTCGCCTCGATCCGCGAGATCGTCGTGATCCTGCGCCGCACCTACTGCCAGACGCTCGGCGTCGAGTTCATGCACATATCCGATCCGGCGCAGAAAGCCTGGATCCAGGAGCGCATCGAGGGCCGCGACAAGGAGATCACGTTCACCCGCGAGGGCAAGCGCGCCATCCTCAACAAGCTGGTCGAGGCCGAGGGCTTTGAGAAATTCTGCGACCTGAAGTTCACCGGCACCAAGCGGTTCGGCTTGGACGGCGGCGAGTCGATGATTCCGGCGCTGGAGCAGATCATCAAGCGCGGCGGCGCGCTCGGCGTCAAAGAGATCATCGTCGGCATGGCGCACCGCGGCCGGCTCAACGTGCTGGCGCAGGTGATGAGCAAGCCGCACCGCGCCATCTTTCATGAATTCAAGGGCGGCTCGGCCTCGCCCGACGAGATCGAAGGCTCCGGCGACGTGAAGTATCACCTCGGCGCGTCGTCCGACCGCGAGTTCGATGGCAACCAGGTGCATCTCTCGCTGACCGCGAATCCGTCGCATCTCGAAATCGTCAATCCGGTGGTGCTCGGCAAGGTCCGCGCCAAGCAGGACCAGCACGGCGCGACCCGTGAAGACCGCACCATGGTGATGCCGTTGCTGATCTCCGGCGACGCGGCATTCGCCGGGCAGGGCGTCATCGCGGAATGCTTCGGCCTGTCGGATCTGCGCGGCCATCGCACCGGCGGCTCGGTGCACTTCATCGTCAACAACCAGATCGGCTTCACGACGTATCCGCGCTACTCGCGCTCATCGCCGTATCCGACCGACATTGCCAAGATGATCGAGGCGCCGATCTTCCACGCCAACGGCGACGACCCCGAGGCGGTGGTTTACGCGGCGAAGGTTGCGACCGAGTTCCGGCAGAAGTTCCAGAAGCCGGTCGTCATCGACATGTTCTGCTACCGGCGGTTTGGCCACAACGAAGGCGACGAGCCGGCGTTCACCCAGCCGCTGATGTACAAGGCGATCCGCTCGCATCCCTCGACGCTGGAGATCTATTCCAAGCGGCTGATCGCGGAGAATGTCGTCACCGAGGGCGAGGTCGAGAAGATGCGGGCCGACTGGCGCGCCCGGCTCGACGCCGAGCAGGAGGCGAGCAACGGCTACAAGGCCAACAGCGCCGACTGGCTGGACGGTCGCTGGGCCGGAATGAAGAGCGCGGGCGCGGTGGACGATCCGCGCCGCGGCAACACCGGCGTTGCGATCGAGACGCTCAAGGAGATCGGCAAGAAGATCACCGCGGTGCCGCAGGACTTCCACGTCCACCGCACCATCCAGCGCTTCCTCGACGCGCGCGCCAAGGCGATCGAGATCGGCGAAGGCATCGACTGGTCGACCGCGGAGGCACTGGCGTTCGGCTCACTGCTGCTCGAAGGCCATCCCGTGCGGTTATCCGGACAGGACGTCGAGCGCGGCACGTTCTCGCAGCGCCATTCGGTGCTGATCGACCAGGAGAACGAGGCCCGCCACACGTCGCTCAATCACATTGCCGAAAAACAGGGCCGCTTCGAAATCATCAACTCGATGCTCTCCGAAGAGGCCGTGCTCGGCTTCGAGTACGGCTACTCGCTGGCCGAGCCGAACGCGCTGACGCTCTGGGAGGCGCAATTCGGCGACTTCGCCAACGGCGCGCAGGTGCTGTTCGACCAGTTCATCTCGTCCGGCGAGCGCAAATGGCTGCGCATGTCCGGCCTCGTGTGCCTGCTGCCGCACGGCTATGAAGGGCAGGGGCCGGAGCATTCGTCCGCAAGGCTCGAACGCTTCCTGCAGCTCTGCGCCGAGGACAACATGCAGGTCGCCAACTGCTCGACGCCGGCCAACTACTTCCACATCCTGCGCCGCCAGTTACGCCGCGAGATCCGCAAGCCCCTGATTCTGATGACGCCGAAGTCACTGCTGCGCCACAAGCGCGCGGTGTCCCGGCTCGACGAACTGGCGGGCAACACCACGTTTCACCGCGTGCTGTGGGACGACGCGCAGCTTCACCCCGACGAGAAGATCAAGCTTGTCCCCGACGACAAGATCCGCCGCGTCATCCTGTGCAGCGGCAAGGTCTATTACGATTTGTACGAAGAGCGCGAAAAGCGTGGCATCGACAACATGTACATCCTGCGTGTCGAGCAGCTCTATCCGTTCCCGACCAAGGCTTTGGTAGCGGAGCTTTCGCGCTTCAAGCAGGCCGAATTCGTCTGGTGCCAGGAGGAGCCGCGCAATATGGGCGCGTGGCACTTCGTCGAGCATTATCTCGAATGGGTGCTCAACCAGGTCGATGCCAAGACCAAGCGGCCGCGCTACGCGACGCGTCCGGCATCGGCCTCGACAGCGGTCGGGCAGATGTCGAAGCATCTTTCGCAGTTGAAGCAATTGCTCGACGAGGCATTGGGTTAGTTTCGGGGTGTCGTCCCCGCGAAAGCGGGGACCCAGTAAACGCATGTGGTTACTGGGTTCCGGCTCTCGCTTCGCTCGGCCGGAATGACAGCGGAACAAGAAGGTAGACATTGCGATGGCTGAAATTCGCGTTCCTACTCTCGGCGAATCCGTCACCGAGGCCACCATCGGCAAGTGGTTCAAGAAGCCCGGCGAGGCCGTCGCAGTGGACGAGCCGCTGGTTGAGCTCGAAACCGACAAGGTGACCATCGAGGTGCCGGCGCCCGCCGCCGGCGTCCTGTCGGAGATTGCTGCCAAGGACGGCGAAACGGTTGCGGTCGGCGCGCTGCTCGGCCAGATCAAGGAAGGCGCCGGCGCGCCCGCCGCCAAGCCCGCCACGGTGCCGACCGGCCGACCGGATCAGAAAACCTCGACCACGACGCCGATCAACGCCGCCGACGAGGAGCCCAAGCTCCGCGTGCCGCCGAAGGCCGACGCCCAGCCGTCCAGCAAGGACATGCCGCTGGCCCCGTCGGTGCGCCGGATCGCAGCGGAATCCGGCATGGACCCCGGCGCGGTTGCCGGCTCCGGCAAGGACGGCCGCGTTGCCAAGGGCGATATGCTGGCCGCGATCGAGCGCGCCGCCTCTCAACCTACGCCGGTTGCCGCGGCGGTGCATGTGCGCGCGCCGTCCCCCGCAGATGATGCGTCGCGCGAGGAGCGCGTCAAGATGAGCCGGCTGCGCCAGACCATCGCGCGCCGCCTCAAGGACGCGCAGAACACCGCCGCCATGCTGACGACGTTCAACGACGTCGACATGGGCGCGGTGATGAGCCTGCGCAATCAATACAAGGACGTGTTCGAGAAGAAGCACGGCGTGAAACTCGGCTTCATGGGCTTCTTCACCAAGGCCTGCGTCCAGGCCCTGAAGGAAATCCCGGCGGTCAACGCCGAGATCGACGGCCAGGATCTCGTCTACAAGAATTACTACCACGTCGGTATCGCGGTCGGCACCGAGAAGGGCCTCGTCGTGCCGGTGGTGCGCGATGCCGACCATCTCTCGCTGTCGCAGATCGAGAAGACTATCTCTGATTTCGGCCGGCGCGCGCGCGAGGGCGCGCTCAAGATCGAGGAGAT